>NC_017167.1:2499238-2811643 GCF_000219875.1 Alicyclobacillus acidocaldarius subsp. acidocaldarius Tc-4-1
GAATCAGAATCTCATATTGCTCTTTCGCGCCGCGCGACTTCTTCACCTTGACTAGGAAGCCTTCCTCCGTCATCCTCAGGCGAATCCGCTCCGCCTGCTGCGATGTCGGTGCAATGTAGATGACCGTCCACATGGCTCTTACGCTCCTAGCAAGCATCATGATCACTCTTGCCCGCATTATACCATGTCTGTCCGAACAGGCACATGCAGAAACCAGGGCGAGCTCCCAGCCTCACTTCAGCCGAACGTTGCCAAGCCCCACGCGCTCTTCGAGCGCAGCGACCAAATCCTGCGTCACCTCTACGCGATAGCGCGGGCCGAGCAGCCGCGCCCGGCCCGTGGAGGCGTCGTAGAGCGCGACCTCCGTCTCCCCGGGAGACATGGCGAGCAGTCGCTGGATCTCCCGCAACACCTGCGCGCCGCCCCGACTGCGATACCGGATATACAGGCGCTTGGCGGATGGGGCTCGTGCGTTCCCGGGCCCCTCGGAAGCGCACTGCGCCTCCGCCTCGACGAACAGGTCGAGCGCCGCCCACTGGCGGCTCTCCTCCGCGCGCGACAGCGCCTCCTCGTACATCTGGCGGCGCACGTCGCGCGAGGCGTTCTCCGGGAAGAACTCGTCGAGCGCCCCCGCCGCAAAGAGGCTGTCGAGCGCCTTGCGATTGACGATGCGGGGTTCGATGCGCCGCAGGAAATCGACCAGCGACGTAAACGGCTTCTCGGACCTGAGAGACAGGATGTGATCGACCGCCGCCTCCCCGACGTGTCGAATGGAGATGAGCCCGGCGCGCAGGCTCCCATCCTTCTCCACGGTGTATCCGCGCTCGCTCCGCAGGACGGAAGGGGGCCTCACCTGGATGCCGTGGCGCCTCGCGTCCTGCTCGTACAGCCGGATCTTGTCCGGCGATCCCATCGAGAGCGTGAGGAGCGCCGCCAGAAAATCCGGCAGAAAATGCGCCCGCAGATACGCAGTTCGAAACGCGAGCACCGCATACGCCGCCGCGTGCGAGCGATTGAACCCGTAATCCGCGAAGCGCACGATGAGATCGTACACCTCGCGCGCCGTCTCCTCGCTGTACCCGCGCCGCACGCACCCGTCGACAAAGCGGGCGCGCTCCTCGTCCAGGATCTCGCGCTTCTTTTTCGATACGGCCCGCCGCAACAGATCCGCCTCGGCCAGCGAAAATCCCGCCATCCGGCTCGCAATCTGCATGATCTGCTCCTGATACACGATGACGCCGTAGGTATCCGCCAGAATGGGCTCGAGATCCGGGTGCGGATACGTCACGGGGCGGCGCCCGTGTTTCGCGTCGCAAAAAGCGGGGATGTTTTCCATCGGCCCCGGCCGGTTGAGCGAGATGACGGCGATCACGTCGTCCAAGCTGGTGGGGCGAAGCTCGCGCAACACCCGCCGCATGCCGGCCGACTCGAGCTGAAAGACGCCGTTGGTATCCGCGCGGGTCAGCAGGGCGTACGTGGCCTTGTCGCCCTCGTCCACCTGCCGCCAGTCGATGGACGCGCCCGTGCGCTTGCGAATCGACTCGAGGCAGCGATCGATGAGCGTCAGCGTCTTGAGGCCGAGAAAATCCATCTTGACGAACCCGAGCGCCTCCACGTCCTCCATCGGATACGCCGTGACCGGCGTGTCGTCCGCGGCGAGATCGAGCGGAATCCAGTCCGCGATGGGCTCCGGCGAGATGATGACGCCGGCCGCGTGGATGGACGTGTGGTGCGGCAGATCCTCAATCCGCTTTGCCGCCTCAAACAGCCGCCGGGCATCCGGACTGCCGTCGACGAGCTCCCGGAACGCCGCGGACTCCTGATAGGCGCCGTCGAGCGACGCGTGCACCACGCCCGGCACGAGCTTCGCCAGGCGGTCGGCGAGCGCCGGGTCCGCCCCCGTCATGCGGCCCGCGTCCCGCAAGGCCGCCCGGGCCTGCAGGGTGCCGAAGGTGCCGATCTGCGCGACGCGATCGCGCCCGTACTTCTCCATCACATAGCGGATGACCTCGCCGCGCCGCTCAAACTCGAAGTCCGTGTCGATGTCCGGCAGCGACACGCGCGCGGGATTCAGAAACCGCTCGAACAGAAGCTTGTGCCGAATGGGATCCACGTCCGTGATACGAAGGGCGTAGGCAACCAGGCTGCCCGCCGCCGATCCGCGCCCCGGCCCCGTGGAGATGCCCTGCTGGTGCGCGTACCGGATGAAGTCCGCCACCACGAGAAAGTAATCGGCGTAGCCCATGCGGCAGATGACGTCAAGCTCCCGCTCGAGCCGCTCCTCCACCTCGGGCGCAATGGCCCCGTACCGCCTCGTGGCGCCCGCGCGCGCGGCCTCGCGCAGCACCTCCTCCGCCGGCCGCCCGTCCTTCGTCGCGTAGCGCGGCATCCGCACCTGATGAAGCGGCAGGTCGAGCGCGCACATCTCGGCGATCTCGGCCGTCCGCCCGAGGGCCTCCGGCAAGTTGGCGAACCGGTCTTCCATCTCCGCCTTCGTCGCAAAGTGAAACTCGTCCGTCGCGAACCGCTCGGCCGCATCCGCCCGCGCGAGCTGCGCGTACGCGCGGTGCCACGGCGCGTCCTCACGCGCGAGATAGCGGACGTCTTGCGTCGCCACAAGCGGCAGATCGTAGCGCCTGGCGAGCTCCATGAGCGAAGGCAATCCCTCGCGCTCTCGCCGAAGGCCGTGATCTTGCACTTCCACGAACAACTGCCCCGCGGGCACGGCATTGGCCACCTGCAAAAGCCGCCGCTCGGCCGCCTCCACCTCGCCGCGCGCAAGAGCATCGAACAGGCGCGACTCCGGCCCGCCGCAGAGCACCACCAGCCCATCCGAATACTCGGCGAGTTCGCGGAGCGTCACGTGCGGCACCGGCCGCTTCCAGCGCGCGCTCGTCGCAAGCCGCGTGAGCCGGCGGTAGCCCGATAAGCCCATGGCGAGCACCACGACCGTATCGAGCGATTCGGCTGCCCGCCCGGGCACAACCTCCTCCTCGTCGACGGCAAGGGACACCTGCATGCCGAGGATGGGTGCAAGTCCTTCCGCGCGCGCCAGCCGGTAGAAGCTGAGCGCCCCGTACATGGCGTTGGTGTCCGTGATGGCCACGGCCGACATCTCGCAGACTTTGGCGGCTCGGACGATGTCCTCCACGCGCAACAGGCTCTCGCGAAACGAAAACGCGGAATGGACGTGCAGGTGCACAAAGTCCACCGTGCTCACCTCTCGATCCACTGCGCGGTGACGAGCGCCTTCGCGAACACGTCGTTCTTGTCCGCAATCTCGACCTCCACCTTGGCATAGCGCCGCCCGTCGTTCAGCACGCGCGCCCGCGCGTCGATAGTGGTATCGACCGGCACGGGCCGAAGCACATACAGCGTCATGTTCTCAATCAGCATATCGACGTGCCGCGCCCTGCGCAGGCAGACGCGCGCCGCCTCCTGGATAATGGTCGTGAGCGATCCCGTCGCGAGCGTACCGCCCGAGGTCGTCATCTGCGGCGTGACCTGGCCTCGCAACACGGCGGAGCCGTCCGGGGTCTGCACCACGTTGAAGTCCCGCACCACCACGTCCTCGACGGTCTCCCCCACCTGCGGCTGTCGGTTCATGATCTGCAGCGCCCGGATCACGTCCTGGCGCGTGATCACGCCAATCACGTCCTTGTCCTTCACCACGGGCATGATCTCGAAGCCTTCGAACGCCATCCGGTGCGCGGCCGACGCGATGGTCGTCTTCGGCGTGACGGACACCGGGTTGCGCGTCATGTACCGGGAGACGGGGGCATCGAGCTCCGCCTCCGCCACGTCGCGCGGGCTGATGATGCCGACGAGCCGGCCGTTCGCGTCCACCACCGGCATGCGCGAGTGGCCGGACTCCTCGACGAGGTGATAGTACTTGCGCACGGTGTCGTCAGGCCGAAGGCTCACGAGCGGCTGATTTTGCAGCACGTCTTCCACGTAGAGGATGTCCTTTTTAATCAACCGGTCGTACAGCGCGCGGTTGATGAGCGAAGCGGTGGTGAACGTGTCGTAGGAGCACGAGATGAGCGGCAATTGGTACTCGTTGGCGAGCTTCTCGACCATGGGCGAGGCCGTGAACCCACCCGTGATGAGCACCGCGGCGCCGCTCTTGAGCGACATGCGCTGGACCTGCTCCCGGTTGCCCACAATCATGAGACACCCTGGGCTCAAATACCGGCTGATGGACTCGGTGCGCATGGCGCCAATGACAAACCGGCTCAGCGTCTTGTGCAGGCCCTCTTTCCCGCCGAGCACCGTGCCTTCCACGATGCGCACCACTTCCGCGAAGGTCAGGCGCTCAATTTGCTCCTTCTCCTTCTTTTCCACGCGCACCGTGCCGATGCGGTCAAGCGTGGACACGAAGCCCTCCGCCTCAGCTTCTTTGATGGCTCGGTAGGCCGTCCCCTCGGACACGTTCAACACGCGTGCGATTTTGCGAACGGAAATCTGGGATCCAACCGGCAGGGATCGGATATACTCCAGGATTTGCTGATGTTTAGTCGTCACGGATCCTCCTCGGACCGCCCCGCGGTCCCTCACGGCTTAGAATCTAGCTTGATCATAGCTTTCACGAACCTGTCGTCAATTGCCCTTCAAATGCGTGTAGAATGGTGCCAAAGCCTGTGCGATGGGGAGACGTGAGTCATGCGCGTATACGACGACGTGCGCCGCATGGTGGGCATGCGCGGCGCCTCTCATCCCGCGCTCGATTGGACCTGGCGCATCGCGGTCATCCTCTTTTCCGACTTGGTGGGCGCCGTCGCGGTCAACAACTTCCTCACCCCCGCCCACATCCTCGCCGGCGGCGTCACGGGCGTGGCGCAGATCCTCCATCACTACGTCCCCGCCCTCGGCGTAGGCACCATGTACTTTGTGTTCAACATCCCGCTCTTCCTCCTCGGCTACCGATATCTCGGGCGCCGGTTCATCTTTCAGACCGGCATTGCCATCCTTGGCTTCTCTGCGCTCGCGGACTTTGTCCGACTCCATTTTTCCACGCCGACGGATCTGCTGCTCATGAGCCTGTACGGCGGCGTGCTCACGGGCCTTTCGTCGGGACTCGTCATCCGCGTCGGCGGCTCCATGGGCGGGACGGACATCGTGAGCCTCGTGGTGCATCGCCTGACGGGGCGCAATATCGGCTCCGTGAGCTTTGTCATGAACGCCGCCATCGTCCTCTTGTCCATGCTCGTCTTCGGCGTGCCCGCAGGATTGTACACCCTCGTCAGCATGTACGCCGCGTCTCGCGTTGTCTCGGGCCTGATGCACTTCCAGCAGCGGAAGACGGCACTCATCGTGACCTCGAAGCCAAGCGAGGTGGCAAGCGCCATCGGCCAGCGGCTCGTGCGCGGCTCGACCGTGATGCGCGCGTATGGCGCGTATACGCAGCGCGAGCGCGGCGTGCTGCTCTGCGCCATGACGCACCTCGAAATTGCGGATCTCAAGGAGATTGTCCAGTCGCTCGATCCGGACGCGTTCATCACCATCCTCGACACGACGGAGGTCATCGGGCGATTCCGGCAGAGCGCGCCGTGACGAGATCGCCAGGTTTAACTTTTCGTCTCTGCGAGCAAACTTGTAAGGAGCGTCAGTCTGGAAACCCTCGCAGGGAGGTCGATTGCCCTTGAAGATCCCGTTGACCGTCGTCGTGGCCCTCGCCGCGTGGGCCGTAGGTGTGTGGCCGAGCGTCGACGCGTGGGCGGACGCGTCCGTCCTTCATCATGCCTTGGCGCACGCGCTGTTCCTCGTGTCGGGCGGATTGCTAGGGTTCGAAGCCGCCCGCTATGCGGCGCAGAGCGCGGCGCGCCAGCGAACTGAGGAGCGCGAGTACGGCGCCGCCGATGCGGAGGAGGTGGCGCAATCGTGAAGCTTTCCCCATGGTTGCACGCCGGTGTGGCGTACGTCGGCGCGGCGGCGCTCGCGGCCACGTATTTGCCGGGCGTGATGGACGACGCGCTGCCGGCGGTCCACTTTTCGCAGCACCTCGCCATCACGGCGGCCGCGTTTCTGACGGCGTACGGCGTGGAGCGATTGCGCCAGTCCGCTGGAAAGTGAGCGAGACCTGCGACAGACCCCCACAGTTTCACCTCGATGTGACGAATGAATGTGATACCACACAATCGAGGTGACTTCTGTGAATCGGGGTCTTTTTCTCGCCATCGCGGCGTCGGCGGTCAGCCTCCTGTCGTTCACCGGAGCGCCTGCCGCCGAGGCGCAGACCGCGCAGGGCAACGTGCTTTTGGCTGTCGCCAACGCCACAGGCAACGGAACCGGCGGTGCGCCCCCGGGCAATGGCACTCGACCGAATATCCACCAGATCATCACGCAGTTTGAGCAGGCGATTGCGCCGTATGAGAACATTCATCCGACGCAGATCTCCCATCCGCCGCTGCCGACGCAGTCCCTGCCGACGTCGCCCGCGGCCATCGATCAGGCGCTTCAGCAGACGCTCCAGTCCTACAAGCAGGCCACGCAGAGCGACAGGCAGGCGCAGGCCCAACTGCAGGCAGCCTTCAGCGCGTACATCAGCGCACTTCAGCTCTTCGTCCAGGTGGGCGATCTCAATGTCCTCACGCAGCAGACGCCGGATTCCACGGCCGTCGTATCGTATCTCGAGGATGCACTGTACACGCAGGCGGAGGTATCCGCCGACTTCCAAGTCCTTGAGCAGGCCCACACAGCCGGAGACAACAGCAAGCTGCTCGCCGCGCTCCTGGACATGACGCAGCTTGAACAGCAGAAGGTGTCGGACATCAAGACCGCCACGAAGATCCTGGCGAAGATGACGAGCACGCTCCAGGCTGGACTGTCCGACTAGGGCACGGGCGCCGCGCCATGCGGCGCTCGTTTTCTGTTCGGCGGGTTCGTTCGGATTCCGCGTCCAACATCACGCTCGGACGCGGCACCCGGGTGGGGGTATGCGGGGTCAGTCTTCCGCGTCCTGTCACGCAAGCCTCAAACAAACAAAAAACCCCGCCTCGCGCTTGAGACGGGGTTTCCCGCAGACCGGGCAGTCAGGGATAGGTACAGTGTAGAACAAGGTCAACTACACCACACCGTCAGTATATCGGGTCCGCGAACTCCTCACATGAGTCTTGAGACCTATCTTTGCGATTGCAGCGCCGAAATTTCGATGCAAGCCCCGTCAACTCTGGTACAAATCGGACGACAGATACCGTTCACCGGTATCCGGGGCCATGCACAGCACGCGCGCCTCCTTGGGAAGCGCCGCGGCGATGCGCAGACCGTGAAAGACAGACGCCGCCCCGGACGCCCCGAGCAGAATGCCCTCTTCGGCGGCGACGCGGCGCGCCATCATCTGGGCGTCGTGATCGTCAATGAGCAGGATCTCGTCAAACGCCTCGCGGTTCAGGATGCTCGGCACAAATCCCGGACCCGTGCCGGGGATTTTGTGCGGACCCGGTTGACCGCCCGAAAGGACAGGGGAGCCCTTCGGTTCCACGACGTAGATTTTGATGCCGGGGATGCGCTGCTTCAGCACCTCGCCCGTGCCCGTCACCGTGCCGCCCGTGCCAGCGGTCAACACGAGCGCGTCGAGCTTTCCCTCGAAGTCCTCGATGATTTCAAGCGCCGTCGTCTTGCGATGTGCGTCAGGATTCGCGGGGTTGTCGAATTGAGCCGGAATGAAGCTGTGCGGAATACGCGCGGCGAGCTCCTCGGCGAGCTCAATGGCGCCCTTCATCCGCTTCGACTCGGGCGTCAGATGCACCTCGGCGCCGTACGCCTTGAGCAACTTGACGCGCTCCTCGGTGGCGTTCTCGGGCATCGTGATGATGCAGCGGTACCCTTTGGCGGCGCAGACCATAGCGAGCCCGATGCCTGTGTTGCCCGACGTCGCCTCGATGACGGTGCTCTTCCCCGGGATAAGCTTGCCCTGACGCTCCGCCTCCAAAATCATGTTCAAGGCCGGCCGATCCTTCACGCTGCCCGCCGGATTTTTGCCTTCGAGCTTCACATAGACGCTCGCGCCGTTGGGATCCGGCAGGCGGTTCAGGCGAACGACCGGCGTGTGTCCGACGAGATCGAGAATCGAGTTGTACAGTGGCATGGCCAATCTCCTCACGCGCCGCGGCCGAAGCCGCAGCAGAAATATACCAACTTCTATAGTATAACTCGGAAAACGCGAAACGCCAGCGTCACCCGATGTTCAGCGTCTCGTTGAGCAGGCGGACGGCGGCCTCCTCGTCCTGGCACACGAGCAGCATCGTATCATCTCCACAAATGGTGCCGAGCAAGCCGGGCGGATCCAGCGCGTCCATCAGCGCGCCGATGGCGTGCGCGTTCCCAGGGGCCACCTTGATGACAATGAGGTTGTTGGCGCGCGCGTGCGAGATGAACACCTCCGCCAAGCGACGCTGCAGCGCATCCACCGAGACCTTGTTCACCGCGGTGGGCAGGGCGTATTTGTACTTGCCGTTTGAACCCACCACCTTGACGAGCTGCAGTTCCTTGATGTCGCGCGAAATGGTGGCCTGCGTGACGGGGAATCCCGCCTCCTCGAGTGCGCGCACCAGATCCTCTTGGGTCTCAATCTCGTTCTGGCTTACAATCTCGCGAATGCGCATCAAGCGCTGTTCCTTGCTCTGCACAGACAGTCTCCTTTTCATCCGTCGCATGATTGTCGCTCAACGATGCTGTCCAACAAGGATTTTACCGCATCCTGTTGCGCTTGATCCGAACCTTTCACGTTGAAGTGGAGAAGGTATCGAGGGTTCACGAAATCCACGAGCGCTCATCCCGCGCTTGCGTTACACTGATGCCTAGAGGTGATTTCGCATTTCGCAGCGGCAAATCCTTCACATCGACATGAACGCGTTTTACGCTTCGTGTCACGCCGCCGCCGATCCGGCGCGCTACGCGGGCAAACCCGTCGCCGTCGCGGGCGACCCGGCCACGCGCCACGGCATCGTGGTCACCGCGAGCTACGAGGCCCGCGCCCGAGGCGTCAAGCCGCCCATGCCGGTCCACCAGGCTCTGGCGCGCTGCCCGGAGCTCATCCTCGTGCGGCCCGACTTTCGGTTGTACCGCGCGTATGCGCGACAGGTGTTCGCCATCGTGCGCGAGTTTACACCGGATGTCGAGATCGTCAGCATTGACGAGTGTTACGCCGACGTCACGCGCGTGCCAGGCGGGGACAGGCCAGTTGATCTCGCCCGCGCCATCCAGGCGCGCCTGCTCGACTCGCTTGGGCTTCCGTCGAGCATCGGCGTGGCGCCTAACAAGTTCCTGGCCAAGATGGCGAGCGACATGAAGAAGCCGATGGGCATCACGGAGCTCCGCACCGATCACATTCGCAGCTTACTGTGGCCGCTCGCCATCGAGCATATGCACGGCGTCGGCCCGAGCACCGCGAAGAGGCTCAGGCGCCTCGGCATCCTCACCATTGGCGATCTCGCCGTGCAGTCGTTCGATGTCCTCGCCCGCGCGCTCGGACCGCGGGCTGCCGAGCTGAAGGCGCGCGCCAACGGCATCGATCCGCGCCCGCTTGAGACGGAACCTCAGCCGCCAAAAAGCGTGGGCCATTCGATGACCTTGGCGAAGGACGCGCGGTCGTTCGCCGAGGTGGAGGGCGTCGTGATGGATTTGTGCGATCGCGTCGCGTCGCGCATGCGCCGCTATGGCCTGATGGGCCGCGTGATTGCCGTGGTCGTGCGGGATCGCCGCATGCGCACCTCGCGCCACCAGGACACCCTGGCGACGTACGTGCGCCACACCGGTGAACTTTTTCAAGCCGCGAGGGCACTGTTTGAACAGATTTGGCCGGCCGAGCCGGTGCGACTGCTCGGGGTCTCGGTGGAGGGCCTGGTGCCGCGCGACGGGCAGGGCGTGCAGCTTCACCTGTGGGACGCCGTGCCCATCGCAGCCGAACCAAGGGACGAGCGGCTGGAGAAGCTCGAGCGTGCCATCGACGAGGTGCGGGCCAAGTTTGGCCCGAACGCCATTCGCCTGGGCCGCTCGCTCTCCGGGCAGAGGGACGACGTGCACGCGCGCGGCACGTCGCTCGAACGATTCGATGACGAGGAGGAAACACCGTGACGGATCCTTTGCACGGCAACCTTGACCCGATTGGGACCATTCTGGCGTGCCTCGTCCTGGCCATCGGCCTGGTGGCGTGGACCAGCAGGCGGTCGTGACGAGCCGCCTGCTCCCATCATCCTCACGCGCGAAGCCGCATGCGCCCCGGCCGCTCTTCCCGCGCCGCGCTCTGATACGCTTCTTCTTCCAATTGCCGCGCCCGTTCGCGATCCGCTCCGAGCCAGAAGTACAGATTCGCCCCGATGTAGAGCGCCAGCAGAAGCAGCCAAAGCGCCGAAAACGTGCCCGCGACGCCGTGCTCGAGCTTCGGCAAGCGCGGCACGCCGTACGCCGCGAGCGCGAGCGCCGCAAGCCCATAGATGGCCGAGTACGTCCGCACCTGTCTCGGCACGCCCACTTTTCTCCGCATACCGCGTCCTCCTCCTTTGCCTGTCCGACATATATGCGCCAAGCTTCCGAAACATGCAGCGCCCCACATCGCATGACTCTCGCTACATCGGGGAACATTGAGCACGAAACCAATGCACTTGGAGGAGGATGAGCCATGGGCGTCATGGAGACCTTCGAGAACTGGAAGCAATTCTTAGGGGAACACGTCGATCGCGCGAAGGAAGCCGGTCTGAATCAGGATCAGCTCGCGAACATCGCCACGAAGGTCGGCGAGTTTTTGGCGAGCAAGGTGGATCCCAAAAACCCTGAGCAACAGCTCCTGAAGGAAATGTGGAACGTGGCGGACGATGAAGAACGCCGCGCCATCGCGAGCATCATGGTGAAAATGGCGGATCGGGCGCACTGACGAAGAGGCGCCGTCCGGGCCGTGTGCCCGAGGCGGCGCCTTTTCGTTCGCGTCAGGTGAGCGCGGCCCACGCGAGATGCCTTGCTCCGTCCCACCAGGCTACCCAATGGCCATCGGTGTAGAAGGGCGCGGGAAGCGCGGTCTCGGTTTGCGACGGCCGGTGGAGCAAAAGCGCGCGCCCTCCGCCTGCGTCGCTCTGATCGACGGCGAGCCAGGTGGCGTCGCCGCTTGCCGTCCCCGCCTCTCCATCCGTCCACTGCTCCAAGACGGATGCGCCCAACCTGTACGCGAACAAGGGATACGGCGCGGAGTTCTCAGGTGAGTTCGGCTTTGGGTTCGCGTTCAACTGCAAGATGGCGGTCTCGTCGGTCGCCGCATAGAGCGTGCCCGGGTGCCAGAGGGGGACGGCCGTCCGGTTCACCGGGCCTGGTGAAAGGCTGATGCGCACCAGTCGCGCAGAGGCGGACGGATCGAACGGATGCTTCGATATTGCCTCCACGCACCACAGCGCCCGCTCTCCCACGGCCATCGAGAGCACGGATACTGCACGACGCAGAGCACGTGCCCGTCGATGGACCAGACCTGGCAGCCCGGCAGTGACAGATGGTGAACCGCTCCGTACGGTGCGGCCGCCGAGCGGAACGAGATGCGCTCGATGGGGAGTTCGGCCACGGCGTGCCTTTCGCTCATGACCGGCGCCAGGTTTGCGTGCCGCGGTTCGGCGTACGTGAACCACACCACATCGACCGCCGCCACGTCAAACAGCCCTGCGGCGACCCATCGAACCCAGCGCGCCATCCTCGACGCCCCTCTCTTCAGGTGCACGTGCACGTCTCGCACCGCGCGAACCATCGGTTGTTGTTGGATCTAATTCCACGAGATAGAATCTCGACGATCAACAAAAATATCCAAGATAGGAATGAAAGGAGGCTCGGTGGCATGGAGCATGGACTGGGGCAGCCTGAGGAGGCGACGTCAAAACGGCAGGCGCCGCCTTCGCGGAACCTGCCGTCCATTTCCACGTATCACAACTCGAACGTCTCGCCGATTTTGAGCTCCACCGCGTCGATGCCGCGCGCCTTACAGTCCGCGACGAACTTCGCACCGTCCTGCGCAATGAGCGGGAACGTGTTGTAGTGCATCGGAATGACCTTTTTCGCCTTCAGCCACTCCGCGGCAATGAGCGCGTCGTCCGGGCCCATGGTGAAGTTGTCGCCGATGGGGAGCAGCGCGAGATCGATGGTGTTCAATTCGCCGAGGATCTTCATGTCGCCAAACAGCCCCGGTGTCCCCGGCGTGGTAGATGGTCTTGCCCTCCAGAGTCAGCAGGAAGCCGACCGGCGGGCCGACGTACACCAAGCCGTTCTCCGTCTCCACGCCGGAGCCGTGGAACGCGAGCGTGACCTTCACGCGGCCGAACGGAAAGTCCCGCTTGCCGCCGATGCCCATCGGATGGACATTCAGCCCCTTGCTGGCGTAGTAGACGGCCAGCTCGTTCGCTGCAATGATGGTCGCGTTGTTGTTGCGCGCGATGGTCTCCGCGTCGAGGACGTGATCGGAATGGCCATGCGTGAGGACCACCCACTGCACCTTGATGTCCTCCGGTTTCGCCACCGCGTTCGGGTTGCCGCTCAAAAACGGATCGATGACCAGGCGATGTTCTCCGCTTTCGATCACGAAACAGGACTGACCGTGGTACGTCAGTTTCACGACTCTCGCCCCACTTCCCTCATCATTTCGTCCAGCGACGCAAGGCGGACGTCGTCCAGCGGCTCGGAGACGATGCGCTGGACGTCCATCCACAGCCGCTGAAGCTCGAGATCGGCCTCCAGGTACGCCCGCGCGTCCTGATTGAGCTGCACGATCTCGAACAACTTGCGCAACGTCTCAAGCTCCTCCTGCGCAGGCTCTTCGCCGCGGAGCCGCTTCATCTCGAGCTGGTACTGGCGCCGATAGAAGTCGAGCACCATCTGCTTTGTCGGCTCGTCTCGCTCGATGACCTCCTTGACCCGCTTGGCGCGCTGATACGGCTCCCACTCGCGAATGGCCCGCGCCAGGGCGTGCGCATGATCATACGGGTTCACGCGCCGTCCCCCCTTGCCGTACAGGTCTATTATACCGCCCGAAGAAGTCATGGGAAAAAGCTCGAGAATGCGAGGTCCTCGCGCGGAAGCTGCTGCGCTGCGCAACATGTTCGCTTTCGGTATACTGTTCGGAAGAGGAGGGTGGACCTCTGTGGCAACCACAACGCTTTACGAGGCCGTGGGCGGCGCGAGCACCTTTCGCAAGCTCGTGGACGCCTTCTACGATCGCGTCGCGCAGGACGAACTCTTGAGGCCGCTGTTTCCGCCGACGTTTGACGAGGTGAAAGAGCGGCAGTACTGGTTTTTAACGCAACTGTTCGGCGGGCCGAGGCTCTACACCGAGCGCCGCGGTCACCCGATGCTTCGGGCTCGGCACCTGCCGTTTCCCATCACCGTGCGCCACGCGGAGCACTGGCTCCGATGCATGGTCCAAGCCCTGGAAGAGACCGGAATCCCTCCCGCCGCGCGAGCCGCGATGCTCGAACGGCTCCGCGGGATCGCGCTGCACATGGTCAACACCCCCGGAGAGGAGGAAGAGGCATGACGCTGTCCTCGCCCACGCCCTCGGTTGGCGAGCGCATCGCGCAACTACGGAAGGAGCGGGGCCTGACGCAGGCCAAGCTCGCGGAGCGCGCCCGCCTGTCGACGAGCGCCATCGCCATGTACGAGACCAACCGGCGGCAGCCGGACGAACGCACGCTCGCGCAAATTGCCGAGGCGCTCGGCGTGGAGATGGCGCAAATTGCGCCGCACCTCGCCGCCGCGGCCGTGCCCCCACCGCGGCATCAGCAGGCCAAGCCCGCGCCCAACGAGAGCCACCCTGGCGACAGGGCGGCAGCCTCGGAACCCAACCGGGTGGAGCGAGAAGCCGGCGACGCGCCCGGCGTGACGCAGCTTGTCCTCACCAAGGACGAGGCGCGGCTCATCCTCTTCGTCCGCATGCATCCCGACGCCATGCCGTTTCTCCAGTCGTACGTGACGGCCGATCCCGACAAGCGCCGCCAGCTCGAGCGGGCGTGGCGACTCATCCAGGCGTTCCAAGGCTAGTCGTTGAAGCCGGGGCGGTACGGGATGGGATCTTTCGCGCCCGCCTCCGCAAACCCCTTCAGGCGCAGCCGGCAGCTGTCGCACTCGCCGCACGCCACCTCGCCGCCCTGGTAGCACGACGTGGTGAGCTCGTACGGCACCCCAAGTTCCAGCCCCTTGCGCACAATCTCGCCCTTCGTCCAGTGCAGAAGCGGCGTCTCGATGCGAATGGGCCGCCCCTCGACGCCCGCCTTCGTGCCGATTCTCAACACATGTTCCACGCCTTCGATGAACTCCGGCCGGCAGTCCGGATAGCCGCTGTAATCGAGCGCGTTTACGCCGATGTAGATGGCTTCCGCACCGATGACCTCCGCGTACGACGCCGCGATGGCGAGAAACAGCAGGTTTCTGCCGGGCACGTACGTCACCGGAATCTCGCGGGACACGCCCTCCGTCGGCACGTCGATGGATTCATCGGTCAGGGCGCTCCCCCCGATCTGGCGCAGAAAGTCGATGGACACAATGCGGTGGTCCTTGACGCCGTAAAACGCCGCCACCTTTTCGCCGACTCGAGCTCAATCCGGTGCCGCTGCCCGTAGTCAAACGTGATAGGGCAAAGCTCATAGCCCGCGGCGTGCGCGATGCCCATGCACGTCGCGCTGTCGAGCCCCCCGCTCAGAATCACCACAGCCTTTGCCATGCCCACACGCCCTTGTCGAGAATGCGTTCTGATGCTCGGCTTGTTTAGCGCCCCGGGCGTCAGCAGCCCACCGGCGCCGTTTCCCCGAACACGAAGCCATCCTCACTGTAATCCAGCACGACGCCCTCGAGCAACTTGACGAGCGCCTGCCCCACTGTCACCTCGACGTCGCCGTCCGGGCCGCTCACGCGGATGACCGAATCGAGCGGCGTCGATACCTCGTCGATCACGACCTGAAACCTCGGCCCCCCACACCGATAAGCGCGGTCGATCCGGATGAATTCGCCAGGCGCAAGCTCTTCTCGCGCGAGGCGAAGAAGCTCTTGAGCCGCCCGCTCGCTCACCTGCACGCGAAGTCCCCCGCTTCCCTGTACAATCTCTGCACTCCACAGTATACTATACGTCGAAAATAGGAAATGGACGAAAGCGGCACGCCCAGATACGGCTGCCCAAACACTCGTCCCCGGCGGACGAGTGTTTTTGTTGCATCTTTATTTTTGTTCTGAACTTCACTTTAGGCGAATTTTTGTTTCGAACTTCACTGTAAGTGAAGTCCTGCCTATTCTTTAAGTGAAGTCCTGCCTTTTCTTTAGAGTGAGGTCCGGTGAAAAGCAAGATCCCGGCGAAATCCCAACAAGGAGTGAACCATGCAGATGGCGATGCGGAAGGTCGACGCCAAGGAACCGGCCACGTCGCGCGAACAGCGCGTCCTCGAATTCTGGAAGCGGGAGAACATCTTCCAAAAGAGCGAGAAGGCGCGCGAAGGGCGGCCAGAGTGGGTGTTTTACGAGGGCCCGCCGACAGCCAACGGTCTGCCGCACCCTGGGCACGTCCTCACGCGCGTATTCAAGGACCTGTATCCTCGGTACCGCACCATGAAAGGCTACCACGTCATGCGCAAGGCGGGATGGGATACCCACGGTTTGCCCGTCGAGATCGAAATTGAGAAGAAATTCGGCATGAGCGGCAAGAAGGACATTCAGGCCTTCGGCATTGAGCGTTTCGTCCAGGCTTGCCGGGAGAGCGTGTTCAAGTACGAGGAGGTCTGGCGCGAGCTCACGGAGCGGCTCGGCTACTGGATCGATCTCGATCACCCCTACATGACGCTGACGGACGACTACATTGAGTCGGTCTGGCACCTCCTGAAGACCATTTACGACAAGGGCTGGCTCGTGGAAGGCCACCGCGTGAGCCCGTACTGCCCGCACTGCGAGACGACGCTCTCCAGCCACGAGGTGGCGCAGGGCTACAAGGACGTGAAAGATCTCTCCGTCACGGCCAAGTTCCGCGCGAAGGACGACGTAGACGGCCGCCCGACCTACTTCCTCGCCTGGACCACAACGCCCTGGACGCTGCCGTCCAACGTGGGCCTCGCGGTGAACGAGGATCTGACCTACGTCCTCATCCACAAGGCGAAGTCCGACGAAAACGTCTGGGTGGCCGAGGGGCTACAAGGTCAGTATCTCGAGGATGGCGACCGGATCATCGCGCAGAAGTCCGGGCGCGAACTCGTCGGATCGGCCTACACGCCTGTCTTCCCGTACGTCGTGCAGGAGGGCAAGAAGCATATCGTCATCGCGTCGCCGCACGTGACGGACGAATCCGGTACAGGCATCGTTCACATGTCGCCTGCGCACGGCGAAGAGGACTACAAGGCGTGCCAGGCGGCGGGGCTCATCTTCGTGAACTTCGTCGACGAATCGGGCCGATTCACGAAGGACGTGTCCGACTACGAAGGCCGGTTTGTGAAAGACGAGGACTTGAACGTCGATCTCGTCAAGGATCTCGCGTCGCGCGGCCTGGTGTACGAGAAACACAAGCACGAGCACAGCTACCCGCACTGCTGGCGCTGCGACACGCCGCTCATCTACTACGCGATTCACTCCTGGTTCATCCGCACGACGGAGTTCAAGGATGCGCTCATCGCCAACTCGCAGTCGGTCAACTGGATCCCGCCGCACATCCGCGACGGGCGCATGGGCAACTTCCTGGAGAACGTGATCGACTGGAACCTGTCGAGATCGCGCTATTGGGGCACGCCGCTTCCCATCTGGCGCTGCGACGCGTGCGGGGAGATCGAGTGCATCGGGTCTCGCGCGGAGCTAGAGGCGAAGGCGGGGCGCTTGCCGAAGGAGCTGCACAAGCCGTACATCGACAAACTGGTGTGGCCCTGCCGCTGCGGCCGCGGCACGATGGTGCGCGTGCCGGAAGTCATCGACGTCTGGTTTGACTCCGGCTCGATGCCGTTTGCGCAGCTTCACTATCCGTTTGAGAACCGCGAGCTGTTCAGGCGCCTGTACCCGGCGGACTTCGTCTGCGAGGCCATCGACCAGACGCGCGGCTGGTTCTACAGCCTGCTGGCCATCTCCACGGCGGTCACAGGCAAGGCGCCGTACAAGAACGTGCTGGTGCTCGGCCACGTGCTCGACGAGCACGGCAAGAAGATGTCGAAGTCGAAGGGAAACGTGATCGATCCGTTCGACGCGTTCGACAAGCACGGCGCCGACGCGGTGCGCTTCTACTTCGTGTCGAATACGCAGCCGTGGAACTCGCAGCTCTTCTACCACCGCGCGGTGGCCGAGGCGAAGGCGAAGTACATCGACCTGCTGCAGAACATCCACCAGTTCTACGCGCTGTACGCCGGGATCGACGGGTTCAACCCGTACCAGGCGGAGCCGGTGCCGGTGGTCGAGCGGCCGCTCATGGACCGGTGGCTCATGGCGCGCCTCCATCAGACCATTCAGGGCGTGGACGAGGCGTATGAACGCTACGACGCCACGCAGGCGGCGCGGCTCTTGCAGGCGTTCGTGGACGAGCTCTCCACGTGGTACGTGCGGCGCAACCGCGATCGCTTCTGGGCAGACGGCATGGAGAAAGACAAGGTGGCGGCATATCTCACGCTGTTCGAAGCGCTGAAGACCGTGGCGCTTCTCACGGCGCCCATCACGCCGTTTTTGGCCGAGGATATCTACCAGAACGTCGTGCGCCTGGGCGGCGACGCGGCGGAGGTGCCGGAGAGCGTGCACCTGTGCGACTTCCCGACGGCGGATGCGTCCCTCATCGACGAAGGGCTCATCCGCGAAATGGCGCTCGTGCTGCGCGTCGTCGAGATGGGGCGGCATCTGCGCAACGAGAGCAAGCTCAAGACGCGCCAGCCGCTCGCGGCGCTGTATGTGCCGAAGGCGCAGCAGGACGTGATCGCCAAGTTCGCGGACGTCATCCAGGACGAGTTGAATGTGAAGGAGATCCGCTTCGTCGATCTCGACGAGATCGCGCGGCCGACGTTGTATTTGAATCTGAACGCGGTGGGCAAGGCGTTTGGCCGAAAGACGCCTGTGTTGAACGAGGCGGCGAAGAACGCGGACGAGGCGCAGATCCGCGCGTTCCGGGAAACAGGCGCGGTGGTGCTCGAAGGCGAGACCCTGACGCAGGAGCACGCCGAGATCCGGTACGAGGCCAAGTTCGAGGGGTTGGTGACGGTGGACAACCGGCTGTTTGTCGGCCTCGAGACGCGGCTCACGCCGGAACTCATTGAGGAGGGCTACGTGCGCGAGGTCATCTCGAAGATGCAGATGATGCGCAAGGAGGTCGACTACGGCGTCACGCACCACGTGCGGTTTTACGCGGAGGGGGATCCGGAACTGCTCGACGTCATCGCGAGGAACCGGGCGCGCATCGACGAGACGGTGCTCGTGCGCGAGTGGAGCGACGCGCCGCTCGCCGACGCGGATCTGACGAAGGAGTGGGACGTGAACGGCAAAAAGCTCACGCTGTCGGTGGGGCGCTGACATAGGAGAGGGGCGAGGGCAGTGATGTCCTCGCCCGTTTTGGTTGGATAGGCACGCTCGCGAGGAGGAAGATGTTCATGCCCTTTGCGTTGAAGCGCGCGTGTTGCTCCAGCATCTCGAGTCGCGCGAACCCTGAATGACTTTAGCCCTCGCGCCCTGCCCCATCTCCGACCCCGTCCAGAAATGCCAGCGCATCGCGGAGGACGGCGCCACCCGCCTGCATGGCAAACCCGTGGCCGCAGCCCGCGTACAGCTTCAGCCTGGCGCCCGGGATGCGGTACGCGAGGCGCTCCCCGTTGATATACGGCAAGACGCGATCTTCGAGCCCGTGCATCACGAGCGCAGGGCACGACAAACTCGGGAGTCTCTCCCAACTCCCCCGCCACCGGTCCACGGCATCGAGCTGCGCCTGATACACCGCCTCCGGCATGTCCGCCCGAAGCAGCAGGCGGAAGGCGCTTTGCAGATACGCCTCGTTCTTCGCGCGAAACGCCTCCGGAAAGAAAAGCCGCATGTACCACTCGGCACGCTCGGCGACACTTGCCGGACGGGATCGCATCTCCCGCTTGACCTCATCCGGCTGGACCATCTGCGCACCGCCGCATGAGGTGGCGCCGAGCACGAGGCTTGCGACGGTCGCTGGATAGCGAAGCGCGAGCTCCTGCGCAATCATCCCCATCGAATAGCCCAGCACGTGCGCGCGCTCGACGCCTGCAGCATGGAGCACCGCGCGGGCGTCGTCCGCCATCTGCTCAAGCGTCCACGGTTTAGACGGATCCGCCTCCGACTGGCCCGCGCCGCGGTTGTCGAAGGCAATGACGGTGTGTGTTTCCGCCAGTCGCCGCACAAATCCGGAGCCCCACCAGCGGATGTTCCCGCCGACGCCCATGATCAAAAGCAGAGGATATCCTTCGCCGCGGACCTCGTAATAGAGGCGCGCGTCGGGTCGTTCGGCAAACGGCATGGCTCAACCTCCCTGCATGGGAACACAAAAAAAGGCACACCCACACCTGGGTGGCCCAATATAGGGGTAAAGGGGTACTTCAACTGTAACACATGTCCAGTCGAAGTGCCACACATTTGACGCATCGATGGAGCAAATCAAGCTCAGGAACGCGCGTTGCGCGTGCGCACGACGCTCTCCGCTTCGTAGATCACCTTGCTGTACGGCAGAACGGACTGCGTCACCCACGCGTTCGAGCCAATCACGCTGTGATGGCCAATGACCGTCTCGCCGCCGAGCACGGTGCAGTTGGCGTAGAGGATGACGTAGTCCTCCACCGTCGGGTGGCGCTTGACGTGCCGCTGATACTCGCCTTCCTCGTCCTTCGGAAAGTACAGCGCGCCGAGCGTGACGCCCTGGTAGATCTTGACGTGATTGCCCACCACGGCTGTCTCGCCGACGACGATGCCCGTGCCGTGATCAATCATGATGCTCCGCCCGATGGTGGCGCCTGGGTGCAGATCCACGCCGGTCACCCGGTGTGCATACTCCGTCATCATGCGAGGCAAAAGCGGAACCCCGTGGCGGTAGAGCACGTTCGCCGCGCGATACACGAGGAGCGCGAAGATACCCGGATACGTGAGGATGACCTCGTCGCACCCCGTCGCGGCCGGATCCCCATTCACGGTCTCGGTGATGTCCTCGTACACGAGGCTCTGAAGCTGAGGAAGATATTCGATGTACGCGTCCGCCGTCTCCCAGGCCCGCTTTTGCGTGTCGGCCGTCCCAGAGGACAAACAGGACTGGTACGTCGCCCGGTGCACCTGCTCCGCGAGCTCGGCGCGCAGGCGGTCCAGGGTATGGGAAAGGTGCTTTCCACCTTCGGCATCGAAGTAGTTCGGCAAAATGGCCGCGCGCGTCCACTCGATGATCTCTCGGATGGCCCGCGGCTCCGGATGACAGATGCGCCCCTTGAACATGCAGACGCTCTGCTGCAGCAGATGACTTGCAATTGCTTGGGTGTCCATGCCCATCTCGTCTCCTCTCGCCAGCGGCAGTCGCGCTTCGAAAGACAGTATACACCTGTGGCGGATCGCAAAAAACTCTGTATACCGTAAGACATAATAGGAATTGGGCGATCCGCGCGACCGCCGTCCCCGACCCCATTTTGTTCCCATCGGCCGCAGATTACGCTATGCTCGAACTGGAACGCACGATAGAGAGAGGAGTCGTGACACGTTGGATGCCATTCGCGAGGTCGAGAGCTACCTGGAGCGGGAGCGCGACGCGCTGCTCGAGGAACTGAAGGAACTCCTGTCCATCCCGAGCGTGAGCGCCCTGAGCGAACACCGCGGCGACGTCAGGCGCGCGGCGGAGTGGATTGCCGGGCGGCTGAAGTCCACCGGCTTCGAACACGTGCAACTCATGGAGACAGGCGGCCACCCGCTCGTATACGCCGACTGGCTCCACGCGGACGGCCAGCCCACCGTGCTCGTCTACGGGCACTACGACGTGCAGCCGGTCGATCCCGTCGAGCTGTGGGAATCGCCGCCGTTCACGCCGACCGTGCGCGGCAACAAGCTGTACGCGCGGGGCGCGAGCGACGACAAGGGTCCCACGTTTCTGCACATCGCCGTCCTCTCCGCCATGCTGAAGGTGCACGGACGCCTGCCCGTGAACGTGAAGTTCTGCATCGAGGGCGAGGAGGAGGTGGGTTCCGCCCACCTGCACAGCTTCCTCGAGCGGACGCGGGACCAGTTTCGGGCGGATCTCGTCCTCATCTCCGACACCACGCTGGTTGGACCCAACCAGCCCGCCGTCGTGTACGGCCTGCGCGGCCTTGCCGCGGCGCAAATTGACGTCCGCACGGCTGCATCCGACCTCCACTCGGGTCTCTACGGCGGCGCCGTGCCGAATGCCGCCCGGACCGTGGCCGAGATTGTCGCGAGCTTCCACCGGCCGGACGGCAGCGTGGCCGTCGAGGGATTTTACGATCGCGTCCGCCCGCTCACCGAAGCCGAACGGGAGGAGTTCGCCAAGCTGGGGCACGACGAAGAGGCACTCAAGCGCTCCCTGCAGCTCGCGGATCTCTGGGGCGAGCCCGGATACACCGCGCTCGAGCGGATGTGCGCGCGGCCGACGCTCGAAGTGAACGGCATCTGGGGCGGCTTCCAGGGCGAAGGCACGAAGACCGTCATCCCCTGCGAGGCGCACGCGAAGATTACCTGCAGGCTCGTGCCGGATCAAGATCCGCAGGAGATCCTGGACCTCATTGAACGGCACGTGCAAGCGCATGCGCCGAAGGGTGCGCGCGTCACGTTCGTGCGCCAGGACGGAGGCAAGCCGTACGTCGCGCCCTACGATCACCCGGCGCTTCAGCTCGCCGCTTCCGCCTACGAGCACGCGTACGGCCAAAAGGCCGTGTTCACGCGCATGGGCGGGTCCATCCCCGTGGTGGAGACGTTCTCGACGCTCCTGCACATCCCCATCGTCATGATGGGCTTCAGCCTGAACGACGAGAACTTCCACGCGCCCAACGAGCACTTCTCGCTCGACAACTTCGACAAGGGCCTGCGGACACTGACGTACTACTACCATCAACTGCCCGCGGCCATGCGCGGTCGCTGAATCGGCACACGCAAACAGGCGGTCGATCCCGCCGCGGGGACTCGGCCGCCTGATCTCATCCGCCTCATCGCTCGAATTGGCGGTTGATCTCCTCTTCCACGTAAGGATTCAGGATGCGGAGGTGCGTGCCCTTCATGCCGAGCGAGCGGCTTTCGATGGTGCCCGCGCTCTCCAGCTTCCGAATACTGTTGACAATCACCGAGCGCGTCACGCCGTGCTGATCCGCAATCTGGCTGCTCACCACAATGCCCTCCGGCGAGTTGCGAACCGCGTCCAGCAGGTACTTGGCGGCCTGCAGCTCGGAGAAGCTGAGCGATTCCACCGCCAGATGGGCGAGCGCGCGCTGCCGGCTCTCCTCTTCCTTCTGCTGTTGCCGGGAGTGCACAATCTCGAGCGCCACGACTGTCGCCGCGTACTCGGCCAGGATCTGGTCGTCCTCGTTGAACGGCCGCTGGGACCTCGCGAACAGCAGCGTGCCCTGGCGCTCGCGCGCCCCGATGATGGGCGTGATCATCAGGTGCTTGGAGCGGAACGACTCGTTCTCCTCAGGGGAGAACACGTAGAGCGGCTTCTTCTGCTCGTCCGTCAGATTGGCAATCGTCTGCTCGATGCGCAGCAGGTGTTTGTTGAAGTCGCCCGGGAACCGCTGTTCCCGCGTCATGATGTTCAGCCACTCCTCGGTCAGCTCATGCTCCGCCACGCCATAGCCGAGGATCTTGCCCTTGCGCCCCACGATGTACACGTTCGACTGCATGAGGCGGCTCAAAAATTCCGCGACTTCTTGAAATTCCACCTGCTCGTTCGAGCGGTGCAACAGTTGTCCAAGTTCTTGTACCTGTTCCAACAAACTCACGATCTCGTCACCTTGTCCTTCCTCCGGCATCCGCCGGCGTTTTGTACCTTCCCTGACCGCCAGGCCACGAGGGCGGCGGGATCTCCCACGCACTCCGCATTCGCAGAATTGTCTCTGATGTTCAAATTATCACCATAACACAGACAATTTATCCACGCGTAATGAGCTTACTAGACCATTGTCCACTTGTCAAATGAACAAACTGCGACAAACACTCCGCGCCTACGCGGGTGTCTGCCGCAGCTCATCGCCTGCGAGAACCAGTTTGCACCAAACACTGGTCTTTATGCAAGTGGAGCTAACACACCGTTACGATTTCCCGCTCTCGGCGGGCTTTCCATACAGCCGATCCAAGATGATGCGATATCCGTCCGCTCCGTAATGCAAACAGCGCTTGACGCGGCTGATGGTCGCGGTGCTCGCACCCGTCGCCTCTTCGATGGCGTGATACGTGGCGCCCTCGCGAAGCATCCGCGCCACGGCAAATCGCTGCGCCAGCGACTCCACTTCTCCCACCGTGCACAGATCCTCGAAAAAGCGGTAACACTCGTCCTCGTTCTGAAGCGCCAGGATGGCGCGGAACAGTTCGCGCACCTCGGATTCGTTCAGCCTCTCGAGCGCCATGTGCTTCATCCTTCACTGCTGTGACGTACCAAAGTCAGTGTAGCAAAATGGCGCTTTCATGACTAGGTGTGGGCGCGGCCGGACGGATTCCCAGGGGGCAGCGGTCTCCTCCATCGCGGCGATGAATGTTCACCGCCGAGCACGCCCACCGCACGCCCACCGCACGTCCCGGCGCCGCCAAAGCGCTCAGGACGAATGGTTCACGAGCAGCGAGGGTTTTTTGGCCTGGCTCGAGACCACGAGCTTGTCCCACATGCCCGCGAGCGCATGCCCCGGAACGGCACACACGAGCGCGAAGTTCCCCGCCCGAGAAGCGGTGAACTCCACGTTTTCCGCCGCGCCCTTCGGGCTTCCCTCGGATGGATTCGGGGTTTCGGCGCCCGGAAAAGCGAGCAGGCTCGAGTCGAAGCTGCCGCGGTCGTAATCGCCCTCAGGGACCACCATGGCGCTGTGGGGCGTGAAACTCGCATTTCGGAAGTGAATCTGGACGCGCCAGCCCACAGGCACCACGAGCGTCATCTCGCCGTTCGCGTAGCCGTCGAAATTCATGCCGCCGTTTTCACCGCCGTCGCCAGCAATCACCGTCCACTCGACCAGGCGATGCGCGGCGTTCCAGGTGACGAGCGGAGCCTGTGGTTTCGAAGGCTGGGATGTGGTCCCGCACCCCGCACAAACCATCGCCGCCGCAACCACAGCCAAAACACTGCGCGTGCGCATTCGTTTCATCCGCCTTTCCGAAGGACCGACTATTATGTCCATGGTAGCACGGGTCGATGTTCCGCGCAT
Source organism: Alicyclobacillus acidocaldarius subsp. acidocaldarius Tc-4-1 (assembly GCF_000219875.1). NCBI lineage: Bacteria > Bacillati > Bacillota > Bacilli > Caryophanales > Alicyclobacillaceae > Alicyclobacillus > Alicyclobacillus acidocaldarius. Next base: position 2,523,541 of record NC_017167.1, read on the forward strand.
CCCACCGCCCGCCTGGAGCGGAGGACGTTTGGAGCATTGGTCGTCCGGAAGCGGTCGAGGTTCCGCCGATGGCCACGCAACCAGGGACAGATAGATAGAGAGAGAGATCAAGCTTTACAAATCGGCGAATTCGTCGCCATGAACCAGCCGCCCTCGACCCCTACGCGTTGATCCGCGCCAGACCTGGGCTTAAGATGACGCACGACGGCAGACGAGAAAGGGAAGACAGGAGGTGCGAAGGTGCGGCGCAGAGCGAAGCTCAGCATTGCTGCAGGAGCGGCGGCGCTGGCGGTGGCGGTCGGCGCGGTGGGCGTTTACGAAGCACATCGCGGGACGGCGACCCAGGCCATCGATGCCCCGCTCGCCCGCGTGCCCGGGCCCGGCGGAACGTATACGCCGGTCAGCGCGTTTGAGCCGCGGGTTCCCCAAGGCGCGCGGGTCGACCACTTCACGCTGACCGCCGAGTACCGGACCCTGACGTTCGGTGGCGAAACCCTGCGGGCGATGACCTTCAACGGCACGGCGCCTGGCCCGCTGCTCATGACGCACCAAGGCGACGTGGTGGAGGTCACAGTGCACAATCGCCTGTCGGTGCCTTTGACGGTGCATTGGCACGGCATCCCGGTCCCAGCCGCCGAAGACGGCGTGCCGGGTGTCACGCAGAACCCCATCCCGCCAGGAGGTTCGTACACGTACGAGTTTGTGGCGACCGAGCCCGGAACGTACTGGTACCATTCGCACGACGACAGTTTCGAAGAGGTGGGACTGGGACTCTACGGCGCCATCGTCGTCCTGCCCAAGCACCCGCTGTATCCGGCTCAGCGAGACTACACGCTGGTCCTGCACGAATGGTCGAACGCGTCCACCGCCAAGGCCATGATGGCGAACCTCGCCTCCGGCGCGCGGGATGCGGGCTCCGCCGGTGGCATGATGAGCCAGGGCATGATGAGCGGTGCGGGCTCGATGGGCGACATGGGCATGATGGAATCTGCCGCAGGGAACCAGGCGAGCACCTCCATGCTGCACGTGCTACCAGGGCCTCCCCTCCGCACGGGCAGCTTCGCGCCGACAACCGACGACTACGCAGCCCTCGACGAAATGGCGGGCATGTACGGCACCTTCACCGTCAATCAGAACGCGGACGGCACCACCGTCTTGCCCGCCAAACCGGGCGATCTCGTCCGCCTCCGCATCGTGAACAGCGGCAACATGACGCACCTGTTGACCCTCATCGGCGCGCCCTTTCGCGTCGTGGCGCTCGATGGGCACGACATCGCCAACCCCGGCTGGCTGAAAGGCGTCCTGCTCCCCATCGGCGCGGCCGAGCGCTACGACGTGGAATTCCGCGTTCCACCGTCCGGCGCCGCGTACCTCGTATGTGCCGATCCCGACGCCACCGCGCGCCAGGAACTGCGTGCGGCCATCGGCGAGCCCAGGGCATGGTCCGCGTTCCGCCCCGTTCCCGAGGCCGAACTGGAGCATGAGCCCTGGTTCGACTTCACCGACTACGGCCGCGGCCGTCTTCCCGGCGAGACCGTCTTCCGCCTCCATCAGGCGTATCAGGTCCGGTACAACATGAAACTCACGGTCGGCATGTCGCAGACCGGCATGGTCTACGCCATCAACGGGCGCGTGTTTCCAAACATCCCGCCTATCATCGTGCACAAAGGCGACGCGGTGCTCGTGCACATCGTGAACGACAGCCCCTACATTCACCCGATGCACCTGCATGGTCACGACTTTCAGGTGCTGACCCGGGATGGACGGCCGGTCCAAGGGAGCCCCATCTTCCTCGACACGCTGAACGTCTTTCCCGGCGAGTCGTACGATATCGCGATTCGCGCCGACAACCCCGGACTTTGGATGTTCCACTGTCACGATCTCGAACACGCCGCATCCGGCATGGACGTCATCGTCCAGTATGCGGGCATGACGGATCCTTATCCGATGAATGAAATGTCGGAATAACGGAAGCCCGGAAGCCACACAAGGGAGGACTGAACATGGGAAAACGCCGCCACGAGGCGCTGCAGCCGCTGTCTCGCCATCACCACTACGCGCTCGTCGTCGCCATGCACCTCACCCGCCGGGAACAGCCTATCGAGTTGCTCCTTCGCGAGCTTCGCCAGTTCTGGGAACACGGAGGACAAGCGCACTTCCGGGAAGAGGAAGAGGTCCTGCTTCCCGCCTACGCCAAATATGGTTCGCTCGATCGCGGCGAGATCGCGCAGATGCTTCTCGATCACGTCAAGATCCGGAGCCTGGTGAGCCGCGCGCTCGAAGACGGCGACGCATCCGTGCTGGTGGAATTGGGCACCATCCTACGGGCGCACGTCCATCTTGAGGAACAGGTCATCTTTCCGCTCATCGAAGAGACGCTTCAAGAACCGGACCTGACGCGCCTCGCCCCTTTCTTCGAAGAGCATCGGGCGTCGTCGCCGTACGCTCGGCAAGGCGAACCGCAGGAGCGCACATGAGGTGCGCGGACACGGCGGTGGACCCTGCCGAATCCGGGCGCGGGAATCGGCCGGGCGGACGGCCCGCCGCCTTCGTCCCTTCCCGTCTCTGAACCGCTGCTCAGCGCTTCAGCGTCCGAATGACCTCGAGGAGATGATCGATCTCGTCCATGCGCGCCCGGCGTTCCTCCGCCCCACCCGCAAATTCGTCGGGATCGCTCTCCTCCAGCTTGTGCCGCCGGTGCTCGAGCGCCCTCGTCACGTGCCGGATGGCATCCTGGTAGCCGCGTTCGGCTTCGGTCTCCACACCCATCCCCCGTTTCTCCTCGAACGTGGCGCCAAACCGCTTCCCGCGTATGCGGGCTTCGGCGCGCCTCCTGCTCGTAGCATACACCAACGAGGAACGCCTGTGGGCCGCAGCGGATCAGGCGTTTTCTCCGCCGGGATGGCGCGGGATATCGCCTTTGTCCGTGCGCGCATCGCCCCACAGGTCGCTCAGACTGACGCCGAGCGCCTCTGCGATGAGCCCGAGCTTCGCCGCGTTGCTGCCCCGCGCGCCCGACTCGATGGCATAAATGTAGCTCACGCTCACGCCAGCCCGCTCCGCCAACTCCCGTACTGACAAGCCGCGCAATTTGCGATAGTATCGTAAGCGTTGGGCAAGTTCCGCCACGCGAACCACTCCGTTACATTTCTGCGATTGAGAAAATCATATCAGAATTTGTGGCTGGGCGGTAGTGGGATTTTACGATGGAAGAAGGAGATCCGCGTGAACACGGGAGGCCGTGAGGCGTGCCGCCTGTCTGTGAACGACTGGGAAGCCCTTGAACCCCTCTACCTGCGGTGGGCTGGCGATCCCGGCTGGCCGACGGACGCCCGCGCGCGCAGTGCGTGGAACCGCCTCGTCCAGACCTGGCAGGTGGGAGCCTGGCTCGGCGATGCCGCGGTGGCCGTCGCGAAAGAGGGCAGCGAACCGGTGGGATACGCGGCGCTGACGCTCGCCGTAGACCATCACCCGGCGCTCGGGCGCGCGATGGAGGTGGGCACGTTCGTCGCGCCGACGCACCGCGGAACAGGCGTCAACCGACAGCTCAAGCGGTGGTCCGCCGAAGAGGCGGCGCGCTTCGGCGCGCAGTGGCTGGCTGCCTGCATCCCGGTGTCCAACGAGCGGGCGGCCCGCGCGTTTCTCAAAGCGTTTCCCAACGCCGTGGCGTACGAAGCGGCAGATCCGAGCGCCGGCCCGTGGCGGGACTACGTCAAGCAGCGTGCCTTTGCCTCCGGTGAGCCCGTCCGCCTGTACGTCGTACCCTTGCACAGCGATTCACACGGCACGTGATTGATCTGGCGCGCCGTTTTGTCTACATTTGTGTAAAGGTCACACAGTTGTGGACACCGCGGAAGGGAGCTTGGCCCATGAGCCTTGGACAGCGCCTCCGCCGCCTGCGCGAGGAGCGCGGGTTGACGTTGGCACAGGTTGCGACCGCCGCCGGGCTTTCGGTGAGCCACCTTAGCGCCATCGAAAACGGGACGCGCCGCAATCCGTCCTTTCACATCGTGGCTCGCATCGCACGCGTGTACGGCGTGCCCGTCGATTCGCTGGTGGAAGAGGAGGACAAGCGGCCGGGCGCTCCGCAGGGCGCGAACGTGGAGTACCAAGGGCCCTCGACGCCGTATCTCGAGATGGCGCGGCGGCTGGCGGAGGCCGACGCCCTGTCCCACCCCGCGCGACTGCTCGAGGTCATCGCCGCCCTGCTTCGCGAGCGAGAACAGGCCTACGAAGCGGGCGCGTCCGGTCCGAAGAACGGAAACGAGAAAAAGGAAGAGGGCGCGAAGGAGGGCCGAGAGGCAAAGCGCAAGCCCGCACCGACGGACGACCGAAACAACAACGATTGACCCCGCCGCCAGGGCGACGAACTAGAAAGGGGCCCTCGGCAATCGCGTCATGCAGAGACCACGGTGCGCGACACGCGCGTCTATTCGTCCCCTGGCTCGGCGAGGACAATCCATTTGACACTTCGCTCTGGATTTTTTCTCTGCGGCCGGTTTACGGTGTTCCAGCCGTTTTTCCCAAACAGTTCGTTCATCACGAGCGGCAGCAGTCGATGCGCCTGATCCGCCGCGTCCACCATGAGATCGGGAAGCAGCTGTTCGATGCGGTTCTGCACGTTGATCCACGTGTCTCCGCTTCTTCTCATCTTATCCATGAACGCTTCGTCGCTTTCGAGTTCGGCGCTCACGTGTCGAACGAGCGCATCCTGCCTGTCGACACGCGGTCTCGCCTCGTACTCGGTTTCGCGCACCTCTCTCACCCGGCTCGCCTCGGCCTCCGCAGATTCACGATGGCCTCGTTTCTCCTGCTTCTTCAGACTAGCGAGTTGTCGCAGCCGGTCGGCAAAAGTGGGCACGGGTTCGCGGTCATACGTCGGATCGGCCACCTTGTGCAATTGCTCAAACGAAAGCACCCGGATGGGAATCGGGTACGGTTTGCCGCCTGCGCTGCTCCAGAAGACCCCCTGGCCCTGAATGGGCTCGTTCAGCAGCGAACTCAGGATGTCCGCGCTGAAGTGCGCATTGGCGCGCTGCACGGCGCGGAGATCCCCTTCGGACAGCAAGTGAAAGATGAACCAGTTGTCCCCCTGGCTGAGGATTTCGTTGGAAATGCTCCCCGGCTGCTGAGTGATGAGGATCGCGCCGAGATCGTACTTCCGCCCCTCTTTCACCCAGGCGATGTACGGACCTTCGCCTGACGTGTACGACGAGGCGCCGAGGACGGATTGGGCCTCTTCGACCACCGCGATGGTGGGGATGGTCTTGGGATCCTTCTCGGTGAAGTGCCGTTGATTGTGCTCGAAGATGCGCTGCAGGACAATCCCGGAGAGCACCAGGGCCTGCGAGCCGCGGACCTGCGACACGTCGACGACGCAAAGCTTGCCCTGATGCAGGGCGTGGAGCAGCATCTCTAAGAACGCACTGGAGGGATCGTGCAGCATTTGCACGACCTGCACCATGTTGGCGCGGGCCGCGTTGAGTTCGGCCTCCTGGTTCTCCCGCAGCTGCAGAAGATGCTTCAACTTTTCGTCGTCTGCGTCGTGGCCCTTGGCGTAGATCTCGTCCACAAGGTCTCGCCACGCGGACTGCGTCAACATTTTCAGTTTGCGGACGTTCTGTTGATCCTGACGCTCGGGGGACAGGGCGATGGACAACACCTCGGCGGGCCTCAGTTGGCGAATGTCGAGCTTGATGCCGGAGGCGATGAACGCGGCGTAAAACGGGCTCGGCGCCTGGCGGTCGGTGAACACGACAATCTTATCCTGTAATTCCGGTACGTCACACAGCCCGGGGCGGTTCTTGTCGTCCGGGAAGAAGTACTCGCCGTCGGGATCGAAAATGACGCTTCCCACCGGCACGCGCCGTCCGCCGCGCTTCTCGACCGTGGGGGTCTCAGCGTACAGGTTGCTGAACAGGAGCTTGATGAGATTCGACTTGCCGAAGCCGGCTCTCGCAAAGACGAAGGTGCGCCGCGAGACCAGGTTGGAGACCGGAAACTTCGGGATGACGCACGGGCTTTGGATCACCATCCACGGTTCCTTCTTGAGCCGAGCATCGCCCTCCGCGTACACGAACTCGCCGAGGGCCAGGTGGCCGATTTCGGCGCCTTCAACGTGGTGCCCCGCCACGTCGCGCAGGACCTCTGGAGACAAAAACGCGACCTTGCTTCCGACGTGTGGCAGGCGGCGATGCGATGGGGCAAACACGAGCTGCCCGCCCAACACGCGCACGACGCCGAGCACGCGGATGTCGACGCGGTACCGAAGGTACTTCTCGCGCAGATCCTCGGGCACGGCGCGATCCTCTGTCACCGCCCGCAGGCTGTAGTCGTCGCCTTCGTCGGAGACGAGCCGCCCCTGCGCCGCGATGGAGGTGATGCGCCCAAGCACGGCCTCGTCTTCGTGCTCCAGCTGCACGACGAGAAACATGCCGTGCATCGGTGTGCGCTGGAACTCGCTGCGATAGGGCAGGACGAGATCGGCGTGAAACTCCAGTCCGCCTTCGCTGAATCCTCGGAAAATGCCGACCACGTGATTTCGGTCAAACAGCTTCATGAGAACCGCCTCTCTGTCTGGGCATATCTCAGTTGCATGCCGTCGAAGATACCGACGGAATCTTTCGGCACCAGCGTCCGAATGGCCTCCACGAGAAACGTCTGGAGCAGTTCCGCGTCGAGACCCCCGATTCTCGCCTGCTCGTGTGCGCGCTGGAGACAGCGAGGGTAGAGCGGCGTCGGGAAGCCGGCGATGGCATCTTCCAGGAGATACCCCATGATTTCTTGCGCCTGCGGCCCGTGGGAGGGCAGGACGTCCACGGCCCAGATGGGATCGTCGCGATGGCTCCCGAACCGCACAAAGTACATCTCGCCCGCGACAAACTTCGGCGCCTCCCCGGGCTCGCTTCCGGCCTCCATGCCTCGCGCGTATTCGTCCCATCGGTACACGGAAACCTCTATCTCCCGCGGCACGCGGACAAAGCGAGGTTCCCCCGGCGGAAACAAGGACTCCAGCAGGATGGCCATGTGGTACCGCTGAAGCACCTTCGAACGCTTGGCGATCCCGACCAAAAACACGCGGCGGCGATCCTCGCGGTAGGTCCGCTCCATGGCCTGCTCGATCCGGCGGCACATCTGGACGAACAAATCACGCGCGAAGACCTTGCTTCTCAGGTAGCCGTCGCGCACCACGAGGGTATCTGCGTGGAACCTCCCGTACACCATCATGTGATACAGCGCAGCCCATTCGCAGAGATCGCGGTACACCTGGATCCAGCTCGGCGACACGCGCTCGGGCGCCCATTGGATGTCTTCCGGGCGTGGAATCATGGGGCTCAATTCCCACAGCGAGCGCACGCCGAGATCGCGCATCAGGACGCCGAGGACCGTCTGGGGCTCGCCGGACGCGGCGAATTGGGCGCGAGTCAGCTCCTCCGTGCCGGTGGTGGGGGACAGCACGTCGAGACACAGTTGCTTGCCGTAGGAGTCCACCACGCGGACCACGTGCAGGAAAAACGGATCGAACTGCAGTTGGCTGTCGCCGCCGTCGCTCGCCACCAGCGAAATGGTTGTCGCGGAGCGCCGGTAAATGGGGCGGACCTCGCGCTTGAGCTGGCGGATGTCCTCACAAAGCTTCTCGAGCTGGCGCGCATCGCCGAGGGTTCGCGCAAACACAGCCTTTTTCAGTTGTTCGACTTCGTCGAGATCGAACATGCCCTAGGCCTCCTCGAGAGAAGCATACAGATCGACCTCCAGCGTGGAGCGGCTGCGGACGAACTGAAACTGATCCGCCTGCCTTCGCCCGTTGGACGCGCTGCCGGCATCGCACAGGCGGCGCTCCTTCCACGGCGTGCCGCTCAGACTCGCGCGCAGGACTTCGACGGGGTCGACCTCGTAACTCGGTATGGCGCCGAACCGCACCACGAGGAGCGCACCGGGTTCGCAGACTTGGCTGACCCGCGTCCAGACCTCGCGCAGGCCCTCGATGAACGCGGGCAGCGAGGGGCGGCCGAGTTGCGGGTCCGACGCGTAGTCGACGTAGGGCGGGCCGCCGAGAAACCAGTGGCGAAGCCAGTGGTCCGAGACGTACGTCTTCATGCCGAAATACGGCGGCGAGGTGATGACGTACCGAAAGCGCATCGCAAAATCGTCCGGCGCGAGCGTTCGGCTGTCCGCCAGCCGGACGAAGCCGGGCACTTTGTCCGGCACATGCGACAACACGTGTTCGGCGCGCCTGCGCACGACGTCCAGTACGTCCACATAGACCGGATGGATCTCGCGCGACTTCCAGTAGCGCACCGCAGCGTCGGGTTTCGTGGCATAGGTGCGCGGCATCTGGTTGGACAAATAGGACGGCAGACCTTTGTTGCGCGGGCCGTGTAGCACGCCGAGCACGAGCGCGCGCAGCACGATGTCCTCCTCCGTCTGAACGTCGGAAAGCGCCTGGCGGAGGCGGCAGACATCTTCGAGCGTCTTTTGGTGAAAACACCAGCGCCAGAATTCGCCGTCCGGGACATCGCCCGGCGCTTCGCTTTCCACGATCTGTTGACACCGCGCCACGACGCCGTGGACCGTGGTCGACGCCAGCTTCGCCTGCGCGATAGCCACCGCGATGGGATTGATATCCACACCGACCGTAGGAAAGCCGACGAGCCTCGCCGCAAAATTCGTCGTGCCTCGACCGCAGAACGGATCCAGCACCCATCCGCGCTCCGCGCCCGCCAGAACGCGAAGCGGGAACGCGAGAGGAAACATGGTGTAATACGGGCTGATGGCGTTGAGCCGCAGTTGCGGATCAGAACATCTCCGTTTCAACCAAGGCTCCATGTTGGAAGCCGCGACGTCGCGGTCTGTACGATTGGCATGCATGGCACTTCTTCGCTTTCTCGATTCGCATGTGCAGAGTCTATAAGATTTTCGACATCTGTGAACCCATTCCTCTCGATCCGGCTCCATCATGCGCGCCTTTTCGGCGCCGCCCGGGCCGCGAGGTCCGGGCCGAGTTGACTGCGCCGCGCTGGCTTCGTAACATGGCACCGAGGACAGTGCGTAGGAGGAACGGTATGGCGAAACAGGACAAGCAGTTTGTGAAGGAAATCACGCCTCAATCCGAGGACTTTTCCCGCTGGTACATCGATGTGCTCCAAAAGGCGGAATGGATGGACTACGCGCCGGTGCGCGGCTGCATTGTCATTCGCCCGGACGCGTATGAGATTTGGGAGCGCTGCCAGCGCGAGCTGGATCGGGAGTTCAAGCGGACGGGCCACCGCAACGCGTATTTCCCGCTCTTCATCCCGGAGAGCTTCTTCGAAAAAGAAAAGGAGCACGTGGAGGGCTTCAACCCTGAATTGCCGTGGGTGACGGAAGCGGGCGGCGACATCCTCGAGGAGCGGCTCGCGGTCCGGCCGACGTCCGAGACGATGTTTGGCCACATGTACGCCCAGTGGATTCAGTCGTACCGCGACTTGCCGCTTCTCTTGAACCAATGGGCGAACGTCGTCCGTTGGGAGAAGCGCACGCTGCCGTTCCTCCGGACGAGCGAGTTTTTGTGGCAGGAGGGCCATACCGCACACGCGACCGAGGAAGAGGCCCGCGAGGAGACCATGCGCATGCTCGGCATCTACGCCGACTTCGTCGAGTCGTTCCTCGCCATCCCGGTCATCCGTGGCCAGAAGACGCCGAGCGAAAAATTCGCAGGCGCGGTGGAGACCTACACCATCGAGTCGCTCATGAAGGACGGACGGGCTCTGCAGACGGCCACGAGCCACTACCTCGGCCAAAACTTCGCGAAAAGCTTCGAGATTCAATACCTGGATAAGGACAATCAGCTGAAGTACGTGTACACCACGTCGTGGGGCATGTCCACGCGCATCCTCGGCGCCATCGTCATGGTGCACGGGGACGATCGCGGCCTCGTCCTCCCGCCGAAGCTCGCGCCGACACAGGTCGTCGTTGTGCCCATCGGCCCGGCGAAGGCGCGCGAAGCCGTCGTCGCGAAGGCGCGCGAGTTGTTCGACGCCCTGAAGCGCGCCGACATCCGCGTCCACCTGGACGATCGCGACGACGTCAGCCCCGGCTGGAAGTTCAACGAGTACGAGCTGCGCGGCGTCCCCATCCGGCTCGAGCTCGGCCCGCGGGATCTCGAGGCGTCCCAGGCCGTCCTCGCCCGCCGCGACACCGGGGAAAAGATCACCGTGCCGCTCGACGCCGTCGTGGAGCGCGTGCAGGCGCTCCTCTCGGACATCCAGCGCGACCTGTTCCAGGCGGCCAAGCGGCGCCTCGAGGAGAACTCGCACGTCGCCGAGACCTTGGATCAGCTCGTCGAGATTATCCAGACGAAGCGCGGGTTTGTCCTCGCCGGCTGGTGCGGCGACGACGCGTGCGAGCGCGCCGTGAAGGACGCGTGCACGGCCACCAGCCGCTGCATCCCGTTCAATCCGCCGGCCCGCCCGGCGACCTGCGTCACATGCGGAAAGCCCGCCGCGCACGCGGTTTGGTTCGCCAAGTCGTACTGACGACAAGAGGAGCTGCCACTTCGGCAGCTCCTCTTCCCTCATTGCAAGCGATCCCGCGCGTCATGCGCCTCGTCGCGGATCTCCTCGCGAAATCCGTCAATGGCCCGGCGCCTGCGCTCGTTTTTCGCCACCAGGTTCCGCACGTCCTTCGGGTTCATCTCGTCGGCGTGCGCGGCGAGAAAGTCCTCGGCCTCGTGCAGGTTTTCCATCGTGTTGTGGATGGCCTCCTGCAGGCGCTCCACGTTGTCCGCGCGGTTGTCCGGATTCGGCATGCGCCATCCCTCCCTCGCGAGATTCACAGTCGCTAATCTGCTCGGCGAGGGCTCCGCGCATGAGCGAAAGCTGCTGGAAACAGCCGCGCACCTCCTTGCGCCATGCGGCGGGCCGATTCCACAGGGCGCCGCGGGCTTATCCGTCGCAGCGCGCCGCGCGGTTCACTTCGGATCCTGGTGATCCTTCGACACGCGCTCCTCAAACGCCGCATAGCCCGCCATCGCGCCCATCAGCATGCAGATGAACCCAATGACGTAGCCGATGAACCAGAGCGCGGAGTGCGTCTTGTAAAACGCCGTGCTCGCAATCACAATGAGCGCGCCGAGCACGCCGATGGCGTACAGGTACCTGCGGACCCTGGCGTCCGGCCGATTGGGCATGACATCGCGCCCCTTTCATTGAACCTCCGCGAGCCAAGGATAATAAATCACGTCGCCGTTCTCAAACTGCACCGCGAGCCGCTCCTCGTGCAGCCAGTGCGGATCGTACCGAGCCCCATCGCGCCGGGCCTCGGCGAGAACCTGCGCCCGCGTGCGAAACGCGCAGTCGCCAGACTCCGGACGCCAAATCATCTGCCACCACTCGCCGCCGTGCTCAAACCAGGCGATTCGCCACCGATCGTGCCGCCAATAATACGAGGTGAGGAGATCCGCGTTCGGGTGCGCAAGCAAGAGCTCGTACGCCTGCGCGCGGGCCTTGGTCGGATCGCGCAGAATGAAATCCAGCCACGCGTGGCGCTCGCCGGGCTCAAGCGAGGGCTTGAAGTGCCGGAAGGCCTGCAGCAAGGCGTACCGCACCCCGGCGAGCTGAATGGGCGCCTCCTCCGCCTCCGCGAGCCGGCGCAACCAGGTGTGGAGATGATCCATCGACGCCGTCTCGCGCACGGGCAGGTCCATGGCCCGCTCGGAGAGGCAGAGCCGCACGTCCCGATACAGGCTCAGGCATCCCTTGGCCAACAGTTCATGGGCGACATCCACGGGCATGCCATTCCCCCCTGCCTTCACGGCGCATGGAAGACAATCGTGTCGCGGCCAAAAAACGGGTTACCCAGAGCGTCCGGAGCCTCATCGAGCGACACGCGCCGCCCCACCACGACGTCGGGCTGAACGCGCCCCTCCCCAGCCATCCGGAGGAGCTCTTCGACGTCGGCGCGTCGCGAGCCAAAGCTGCCCATGATAGACATGCCTTTGCGCGCGAGCTTCGCGAACGGCACGGGGATCTCGTCCAAAGGCATCGCCACGGTCACGAGCTTGCCACCCGGGCGGAGGACGTCGAGAGCAAAGTCTATCCCGTCGGCAAAGCCGGACGTGTCAAGCGCCAGTCCCACCCCTCCTTTCGCCATGCGCCGCAGCTTGCGCGCGGCCTGGCGCGAATCGTCCGCGAGCGTAACGAACTCGTCCGCGCCCGAGACGAGCGCGAGCGCCCCCGCGTCCTCTCGCCGGCTCAACACGGCCACCTGCGGCACGCCCAGGGCCTTGGCGATTTGCAGCGCCGCGAGCCCCAGCCCGCCCGTACCGATGACGAGCACCGCCTCTTCCTCGGCCACCCCCGCCGACACCATGGCCCGGTACGGCGTCGCGTACGCGTCGACCAGAATGGCCGCTTCGGCCGGATCGAGCCCGTCCGGGCGGCGAATGGCGTTTTGCGCCGGCACCGCCACGTACTCGGCGTCGCCGCCGGGCCGCGTGAAGCCGAGCACCCCCTGGTGCGGGCACAGATGCTCCTCGCCCCTCGCGCACGCCGCGCACTGGCCGCACGGCACAAATGGGTGCACCACCACAGCGTCGCCCGGCGCGAGGCCCGAGACGCCCTCGCCGAGCGCCTCCACGCGGCCCGCAATCTCGTGGCCCAGCACCACTGGATACGACGTCCCAAACGGCGCGCCCTCGCCGCGGACCAGTTGCCTGTCGCTTCCGCAGATGCCGCACGCCTCGACGCGGATGAGGACCTCGCCGGGCCCGGGCTGTGGCGTCGGCACCTCCGCGACGCGCAGGCCGCCTTCCGGATCAAACACGAGCGCGCGCATGTCACTCAGCCCTCTTCTGCGCCCGCTCGCGCCGGCGCGCCTCGGCCAAGAGCGCCTCCGCGATGGTCATCTTCTGCATCTCAAGCGTGCCTTCCTCGAACCAGAGCGATCTCGCGTCGCGGTACAGCCGCTCCACGGGGCTTGTCACCGCGTAGCCGATGCCCCCGTAGAGCGAGAGCGCCCCGTCCGTCACCTCGCCCACCATGCGGATGGCGTTCGCCTTCGCGATGGCGGCTTCGAGCGAGATGTCGCGACCTTGGTCGTACTTGTAGGCCGCGTCGAGGCAGAGAAGCCTTGCGCCCTGAATCGCAATCTGCATCTCCGCCAGCCGCATCTGCACGGCCTGCCGGCTCGCGAGCGCCTTGCCGAACGTCGTGCGGCGCCGGACGTAATCGAGCGCGCGGTCCAGCGCCTCCTGCGCGAGCCCCACCGCGCTCTGCGCGATGCACGCGCGGCTCTGGTCCAAAAATCCGCGCACCGCGACGCCAAACCCTTCGCCAATTTCGCCGAGCACCTCGTCCTCGCCGACTTCGCAATTCTCGAACTCGATCACGGCGTGCGAGCAGCCCTTGTCGCCCATCATGTGCGGCATGGGCGTGAGCTTCATGCCCTTGCGGCCCTGCGGCACGAGGAACGCCGTGAGCCCCGTGCGGCCCGCGCCACCCTCCATCTTCGCGATGACGGCGATCACGGCCGCCTCCTCGGCGAACGTGATGAGGTGCTTGCGGCCGTTCAGCACGAACTTGCCGTTCTCATACGTCGCGATGGTGCGCAGATCGATGCCCGTACCGTTGTCGGGTTCGGTGAGCGCAAACGCGACGAGCGCGCCTTCGTTCACGAGCTTCTTCAGCCAGTATTCCTGTTGCTCGCGCGTGCCCTGCCCCACCGTGCGCCAGATGCTGTTGTACGCGTGCACCATCATGCGGATGGTGCCGTGCATGTGCGCGACCTCTTCGAGGATGGGGAAGTAGAGGCCGAGCGGAAGCCCCTCGCCGCCGACCCACTTGGGCTGCGTCAGCTTGTGGAAGCCGAGCTCGCGGATGCGCACCCAGAGCGCCTCGGGAATGCGCTCGTCGCGCTCGATTTGCGCGCCCCACTCGGCGCCTTCCTCCTCGCGAAACTGAATGACCCGGTTGCGGATCTCGTTCGCGCGCGCGACGAGATCGGCGTCATACGATGGGAACGACGGCGCGATGGCGTCCCGCGCCGACGGATTCAAGATGTCCATGCAAGATCCTCCCAAGCGCAATCCGTACTCATCGAATCAAGTGGGACACCCGCGCCTATTGGCGGGCGCCCCACCCCTCACGCGTGGGCTCCTTGGCCCTCGGCCTCGAGCCGAAACCGCTCGCGCAGATCCTTCTTCTTGATCTTACCGGAGTGCGTCTGCGGGAACTCGGTCATGAATTCCAGCCTGTCGGGGAACTGGAACTTCGCGAGCCCCTGCTCGGCGAGAAAATCGCGCAGTTCGCGCAGCGTGAACGGCTTCGCGCCCTCCTTGAGGATGACGCAGGCCACCGTCATCTGGCCGAGCGTCGGATCCGGCGCGCCGACCACGGCGACGTTCTGTACCGCCTCGTGCTTCGAGATGGCGTCCTCGACGGTCTTCGGGTCGATCTTCGTGCCGCCCCGGTTGATGATGTCGTCCGCCCGGGCGATGAAGATGTAGCGGCCGTTCTCGTCCTGGCGCAGGATGTCCCCCGAGTGGAACCAGCCTTCCTCGTCCCACTGCCGGTGCGCGGCCTCCGGGTTGTGGTAGTAGCCCGCGCTGAAGTTCGGGCCGCGCGCCCACATCTCCCCGGGCTCACCCGGCTTGACGTCGTGGCCCTCCTCGTCCACCAGCCGGACCTCCGTGCCCGGGATGACAAAGCCGACGGTGGAGGAGAGCGCCTCGAGCGGATCGTCCGGCCGCGTGGCGGTGGCGAGGAAGCCCTCGGACCAGCCGAACATGCAGCCCACCTTGATGCCGCTGTCGCGCTGGAGTTGCTCGAGCACGGCCTTCGGCACGGGCGCCCCGGCGTAGATGAACAGCTTCACGCTCGAGGTGTCCGCCTGCTTCAGGTTGGGCGCGTTGGCCACGTGGATGACGTGCGGCGGCGCGCCCACGAGGTACGTCGGCTTGTATTTTTCAATCCAGTCGATCACGCGCGCGGCGGAGAACCGATCCAAGAGCATGATCCGCCCGCCACTCGCGACGGTCATCATGACGCCCGCGAGCATGCCCGTCTGGTGGCAGATGGGCGCGAGGCACAACACGGCCTCCCCCGGCTGATAGCCGAAGTTTTTCGCGTACGCCCGGGCCGCCCAGAGGTAGTTCGCGTGTAGGTGCACCACGCCCTTCGGCGATCCGGTGGTGCCCGAAGTGAACACCATCAGGAAGGCGTCGAGCGGGCCGGGCTTGTTGGCCTCAAGCTCCGCCTCGCCGAGCTTGTCCCCGGCCTCGCGCAGGCTGGCGAAGGTCGTGGCGCCTTCGGGGGCGCGCTCCGGATCGCCCTGGACGACGATGTGCGTGAGATCCGGCAACTCCGGCTTCAGGCTCACGGCCATCTCGAAGAGCGACTCCCCGCGGAAATAGTCCGCGATGATCCACACCTTGGCCCGCGACGTGCGCATGCTCGAGATGATGGCCTGGCGGCCGAGATCAATTTGCAGCGACACGCCAATCGCGCCGATGCGCGCGCAGGCGAACACGGCCACGACGTAGTCGAGTACGTTGGGCAGCTGCAGCGCGACGGTGTCCCCCTTGCGCACGCCCATTCGGTAGAGGTGGGCGGCCACGGACTCCACCTCGCTCCACAGCTTCTCGTACGTCGCCTCGCGCGTCTCGTCGCGGTGGACAAAGTTCGGATACTTCTTCACGTCCTCGAACAGGACGTCGACAAACGACTCGTTCGTCCAATACCCCTTTTCGAAGTACAGCTTGGCACGCTCTTCCGTCAGCGTGCGGCCCGGAAAGTCAAACATCGCCACGCCTCCACTTCGGGGAGTTTGCGCCGCCTCAGCTTTGCGCGCTGCCGTCACGCGGACAGGCGGCGCTCGATGTAGTCCACCACGCCCGCCACCGTCGACAGCTGGCCGAAGTCCGCCTCGGGGATCTCGAGGTCGAATTCGTCCTCAAACGCGACGGCGAGCTCGGTGAGGTCGAGAGAGTCCGCGCCGAGATCGTCCACAAACAGGCTGTCCGGCTTCACCTCGGACTCGCTCACCTGCAGCTGGTTCGCAACGACTTTGCGCACGCGCGCCTCGATTTCCTCTCTGCTCAACGTTGCCATGTCACATCTCCTTTGCGCATGGAGTCTCCAGGGATTCAAAAGCTTTCAAATCCGCCCGTGAGAAGCGTCAGGCCGCCATCCACCCAGATGACCTGGCCGGTGACGAAGCGGCTGAGATCGCTCGCGAGGAAGACGGCGACGTCGGCCACCTCTTCTGGCGACGCGAGGCGGCCGAGCGGCGTGTGCGCCTCGACGTCGCGGCGGTAGGCGTCGTAGTGATCCGCCCCGTAGAAGCGGGCGGACTCCGTGTCGACAACGCCTGGGTTGATGGCGTTCACCGTGATGTTCTTCGGCGCGGTCTCGCGCGCGAGGTAGCGGGTGAGCGCCTCAAGCGCCGCCTTCGCCGTGCCGAGCGTGGCGTAATTGGGCAGCGTGAAGGTGCTGCCCATGCTCGACATGGTGATGATCCGGCCGCCGCCGCGCCGCTCCATCATGGGGATGACGCGCTGCGCCGCGAACACGGTGCTGTGAATTACCACGCGGTACGTCCGGTCGAGGTGGTAGTCCTTCAACTGCTCGATGGGCTTGAACGCCGACGCGGCGGCGTTCGCGACGAAGATGTCGAGATCGCCGAACTCTCGCTCAATCTGGTCAAACGCCTGGTTCAGCTCGTCCTGGATCTCGAGCTCCGCCTTGACAACCATCGCCCGGCGGCCGAGGTCTCGAATCGCCTGCGCGGTGGCCTCGGCCTCCTCCGGCTGACGCCGGTAGTGGACCACCACGTCCGCGCCGTGCTTGGCCATCTGAATGGCGATGGCGCGGCCGATGCCGCGGCTCGATCCGGTGATGAATGCCCGCTTTCCTTCCAGTAACAAACGTGTCGCCTCCCCGGCTCATCCAATCTCGTACGCGGCCGTCCAGGCCTCGCGAATGGCGCGCGCCGCGTTGATGTCGCGGCTGTCCCGCGCGCCGCCGACCACGTGCACGCGCACGCGCGGCGGGAGCTTCTCCGCCCAGGACGTGTCCTGGGACAGTTGCCCCGTGCAGAGCACCACCTGATCCGCGGGGACCACTTCCTCGTGGCCCTCGCGCGCAATTCGCACGCCGTCTTGCGTGATTTCGAGCATCGCCACGTTCGGCACGACGTTCACGCCGAGCCGCTCCATCTCCTGGCGAACCACCCAGCGCGTGCTGCGGCCGATGCCGCGGCCGATGCGGTCGCTTCGCGCGAGCATGGTGATGGTGCGCTCAATGGGCTCTGGCACAGGGAGCCCCTGCTCCTCGAAGAACGCCAGCGCCTCGGGCGTCATGCGCCGCCTGGTGCCGAGGAACACGGCGACGTCACAGCCGATGCCGCCCGCGCCGAGGATGACGATGTTTTGGCCCGGCTGCACGCGGCCCATGAGCAGATCCTGGTACGACACCACGTGCGGCAGATCCTCGCCTGGGATGCCCGGCGCCTTCGGCTTCACGCCCACCGCGACGATCACGTCGTCAAACTCGGCGAGCTGGTCCAGGCTCGGCTCTGTCTGCATTGTAACAGTCACGCCCAGGCGTTCAAGCATGACCTCATAATACCGAATGGTCTCCAAAAACTCGTCCTTGCCCGGGATGCGCGAGGCGAGGCGGAACTGCCCGCCGAGCTCCTTGTCCCGCTCGAACAGCGTGACCTCGTGCCCGCGCTCCGCGGCCGCGCGCGCCGCCTCAAGCCCGGCGGGCCCGCCGCCGACCACCGCCACGCGCCGCTTGACCTGCGCCTTGACGCGCGGGCGGAGCGCCTCGTAGCCCGCGCGCGGGTTGACGAGGCAGCTCACGACGCGGTACGGCTTCACGAGCGTGTGGTCCAGGCAGGACTGGTTGCAGGCGATGCACACGTTCAGGCCGTCGCGATCGCCCTCGAGGATCTTCTTCGCGAACTCGGCGTCCGCGAGCCACGGGCGCGCAGGGGCGATGAAGTCGAGGAAGCCGTCCGCCACAAGCTCGTTGGCCACCTCGGGCACGTTCAGGCGATTGGCGGCGAGCACGGGCACGGTGACGTGCTGGCGCACAAACGCGGCGACGCCGGCGAAACCGCCACGCGGGACCACCTGCTGCACCGTGGGCACGGCGGCCTCGTGCCAGCCGATGCCGACGTTGAGCGCGTCCACCCCCGCCCGCTCGAGCGCCTGCGCGAATTGGAGGGTCTCCTCCGGCGTGGTGCTGCCAGGCATGCAGTCGAGCCCGGACATGCGGAAGATGATGGGGTACGCAGGCCCCACGGCGCGGCGCACCGCCTCCACCACTTCGAGGGGCAGCCGCATGCGGCGCTCGAAGTCGCCGCCGTACTCGTCGTTGCGGTGGTTCGTGAGGGGCGACAAGAACTGGTTGAGGAGATAGCCTTCCGACCCCATGATCTCGATGGCGTCAAAGCCTATCTCCTTCGCGGTCCGCGCCGCGTTCGCATAGCCCTCGATGGTACGGCGGATGTCCTCCAAGGTCATCTCGCGGGGCGTCTCGCGCGTGAGCCGAGACGGAAGCGGGCTCGGCGCCACCGCCTGCTGGCCAATCTCCTCCGAAAACGCATACCTGCCCGCGTGGTAGAGCTGAAGCGCGATGCGGCCGCCCACCTCGTGCACGGCTTTCGGCAGTTGCGCCAGCCGTTCCACGTGGCGCGGGTTCGTGAGCACAAACATGTGGCCGCCGCCCTCCGGCAGCACGCACGCGCCGCCCGTGATGATGAGCGCCGCGCCGCCCAGCGCGCGCTCGCGGTAAAAGGCGCACAGGCGCGCCATCATCTCGTCGTCGTCGTGCTCGAGGCCCATGTGCATGGAGCCCATGAGAATGCGGTGCGGAAGCTCCAGTGAACCAATCTTCCCTGGCTGGGCCAGCGCTTCATAGCGCCGTTTCATCCATCTCTCTGGCATGATGTCACCTCGTCCCGGCCGCGCACGTCCCGCGCGGCACGCATGTTTTCGCACCTGGTCTTATAAGCTGATATTAACACCTGGTATTGAATCCGTCGACCGAGCAGTGATAGAATGCTTATCACCAGGTACGAATTTTGTGCGGAAAGGGGCGGCGCCCGTGAGCGCTCCTTTGTTCTTGGATCAGTTCGAAACCACCCTGCGCGACCATCCGGAGCAGATGGCCGTCATCGATCTCTCCGGCGACGAGCCTGTCATGCTCACCTACGCAAAGCTCGAACGGCTTGCGGCGCGCATCGCGGCGCGCCTGCTTCAGCTCGACGTGAAGCCCGGCGAGGCCGTGGCGTATCAGCTTCCGAGCGGCTGGCCGTTTGTGGCGCTGACGCTCGCCATCTGGAAGGTGGGCGCCACGCCGTGCCCCATCCTGCCCCAGCTTCGCGAGCGCGAGGTGGCCTTCATCCTGAACTCGTCCGAGAGCCGCGTCTTCATCGCGCCGGACGCGTTCCGCCGCTTCGACTACCGGCCGTTGGTCGAGAGCGTCCTGAAGGAAGCGCCGCGCGTCGAACACACGCTCATCCTGCCGATGGCCCCGTACGCCCCGCTTTCGTCCGATCTCGGCGGACTCCTCGCTTCCGAGGCAGACGCCGAAGCGGCGAAGGAGGCGCTTTCGGCGAGAAGGCCTGGGCCGGACAGCCACTCGCAGCTTCTATACACATCCGGCACCACCGGCGAACCGAAGGGCGTGCTGCACACGCACCGGACGCTTTCCGAGGCGCTTCTCATCCACACGCGCACGCTCGGGCTCACGTCGAAGGACCGGATTTGGGTGCCCTCCCCGACCGCTCACCAGACAGGATTTCTCTACGGAATGCTCGTTTCCTTCTATATCGGGGCCCCGGGAATTTATCACGCCATCTGGGACGTGGACAAGGCGCGCGCGGCCATCGAGGAGTTTGGCGCGACGTTCGTCCAGGCCGCCATGCCGTTTCTCTCCGACATCACCCGCGCGGACAGGCCGCCTAAGGGGCTTCGGCTCTTCATCGCCACCGGCGCCGCCATCCCGCGCCAGCTCGCGCAGGAGGCGCGCGAAAAGCTTCAGTGCGCTGTCGTCGGCGCATGGGGGTCCACCGAATCGTGCCTCGTCACCGTCGGCCGGCCGTCGGATCCGCCGGAAAAGCTGTGGGGCACAGACGGGCGCGTGCTCGACGGCATGCAGATCCGCGTAGTGGACGAAGAGGGCCGCGAGCTCCCGCCCGGCACCGAAGGCAACTTCCAGGTGAAGACGCCCGCCATGTTCGTCACCTACCTCCACCATCCCGAGTGGTACGAGGCGGCCATGACGCCGGACGGCTTTTTTGACACGGGCGATCTCGCCGTGATCGACGAGGACGGGTATCTGCGCATCACGGGGCGGAAGAAGGACGTGGTGAACCGCGGCGGCGAGAAGATCCCGGTGGTGGAGATTGAAGACCTCCTGTACCAGCACCCGGACATCGCCGACGCGGCCGTGGTGGCCATGCCGGACGAGCGGCTCGGCGAGCGCGCCTGCGCCTACGTGGTGCTGAAACCGGGCGCCAAGCGGCTGGAACTGTGCGACATCACGGATTTCCTCGGCGAGCGCGGCATGGCGAAAATCTACTGGCCGGAGCGGCTCGAGATCATCGACGAGATGCCGCGGACGGCGAGCGGCAAGATCCAGAAGTACGTGCTGCGCCAGGACATCCAGCGGAAGCTGGAGCGCGAGCGCGCCGAGAAGACGGGCTGACGGAGGAAGGTGGCCATGATGCGGACGCTTTACGAGTGGCGGAAGGACGTCGACGCTTACGTGGCGGGCCCGGCCAGGGCTTGGTCCGAGCAGATTGAAGCCACGGGCACGGTGCCGGAAGCCCTGTGGCGAGAGCTTCGCGACGCCGGCTACCTGCGGCTCGCCGCCCCGCCCCATCTCGGCGGGCACGGGCTCAGCTTCACGGATTATTTGGATCTCTTGCGCCGCTTCGCGCACACGCACGGTTCCATCCGGGTCATCGTGCATGTGGCGAACAGCCTGTGGCGATCGCTCGCGCAGAAGGCGACGCCGGATCAGGTGGAGCGGTTTGTGAAGCCGTTTGTCGCGGGCGACATCCGCGTGACCTTCACGCTGACGGAGCCGAATTCGGGCTCCGGCGCAGACCTCAAGACGACAGCCCGGCGCGAGGGCGACGCGTACGTCCTGAACGGCGAGAAGTGGATGATCATCTTCAGCGACGTGGCGGACTACTTTTTGCTCTTCTGCCGGCTGGAGGGGACGTCGGGCGGCGACGGGACACTCGCGCTCCTCGTCCCGCGCGACGCGCCGGGCCTCACGATTGAATTCATGGCGCCGGCCATGGGCATCGCGGGCACGGCGCACGGGCACCTTCGCCTGCGCGACTGTCGCGTCCCCGTCGCCAACCGGCTCGGCGAGGAGGGCGACGGCCTGGAGGTGGCGTTCCGCGGGTTTCTCGATCCGTCCCGCACCGCCATTGGCATGACCTGCGTCGGCGCGGCGGAGCGAGCGCTTGAGCTCGCGGCCCAGCACGCCCTCCGGCGCGTCACCTTCGGCCAGCCGCTCGCCAAGCGCCAGATCATCCAGATGTGGCTCGCTGAGATGGCGACGGACATCGAGGCGGCGCGCCAGCTCGTCCTCCACACGGCGCGGCGGTTCGACGAAGGCCATCCCATCACCGTGGAGGCGGCGATGGCGAAGATGTTCGCCACGGAGATGCTGCAGCGCGTGACGGACAAGGCGCTGCAGATCCACGGCGGCCCGGGCTACTTCAAGTCGAGCGAGATCGAGCGGATCTACCGGGACGCGAGGATGCAGCGGTTTGAGGAAGGTACGTCGGAGATTCAGAAGATGGTCATTGCGCGCGACGTGATCGACAAGGCCAAGCGGGCCTCGGAAGGGAGCGAGCGGAGATGATGGTGATTCGCCACGGGAAGGTGGATTTGAAGCAGGCGTTGGAGAAGGCGGGCCTGGACGCGTGGGTTCGCGCCCTCTACCCGGCAGGCCCAGGCGTGAGCGTGCTCGCGGCGAAGGAGCCGGGTCTCGCCGAGCGCGTGGCGCGGGTGGTTGGCGTCACCGAAGTGCGCGAAGTATCGCGGCCATATGCCCTTGCGAGCCGCGAGTACAAGCCGGAAGACACCGTCGTCGAAGTCCGCGGCCACCGCATCGGCGCGGGCGGCGTGACCATCATGGCCGGGCCGTGCTCGGTGGAGTCGCTTGAGAACATCGTCGATGTCGCGAAGGCCGTGAAGCGCCTCGGCGGGCACGTGCTGCGCGGCGGCGCCTTCAAGCCGCGGTCGAGCCCCTACTCGTTCCAGGGCCACGGCGAAGAGGGCCTGAAGATGATGGCCGCGGCGCGCGAGATGACCGGCCTGCCCATCGTCTCCGAGGTCATGGAACCCGGTCTCGTCGATCTCGTCGCGGAATACGTGGACATTCTGCAGATTGGCGCGCGCAACATGCAGAACTACCCGCTGCTGCGCGAAGCCGGGCGATCCGGCAAGCCCGTGCTCCTGAAGCGCGGCCTCTCTGCGACGATTGAAGAATGGCTGATGGCGGCCGAGTACATCCTGGCGCAGGGCAACCCGAACGTGATTTTGTGCGAACGCGGCATCCGCACGTACGAGACGGCCACGCGCAACACGCTCGATTTGAACGCCATCCCGGTGGTCAAGTCGCTCTCTCACCTGCCCGTGCTCGTCGATCCGTCCCACGGCGTCGGCAAGCGCGCGTTTGTGCGCCCCATGGCCCGCGCCGGCGTGGCGGCCGGAGCGGACGGCGTCATTGTGGAGATTCACCCAGTGCCGGACCAAGCGATGTCCGACGCGGCGCAGACCATCGACTATGAGGAGTTCGGCCGCATGGTGCAAGAAGTGAACCGCGTGGCGCTGGCGCTGGCGGGATCGAACGAGGGCGCGAGCGCGCGGGAGATGGTGGGAGTGTGAGGGAAGCCCCTTCACGCTCCCGTGGCGCCCGAGGCCGTCCCACTTGCCTGCAATGTGGTCATCGCTCCCATCGCGGCTTCGACCGCGCCGATTCCCTGAGTTGACACCGGATGTGGCGAACTGTTCACGAGAAACTGAATGGTTCCGAAGTTGTCCACAGAGAAACCGTTCACCCCTGGCGACACCTGCAACAAGCCGATTGTCTGACCTTGCCCCACGGTGAGCGTGGCGCCCGAAGCCTGCACTCTAACGAGAGGAAGGGAAGCTTCGGCGTTCAGGACGCCATCGTCAGCTCGGATCTCCGCAGACTCATAGGCGCTTCCCGCGAGCACGACCGCTGATGTCGCAAAGTCGTCCACCTCGAGCACAGACGATTTGGAACTCGCGACTTGAACACCGCCCACGCCAGGCAACACGTCGAGAACGCCGACAGCTCCGCCGCTGAGTTGGATGGACACGGGCCCCTCGCTATCGACGTCGATGCGAGGTGACGCGATGTCCGTAAGTTGGATGGGTGCACCCGAACTCGCCAGGATGACCAGCTTGCCATCGATGCTGACGTGATCGAGCGAGACAGAGCCGTTAGGAGACGGTGCGACAAATACGTCTCCGTCCACCTGCAGATTCCGGAGCACGATGTTCGCTCCGCTGACCAATAGGTCCGACCGCAGTTCCTCGACACCCTGGGATGGGCCAAGCGGCTCGCTCGTTTGGAGAGGCGGGATCCACGTCCACACCCGCGAGGCGATGTCCCACGTGTTCTGCACGCCGACATCTGCGAGCAGTTGCGAAACCTGAGACAGCGGCAAAAAGGCCGTGTCGACGCCGTTCCATCCCGAAGTCAGATCCACGCCGGGAACGACGTTGAGCCTGGTGACCAGGCTCCCATCCACCTCCACCGCCCCAATCCCGGTTCCGACGGGGAACCCCCACGTGTCCGCGCGCGATGTGGGTGTCTGTATCGCCCAGGTGAATGGAGTCGCATTCCAGGTGGAACGAAAGCCGATGGAATCCAACGCCTTTTGCAGAATGTCGAGCGGGACGTACACCTCACCCGAGTCCAACGAACCCGTGACCCAGAGATCCATCGGGATGGAGGCCGTTCCAATGCGCAGCGCCGCTACCGCAAGAAACGCGTCGCCTCCGGAAGGCGGCGAGGCCATTCGATAGAGAGTACGCCCGGGTAGCACGAAACTCGCGCGCGCCGCCCCGACCGACGGCAAGCGATGTATGACCTGCGCTTCGAGCTTTGGCGCCGCCATCCAAGTGAAAAGGCAGCCCAACAACACAGCGGCCGTGATTCGCTCAACATGACGTGATGCTCGCATCCCCCGCGCTCCCCCTCGCCTCTGACGGTTCTGAGAAGGCATTTCTCCTCGCGCCGCGCTCAATCCTTCTGGTCCTCCACATTGGGGAAGCGTATTTTGCGAGTGGCAGCGGATCCGTGTCAGTCCGAGCCTTTGTACGCCATGGCAGCCCCACTACGCCGCCGCTACGGCCGTATCGTCACCGGCGTTCCTAACGGCACCGTGTGGGCGAGCCAGGTGACGTCCTCGTTGTACATGCGGATGCACCCGTGCGAGACGAGCTTGCCGATGCTCGACGGATTGTTCGTGCCGTGAATGCCGTAGTGCGGCTTGGACAGGCCCATCCAGTACGCGCCGAAGTGCCCGCCGGGATTCGGTTCCTTGTTGACAATGGTGTACTGCCCGATGGGCGTCCGGGTCACCATCTCGCCGATCCCGACTGGAAACGCGCGGATCACCTTCCCCGCTTCGAGCAGATATAAGCGCCTGTCGGAAAGATCGACGATGATTTCGTACTTCGCCACGGAGCGCGGACATTCACATACGGCCGAACGCCTACGTGAAAGTGGTGGCTCTCCGGCAACTTGCGCGAGCCCGTCATCCTCGTGGGCGCCGCACCGAACGGGTTGTTCTACCAGCAGACCGTCACCTTGAAGCCGGGCCACACCGTCGTGCTGCAAGCCGGATCGTATGCAAAGACATTCCGAAGCTGATGAAGTGAACGGGGGCCCCGGCGCCCGGCCTTGCCCCGCGCCGGAAGCAACAAGCCTTTCTTTACGAACTCAAATATATGTGTTAAACTAAGGATAATAGGAATAGGGATCCCATCCCTGTCTTCCCCTTGGTTCCTGCATCATCCCACCCGATTCAGACCCTGATTGCAAAACCATCTCCGACGTATTCATCGCACTGGATTCCGGTGACCGTCTGGCTCATCGCCTATCGCGCATGAACTTCGATTTCTCAAAAGGAGGCAAAAATGGAGACTTTCCTGCTCATTCTTTCACTCATTTTGCTTTCGGGCGTATGGTCCGCGCACCTCGGCAATCGGTTGGGCTTTCCGGTACTCATTGGCTTCGTGACCATCGGCATGTTGCTCGGCCCGGGCGGACTCCGGCTTGGTCCCCACGTCCCCATCTCCGTCGCCCAATCCATCGGCTATCTCGCGCTCATTCTCATTCTGTTCGAAGGCGGCCTGCACACCCCGCTCGACCGCATCCGCGGCGTTTGGAAACCGGCCCTGTCGCTCGCCACCGCGGGCGTGGTCATCAGCGGCGCCATCCTGACCGTCATGGCGCACGCGCTGCTTCACCTCCCTTGGTACGCGGCGGCGCTTCTCGGCGTCGCAGTGAGTTCGACGGATGCCGCCTCGGTCTTCTCCATCCTCGGCCGGCATCCGCTCCGCCGGCGTCTCGTCGACGTGCTCGAGGTCGAATCCGGCACGAACGATCCCATGGCATTCTTTCTGACCATCCTGCTCATTCAGTGGTCGGAACACGGCATCGGCAGACCGTGGGGTGCGCTCGGTTATGCGATCTCGACCTTCGTCCTGCAAATGGCGATGGGCCTCATTGCGGGGGCCGTGATCGGATACCTCGGCTCGCTGGCCAATCAGCGCATCAAGCTCGACACGGGCGGCCTGTACCCGACGCTCTCCCTCGCGTTTGCGCTGCTCAGCTACAGCGTCGCCGTCCTCCTGCACGGCAGTGGCTTTCTCGCCGTCTACACCGCGGCGGTGGTGATGGGCAATCGGCGGCTGGAGCACCGCCACAGCATCCTGCGGTTTCACGAGGGGCTGTCCTGGACCATGCACATCGTGATGTTTGTCGT
Organism: Alicyclobacillus acidocaldarius subsp. acidocaldarius Tc-4-1; assembly: GCF_000219875.1. NCBI lineage: Bacteria > Bacillati > Bacillota > Bacilli > Caryophanales > Alicyclobacillaceae > Alicyclobacillus > Alicyclobacillus acidocaldarius. The sequence continues at coordinate 2,549,575 of NC_017167.1, forward strand.
GCTGGGCCTGCAAATTTCCCCCGCGCGGCTTGGGTCCATCCTCGTGCCGGGCGTTCTGCTCGCCGCAAGTGCCCTCTTTCTGGCGCGGCCCGTTGCCGTCTGGATGTCGACCATCGGCATGCGCTTCTCCGCGGCGGAGAAGGTGTTCATCTCGTGGGCCGGGCTGCGAGGCGCGGTGCCCATCGTACTCGTGATGACGGCCATGCTCTCGCCCGCCTACACGCCCGCGCCGATGCTGGATGCCGTGTTTTTCGTCGTCATTGCGTCGACAATTGTCCAGGGCCTTACCGTCCGGCCTCTCGCCGCGAAGCTCGATCTGCTGGAGCGCGCCCCATCGGGCGACCTGCTTGAACTGGTGCGCATCGCGCGCGAAAACGCCGTGATTACGCCGGTCGAGGTGGACGCTTCGTCCGATCTCGTCGGGCGAAAGATGGTCGAGATTGAGTTTCCGGAGAACACGCTGTGCTACGCCATCGTGCGGGGCGATCAGGTCATTGTGCCGCGCGGCGCGACCGAGCTTCAGGCAGGGGATCACCTGCTGATTCTGTCGGACCGGCGAAACATCGGGCGGCTTAGGAGGCTGTTCGGCGCGGAGCGAATGGGGCCGGCGGAGATGTTGCCGTAGTGGCGCGGGAAAGACGTGCTGCGGGGTAGACCGCGTATGTCTCGGCGTCCGTCAGGCACCCGTTGCCCTGGCCACGCGAAGGAGAAGCGTTTGCGAGGGCAGGGTTTGGTGGCCCGCGGGGACGGAGCCCGGTGGCTGCAGCCGACTTCCAGGCGACTTCCGGGATGCAGGGAGCACAACGGAACCTGGTAGCTGCAGGCGACTTCCAGGCGACTTCCGGCATGCAGAGGGCACAGAGGACGCAGAAGGGCGCGCCCAGGTGCGGACATCATGACCGGCTTTCACCGCATCGGTTCACATTCTCCTCGGCCTCATCGACGGACGGGTTGGGTGGGCGTACACTGGAGGCATCCTCCACGCGGATGGCGCGGCGCCTGACGGGCCGCGCAACACGGAGGAATCCGGCTCGCATTGTGGTTTCGACCAGGATCTCCTATCATGGGTGGTGGGATACGCTTCGATGCCCGGACAGGACAGCTTACTCAAGGCGCTTACGCGCACGTTGTCAGGCGGTGCGCTTGAAGCCCTCGGCGTGCGCGGCGTAGAGACGCTCGCGCCATTCACGACCGAACTCCCCGCCAGCACGCTGAGGATGGATCGGGCGTGGCGGATGGCAAACGGCGAAGTGTTTCACCTGGAATTCCAGGATCGCCGCGAGCGCACGCTTCACCGCTTTTTGGAATACGATGCCCTCCTTGCCAATCAGATCCAAGCCAGAATCCGCACGGTCGTCTTGTACCACGCGCATGTTGCCAGTGCGCCGCAGGAGTTGGACATCGGCACCGCCATCTATCGCGTGGAAAACGTGTTTTTCTCCGCGCTAGACGGCGATGACGCACTGGACGAAGTTGAAGCTCACCTTCGCGTGGGACGATGGGAACCCATCGTTCGCCTTCGGCTGGGTCTCGCGCTCTCGATGCGCGTCGAAGACCGCCATCAAGCCATGGCCCGCGTGCTCAACCTTCTCCCGCGCGCTCCGGACGACGAAGAGCGCGAACTCGCGGCGAGCGCCGTCCTCGCGTTTGGTGACAGGGCGTTGTCAGACGAAGACCGCAGAAAATTGCGGAAGGAGCTGAAGAACGTGTTCCGCATGGCAGAAGAACTGTATGAAGACGGTCGCAGAGAGGCTGCCGAAGACATTGCACACCGCCTGCTGGCCGAAGGCGTGCCCGTCGACGGAAAAAGCGACGGGCCTGCCTCGCGAAAGACTCGAGCAGATGCAGCGCGAGGTGCACTGACGCTCACATGAGCGATGGGCCGAGCACCGCACGCGGAAGGTCTTCCGTCAGCTTGCGCCTCCAGCCGCCCTCCATGATCTGGCGAATGACGGCGTGCTCCCCATGAACCACGCGCCGAGTCCGTCCGCCGTCGCGACGTACGGCCAGATCTTCTCCGCCGATGCGTCAATCACGACGTCCACGACGATATCCGGAAGTTGCGCCATGCCTTTCTCACCTCTTGAACGACAGCGCGCCATCGTCGACGCAAATGGCGTGTCCGTTGATGAATCGCGCCTCGTCCGACGCCAAAAAGGCCACCACGCGGGCAATCTCGTCCGGCTCCGCCATGCGCCGGCGCATGTGCGCCCGCTGAATCGTGTTCCACACGCGCTCGTCCTGCCGCCAGTTGTCGACGAGGCCCGTGTTCACCATCCCCGGCGCCACCGCGACAACGCGGATGTTGTAGCGGGCGAGATCGAGCGCCGCCGCCTTCGTCATGGCCACGACCGCCGCTTTGCTCGCGTGGTACGGGAGCTGGTTCCTGTCCGCGATGAACGCGTAAATGGACGCCGTGTTGATGATGACGCCGCCCGTGCCTGCCTGCCGCATGTGGCGCGCCGCCGCACGCATGCCATAAAAGACGCCGTGCTGGTTGATGGATACGACGCGGAAGTATTCCTCCGGCGGATCGTCGAGGAAGTTTCGCGCGCCGTCGCCAAACACGCCGGCGTTGTTGAACATGATGTCGAGGCGGGAGAATCGCGCCACCGCCGCATCGACGAGCGCGTTCACGCTCGCCTCGTCCGTGACGTCGACGAACATCCCTTCCGCCTCGCCGCCCGCCGCCCGGATCTCGTCCGCGACGCGCCGCGCGCCCGCCTCGTCGCGATCCGCCACCACAACGCGCACGCCGCGCTCGGCCAAACGGCGCGCCGTCGCGCTGCCGATGCCGCCCGCGCCGCCCGTCACGATGGCCACGCGGCCCTCCATGTCCCTCATGCCAGCGCCTCCTCCTGATACGCCCTGAGCCGCTCCCGCCAAAACGCGGGAATGGGCTCCGGCCGCCCGTTTTCGTCCACGTGCACGTACACCGTCTCCGCGCGGAAGATGGGTTCACCCTCGCGCGTCATCACAAATTCCAGCGTCACGCTCGTGTTTCCAATGCGTTTCGGCCGCACCCAGATGGACAGCTTGTCCCGCCAGCGCGCCGGTTTGAGAAAGGTCTGCGTGGACGTGGCGATGACGGTGGTCGGCACGTCGTCATAGAGCCTCAATTCACTCCGGAAAAACTCCTGATAGGCGAGATCGAGGTACATCAGATAATTGGCGTTGAACACGATGCGCTGAGCGTCCACCTCGGACCAGCGCACCTCGAGATCATAGTGATAGCGAAACCCTTCCATGTCGTTCACCTCGCGTCACGGCAGGACGAGCGTCACGCCGCCGTCCACGCGCACCGTCTGGCCCCGGATCATCTCCGCCTCGGGCGAACACAGAAAGAGCGCGAGATTCGCCACGTCGTCCGGCGTCACCATCCGGTGATACGGCATCTTCTCCTCGAGCTTCTTCAGCGTCTGATCCATGTCCGGGAAGTGACCCAGCGCATCCGTGAGGACCGCGCCGGCCGAGATGCAGTTCACGTTGATCCTGCGCGGCCCGAGCTCCACGGCGAAGTAGCGCACCATCGCCTCGAGCGCGGCCTTGCTCGTGCCGACCGACAAATAGTACGGAAACACGCGATCCGCCCCGAACGAGGAGATGGCGAGCATGGCGCCGCCCTCCGGCATGAGCTTCGCGGCCTGCTGCGCGCCGATGAGAAACGCCCGGGCGTTCACGTCGACGGTCCAGTCAAAGCCCTTCGTGTCCACCTCGAGCGCCGCGCGATTGCGGCCCGAAGCGGCGTTGTGGATGAAGACGTCCAGGCGGCCAAACACTTCACGCACCTCGTCAAACAGCGCGACAATCTTCTCCTCCTGCGCCATGTTGGCGCGCACAGCGATGGCCCGCCTGCCCATCTGCTCGATCTCGGCCACGACTTCGCGGGCGAGATCGCCATTCCGGAAGTAATTCACTACCACGTGGGCGCCCTCTTCGGCAAAACGAATGGCGAGCCGGCGGCCGATGCCGCGCGAGCTGCCCGTGACGAGCACGACCTTATCTTCAAAGCGCCGAGGCGCCCGCCCTGCATTCGCCAAGCTGGATCCTCCATTCCACGGGAAGCCAATTCTCGCTCCATCATACCAAACGCAGGGCGCCTTGTCCCAACCAAATGCGTCGCCTGGCGCCTGTGGACGTGGTATGATAGAGGCGGAACTAGCACCAAGTCATAAATTTGTGCGGGCGGTTCAGATTCACGTAGAGTCTGACAGCGAGAGGAGAACCTTCATGGCGGACAAGACGCGCATCGTCGTCACCGGAATGGGTGCCGTGACGCCATTCGGGGTCGGGGTTTCGACGTTTTGGGAGAACATCGTCGCCGGCAGATCGGCCGTGCGCGAAACGGAAGACGAACTCTTGCGCACCTGGGCGCCGGTGGTCGCGGCGGCCCGCGATTTCGATCCGGCGGCGTATCTGGATAAGAAGCAGATGCAAAACAGCGACCGATTCACGCAGATGGGGCTGGTGGCCGCGGCGGAGGCCATTCGGGACGCAGGGTTTGGCGACGGCGGCGCGTTTGGTCCGTATGAGCGGGATCGCATCGGGATTTCCATTGGGTGCGCGTTCGGGGGCGTGCAGACGCTGGAGGAAGGATCGAACCGGCTCGCGTCGGGGCGCTCGACGCGCGTGGGCCCGAGGCTTGTGCCGAAGTCCATTCCCAACGCGGCCGCAGCCGGGATCGCCATGCGCTACGGCATTCGCGGGCCGGTGATGACGTACTCGACCGCGTGCGCGTCGTCGGCCAACGCCATCGGCGAGGCGAGCTACTGGCTGAGGCTCGGTGAGATTGACATGGCGCTGGTGGGTGGCGCGGAGTGCCTGTTCAGCCCGGCCATCCTGGCGGGCCTGCGCGCGGCGGGAGCGCTGGCGACGGAGGGGCCGGCGGATTACAGCGCGTGGTCGCGGCCGTTTGACAAGCGGCGGACCGGCATGGTGATGGGCGAGGGCGCGGCGGTACTGGTGCTGGAGACGTTGGAGCGGGCCCTCGAGCGCGGCGCCACCATCTACGGCGAACTCGTGGGGTACGGCACGTCGAACGACGCGTACCACGAGACCTCGCCGGATCCGTCCGGCCACGGCGCGAAACTCGCCATGGCGCGGGCGCTGAAGAGCGCGGGTCTCGCCCCGGAGGACATCGACTACGTGAACGCGCACGCGACGGCGACGCCCGCGGGGGACGTGGCGGAGTCCACGGCACTTCGCGACATGTTTGGCCCGCACATCGACGAGATCCCGGTGAGCTCCATCAAGGGCGCGGTGGGCCACATGCTCGGCACCGCCGGGGCGATTGAGTCCATCGCCTGCGTGAAGGCGCTCGAGACGGGATGGCTGCCGCCCACCTTGAACTGCGACGACAAGGAGGAGATTGCGCCGCGCGACGTGGTGCCGAATCGGAGCCGCAGGGCGGACATCCGCACGGCGCTCAGCTCCTCGTTTGGCTTCGGCGGCCAAAACGGCGTGCTCATCTGGAAAAAGGCCGAGATCTGAGCCGCGTCATCCAATCGGCAATCGAAAAGCCGGGCGGAAGAACTCCGTCCGGCTTTTTTCGCGCGACTCCATCCGCCCCGCCCCGCCGCGGCGCTCCTGTCGATCCGGCCGTCAGGCCACCGGCGCAAATCGCGGTGCGGCTCGGGCGAAGGTGCGCGCGCGTTGCCGCATGCTGGCCCCGGATGAGCACGCGCCGAAGTGGCTCAATCCTACGGCGCGTACGCCCACGTCCAGCCGCCGTCCCGCGTCACGAGCAGGCCGGCATCCGTGAGGAGCGCGCCGAAGTCGCCTCCCGCGAGCGTCAGGCTCATCACCTCGCCGGGGAGCTTGGACTGAAACCCGGGTGCGAGGTGACGCGTACTCCACGTGGCGCCGCCATCCGTGGTCACGAAAAGCGTGAGCCCCTGGGACGGGTCCATGGTTGCGGACGAGGCGCACACCACCATCCCGCGCGATCCCGCCCACGCCATCGCGAGCGCGTCGTACCCCTCGGGAAGCGAGACCGTGCGCTCTGCGTTCCCGCTGACCGGCGACGCCGTGAGCACAGGCTGAAGCACCGGCCCGGTGTCCTTGCCATTCGACTTGCTGCCCGGGCGGATCAGCTTGTTGTCGAGCCACCAGACCGTTCCCCCGTCGAAGGCGGGCGCCAAGGCGAGATCGTCATTGGGCACCGAGCGGACGGTCGACCAGTGCACGCCGTCCCGCGACTGCAGCACCAGATCCTTCGGCATGGCCGCAATGGCGAGCACGTAGCCGTCCGCCGTCACGGACAAAGCCGCGTCGGATGGGCCGAAGGGCGTCAGGCTCTGCACCACGTTGCTGGGCAAATCCGCTGCGCCGAGTTCCGTCCAATGCTGACCGCCGTCCCGGCTCACCCACAGGCGCAGCGGGCCGTTGTCATCCGAGGCGCCCACCGTGGCCACGGCGAGGAGCTTGCCGGGGCCCGCCGCGACCGCGATGGGCATCTGATGAGGCATGCGGGTCAGGACGCGCCACGAGGCGCCGCCGTCCACGCTCTCCTCCACCGTGCCCTGAAACAGATCGCCATCGATGCCCACGAGCGCCGGCCGTCCGTCGGAACCCAGTGCGGGATCCGCGACCACCTGCACGTCGGGCGGCGCCGTCGGCGCGACCCTATGCCATGTGTCGAGCCCCGGTCCACTCGCGTAGAGTCCTGTCGGCTCGGACGAGGACGGCGCTGCGTACCAGGCTCCCGACGGGCTGCGGGCGAGCGAGACGCTGTACCAGTACGGGACCGTTGCGAGGGTCGACGCCTGCCCGGTCCGGAGGTCAAACGACGTCACGCCGCCGGGAAACGGCGCCGCGCCCGGGCACAGGCCGATGTACGCGACGTCCCCGTCGAGGACCGGCACCGACTGCGCGACGCGCCCCTGATACGCCTGCGGCATGGCCTCGCGCCACGATGCCCACCCGTTGGTGGTCCAAAGAACCCGCGTCTCCCAACTGCCGAGATCCTTGACCACCCACACGCCGACGCCGCTTGCGGTCATAGCGAGATTTTCCTGCCACGGCACGACGCTCGGCCCCGTCAACACGGTGTGAAACGTGCGCCCCCCGTCCTCGCTCTCGGCCATCACGACCGGCGCGGGGTGATTGCCCGCGCGAAACACCTGCGGTGAAACCTCGCTCAGCCAGACCCGCGTCGGCGAGAGGAAGGCGGCATCGAGCACCGCGTCCTGGAGCGGCACCCGAGCCCAGGTGGCTCCGCCGTCCGCCGATCGCAGCAGTTCCCCGCTCACCGCAGCATAGCCGGTCGCCCCAAATAGCGCGAGAACGGGCATCTCCGCGGACATCTCATGGCCTGTGGATACCGTGATCTGCCAAACGGAGCGCCACGACGCACCCGCGTCGCGCGTCAGCCAGATGCGGTACGTGGCTGGCCCCTCTGCCATGGTGGGACTCACCGTTTTGCGCGCGACGGTGATGACGGCCCCGTCCGACGGGCTCGAAAACGAGATGGCCGCGACCTGACCGGGGATCTCGCTCACCACATGCCAAGGCTTGCCGGCGACACTCTTGATGATGGCGCTCGAAGACTGTCCAACGAGCGCCGCAAACGCAGTGGCGCCGGCGAAGCTCGGCGGGACGACCTGCGTGACGCGAGCCGGTCCCCAGCCTGGATGGCCTAGGATCTCAAACGATCCGCGGCTCGCGAGCGCGCGCTCGGTGCTCGAACGGTTCGTATCTGCCGTGACTTCGGCTCCCTTGGCAGGCGTCCCGTTCGCGTTCGCCCCGGCCGCTGAAGAGCCTGGCAAAGAGCCCGGCGCCTTCTCGCCCGAGACGCCTTGCGCGCCACAGCCCACGGCGAGCATTCCGCAGACGACGCACACGGCACCCAACCACATCCAACGGCGCATTCCATCCGCCTCCCTCTGCGCTTCGCACATTCATTGGACGGAATGCGCCGCCATCCTGTGACACCGGCGGAAGATCTCAGGTCTGACCCACCCAGTCAGGCCGCGCGACGCGCCGCCACGCCTCGCGGATGGCGTCAAACTCCTCCTTCGGCAGCGGCCCCTCGTCGACGTAGCGCGCGTTCTCCTGCCACCTTCCCGGATTCTGCGTCCCGACAATGGCCGTGGTCACGCCCGGCACGGAGAGCGTGAAGCGGAGCGCCACGCCCACCGCCTCGCTAAGCGGCCGCTCGGTGAACGGGAACTTCAGTTCCCTGAGCCTGCGCCAATACTCGACGTAATAATCCACGTCCGGCTTCTCGTGATATCGCCACGCCACGTTTGCCACCGGCCGCTTGGCGATGACCCCCATCCCGCGCGCGGCGGCAAGCGGAATGACCTCCTCGATGGCGCTTTGGTCCACCACGTTGACCGAGGTCTGCAGGCTGTCGAACACGCCGAACTCCACGGCGTACTTCGCCGCCTCGTTGTCACCGCTGTAGCCGAGGAAGCGGATCTTGCCCGCCTCCTTCGCCTTTTGCAGCTCCTCGATGACGCTGCCCTCCTTCAGCACCTCGATGGAGCAACTGTGGAGCTGCATCAGATCCACGTAGTCCGTGCGCAATCGCTTGAGACTCCGGTCGATGCTCGCGCGAATGGTCTCCGGCGCCCAGTCCGGGGTCTCGAGTCCCGAACGGTGGCCGCATTTCGTGAACAGAAAGTACTCGCCGCGGCGATGCCCCACCGCCCGGCCGATGAGTTCCTCGCTGTCCCCGTAACACTCGCCCGTGTCGATTACATTCAGCCCCGCGTCGAGCGCGCTCGCGAGCAGGCGCTCCACCGTCGCCACGTCCGACCCGCGAATCTCCGATCCGCCAAATCCCAGCGCGCTCACGCGCATGCCCGTGCGTCCAAACTCGCGATATTCCATCTTCCTCTCCTCCTCACGCCTCGGCTTCCTCGGCTCGCCTGAGGCAGGTCACGAGCACGTCCCCCAATTCCCCCGGGTGCGTCAGCCGAAGGGTCACGTCCGGCCGCTCTCGGCCGATGTACCGGTCAATGTAGATGGTCAGCATCCCCAGGCGGATGGCCGGCCGCATCTCGTTCCGGTAGTGATCTCCTATGGAGACCGCCCGCTCGGGCGCCACGCCGTACTTCGCGAGCCACTTGCGGAAGTGCTCCTCCGTCCGGTACGGTTTTACCGCCCGAAACACGAAGTCTTCGATCACGTCCTCCAAATTCAGCTTGCGCAGAATCGCGCGGCTGTCCGGCTCGGGGCTGTTGGTGGCGAGCACCACGTGGCCGCCGCGCGCCCGGATCTCCTCCATGGCCTCGCGCAACCCTCCGAGCGGCTGCATGGGAAACGGGCCCGCCATGAAGTCGCGCGTGCGCAAAAACGCCTCGTCCCGCTCGCGCGGGCCAATTCCATGCCGAATCGCCACCACCTGCAGGAGTCCCCAGGGATCATCCACGTGCAGGTACGCCCGATCCGGCCTGTCCTCCTCGGCCACCTCCACGCGCTCGCCCGTCTCGCGCGAGAACGCGTGTCCGTAAAACGCCTGCCCCTCGTGAAGAAGCGCCCGGTGGGCGTCCTCGAGGAACGCCTCGCGCCTCGATTCCGGCAAAAACGACGCCAATTCGCGCGCGTACGCCTCAAAGTGCTCGGTCTCCGCGTAGACGGTGCCGTCGAGATCGAAGATGAACAGCTTGGCACGCCCGATGCGGACGTAAGGGTCCTGATGCACTCGTCTCACTCCCGCAGAATCGAATGGTCTCTGTCCTCATGTTTCACATTTTCTCTCCTGGTCACGCTTCCAGGCGAAAGCTCGCCACCATGCGCTGCAGCGACTCGGCCATCTGCGCGAGCGCGGCGGCCGACGCCGTCATCTCCTGCATGGACGCGAGCTGCTCCTCCGTCGTCGCCGCCACCGTCTCCATGCCCGCGCTCGTCTGGGCCGACACCTGTGCAATCTCGTCCACACCCTCGCGCAACTGCGCGGACGCCCGGCCCAGGCGGTTGACGAACGTCAACACGCCCTTGAGCTCCTCATCCACGCGCTCCACCGCCTGGCGGATGCGCGCGAACGACGCGTCCACGGCTTCAAACGACGCCTTGCCCGCCTCCATCTGCTCGCGCGACGAGGCCATGCGCTCCGCCGCGTTCTCCATGTCGGCCTGAATCGCATCCACCAGCGACGCAATCTGCTTCGACGAGTCGGCCGACTGCTCCGCCAGCTTCCGGATTTCCGACGCCACCACCGAAAAACCGCGCCCCGCCTCGCCCGCGCGCGCCGCCTCGATGGCCGCGTTCAGCGCCAAGAGGTGGGTCTGCTTCGCGATGCGGGTGATGACCTCCACAATCGCGCCGACTTCCTGCGATCTCGACGCGAAGCTCCGGACGGCCTGCGCAAGATGCTCAAAGGCCCCTTCGACGGAGGCCATCTGCGCAAGCGCCTGCGCCACGTGCTCTCCACCGTCCCGCGCGGCCTCTCGCGCCTGAGCCGTCGCCTCGCTCGCGCCGCGGAACCGGGCCGACATGTCCTCCATCCCGCGGGCCAAGAGCTGGAACACGTCGGTCGAGCTAGCGATGCGCGCGTCCTGCCGCTGCACCCCGGCCGACACGTCCTGGATGGTGAGCGCAATCTGTTCTGCCGCCTTGCCCGTCTCCTCCGCGCTCGCCGCGAGTTCCTGGCTTGCCGCGGCGAGATCGCCCGACGTGCGCGCGAGCTCGCGGATGACCTCTTGCATGGCGGCGGTGGCGGCGTTCAGCTCCCGGGCGAGAAGCCCCATCTCATCCTGGGTCTCGACGGCGACGCGCGCCGCGAGATTTCCCGCCGCCACGTCCTGCACCGCGCGCACCAGCCGGCCGAGCGGCCGGATGACGAGGATCTGGATGGCCACGAGCAAAAGCGCAGCCGACACAATCACGCTGACCGCGCTATTGACGTAGATCCCGTAATGACTGTCGGGCACCGCGCGGCGAATCGCGGCGTTGATGGCGTCCGAGAGGGGGATGCTCACCACGAGGCTGACGATCACGACGACAATCATCTTCACGCGCAGGCTGACGCGCACCGCCCTTTCATTCGCGGAACCGATCCCAGTCCCTGAACGCAACGCTTCGGATGTCTTCTCCAACGCGCCTTCACTCCCTATCGCGCATCCCTTCTCAAACTACGACGCCAAGTGCGCCATCTCCTGCCTTTGGTTGCCCACGCACCGGCGCGGCTGTCATAATAGAACAAGTGGTCTGACAGAGACAGACGCGGGAGGTGCGCCATGGGGTTCGACTACTGTTTCGCGTGCGGAAAAGACAACCCGCACGGCCTCCACATGCACTTTGAGCGGGACGGAGACGGCGTGGTGTGCCATTTCCAGACACAGGAACATCATATCGGCTGGCCGAATGTCCAGCACGGCGGGATCACGTGCACGCTGCTCGACGAGGCGTCCGCCTACGTGCCGTTTTTCATGGGGCTGGTGACCGTCACGGCCGAGCTAAACATCTCGTTCAAGAAGCCCGTCCACGTCGGCGAGCGACTCCGCGTGTGGGCCCGGCCGACCAAAGTTTCGTCGCGGCTTCTTGTGGTGGAAGCGGCCGTGGAGGGCGAAGATGGCGAGCTGAAGGCGTCGTCGACGGCCAAGATGATGGTCCTCAGCGCGGAGAAGCAGAAACAACTCGGCATGGAGGGGTTGGAGGCAAAAAGATGACATCCCGGGAGAATCGCGGTCGCCTGCTCATCTCGTGTCCGGACAGAATTGGCATTGTCGGCGCCATCGGCCAGTTTCTCGCCTCATGCGGCGCGAACATCGCCGAATCGGCGCAACACTCCACAGCGCCCTGGGGCGGAGACTTCTTCATGCGCGTGGAATTCGAACTCGAAGACCTGCCCAACCGCGAGGAGGCGCTCTGCCGCGACTTCGCGAAGTTGGCCGAGGAATACCAGATGCGCTGGCGGTATCACCCCGCCAGGAAGAAAAAGCGCATGGCCATCTTCGTCTCACGCGAGCTGCATTGCCTGCAGGAGCTTTTGTGGGAATGGCAGGACGGCCTGCTCGACGCGGATCTCAAGATGGTCATCTCGAATCACGAAGACGCGAGGCCGCTCGTGGAAAGCCTCGGCATTCCCTACTACCACATCCCGGTCACGCCGGAGAACAAGCCCGAGGCCGAGGCCCAAGCGCTAGCGCTCATGGAGGGCCAGATTGACGTCATTGTTCTCGCGCGGTACATGCAAATTCTGAGCCCGTCGTTTCTTGAGCACTACCCGCAGCGCATCATCAACATCCATCACTCGTTTTTGCCGGCATTCATCGGGCGAAATCCGTATCAGCGTGCGTATCAGCGCGGGGTGAAGCTCATTGGCGCGACGGCCCACTACGTCACCGAGGAGCTCGACGAAGGGCCCATCATCGAGCAGGACGTGATGCGGGTGGACCACCGCTTCACCGCCCTCGACTTGCGTATCGCCGGGCGTCAGGTGGAGCGGGCCGTGTTGAGCCGCGCCGTGAAGTGGCACCTGGAGGACAAAGTCATCGTGCACGGGAACAAGACCATCGTGTTTGCGTGACTGGGTGGCCCGGCGCGTGGCATAGGCGGCTGTCGCTTCGGCGTCCGCCAGCGCGGCATACGCTGAAGCGAAAGGAGGCTGTTTCGCCATGCCACATCCGTTATATCCCATTGCGAAGCAATACGTCGGGCGACCCGTCATCGTACACCACGTGAACGGCCGCCGATATCACGGTATCCTGCACAGCGTCCGCGATCACGGCATCTATCTTCTCAACGTCCGCCCCATTGCCCACGCGGCGGGTCAGGAGGACGAGCGGATCTCTACGCTCGGTGAGGCGGCGGGCGGCGACATCGAGACGGTGTACGCGCCGGTCGGCTACTTTGCCTTCGGCGCCCTGACCGGCCTCACGCTCGGCACGGCGCTCGGCGCGACGGTGGCCCGCCCGTACCCGTACTACGGCTACGGTTATGGATATGGGTACGGTTACGGTTACCCTGGCTACTGGTGGTAAGCCCATGGGGCTGTCCCCAAGCCCATCCGTTTGAAGGGGGCAGGGGCTAGCCCCCCTTTTTCACGGTTCTGCGCTGTTGCCGGCTCCGAGCCCGTGCGCCGCTTGGCGCGCTCGCTCGGCCACGAGCGACACCAGCCGCGGATCTCGCCCGAGCGGCTCCGCCACCCGAAACGAGATACGCCTCTCGTCCCGCCATCGGTTCACCCGCTCCGGAAGTCCCTCGGTGAGCAGCCCCGGAAACCAAAGATACGGCACCACGGCGATGTGCTCGCAACCCATGCGCCACAATTCCTCGAGGGCCGCTTCCAGCGAGCGCCCCGTGCCAGCCAGGTAGCCGTGGACCAGCGGCCGACCGATCCGGCCTGCCACGTTCACCGCCACGCCCGCAAACGCGCGCTGCGCGTCCGCGTCGCGATTGCCGCGCCCCACCAGGACGACGCCAGCCCCCTCCGGCATGCGCGCGACGAGCGCCTGGGCGCGCTCCACCGCCACGTCGATGAACGCCGGTTCGTCGCCGAACGGCTGGCTCCAGGTGAGATCAAGCCGCCCCACCTGCGCCTCCGCGCGCGCCACGGCCTGCGGCAGGTCCCGGCGCATGTGCCCCGCCGAGAAGAGGAGGAGCGGCACCATGTGCACGCGCCGCACGCCCGCCGCGGCCAGCCGAACGAGCGCCTCCGCCACATCCGGCCGGGCGATCTCGACAAACGCGCGCGCCACGTCTTCATCGCCAAGCCCCGCGCGCTCGGCGACATCGTCGACAAACCGGTGCCACATGTGCATCCCGCCTTGAAGCCTCGTCCCGTGGCCAATGAACAGAACCTTGCCCGCTCCGCCCATCATGCGCCGCACACCGCCTCGGCGGCCGCGAGCCCAAACGCGTCGGCGCGGCGCAGCGGCTCGCCGCCCATTCCCACGTCGTCGGCGAGCGAGCGCAACAGGGCGGGATCGCCGAGCGCCCACAGGTTGGCCGGGCCTTCGGCGAGCCATTCGGCGACGATGTCGCGCCAGTCCCGCGCGAACGGCTGCCAGCGTGGGGGCACGGCCGGCGCGAGCCGCGGGCCCAGGAGATGAAGCGGCCGCACCTCAGCGCCGCTCGCCCTGCAGGCCGCCTCCACGTCCGCGTCGCGGCCCGAGCCGGGCACCTCGGCGAACCACACCTCCACGGGCGTCCGCGCCATCTCGCCGAGCGAGCGGGCGTCCGGCGCAAGGCCGCGATCGCGCAGGGCCTGCGCGACGTAGCCGTCGACAGCGGCGAGCTTGAGGTTCGAGAGCCGGCGCAGATCCAATCCGGCGCGCTGAACGGCGCAGAGCCACGTCTCAACGCCGAGCGCCGTGCGGAAGGCGAAGCCCACCGGCTTGCCGGGCGCCGACATGGACACCGCAGCCTCGACGTCCGCTAAGCGCACGCGTTGCGCGCGATCCCACGTGTGCGCGAGCACTTCCGCCCCCTCGGCCTCGAGCTGCGCCGCGTGCGCGAGCGCCTCGCGCATGGACGACGCGAAGAGGAGATGGCGTTCGCCGAAGCGCGGCATGGCCTCGAACCACGAGCCAAGCGACGCGTCCGCCGCCACGTCGCCGATGACGATCACGGCGGGCGATCCGATGCCCCGCCGCTCGGCCTCCGCAGCCAGTGTGGCGAGCGTCGCGCGCAGGGACCGCTGCTTCGCGCGCGAGCCCCACGCCACGATGGCGGCCGGTGTGTCGGGCGAGATGCCCCGGGCCTGCAGTTCCTCCGCGATGCGCGGCAGTTCGCCGACGCCCATCAGCAGGACGAGCGTCTCGGCCCCCGCGAGGGCGTCGAGGTGCGCCCGGAAGCCGTCGCCCGCATGCCCCGTCGCCACGGCGAACGAGCGGCTCACGCCGCGCAACGTCACCGGAATGCCCGCAAACGCGGGCACGGCCACGGCCGACGTGACGCCTGGCACCAATTCGAACGGCACGCCCGCCTCGCGCAGCGCGGCCGCTTCCTCCGCGCCGCGGCCAAAGACGAGCGGGTCGCCCCCCTTCAGGCGGACGACGAGGCCGTGATGGCGCGCCAAATCGACGAGCATCGCCTCAATCTCCCGCTGCGCGAGCGCGTGCCAGCCTGGCGCCTTGCCAGCGTACAACAGCGCGGCGTCCGGTTTGGTGTGCATGAGCAGGCGCGGCGAGACCAACCTGTCAAAGACCACCACATCCGCCTGTTCGACGAGCGCTCGGGCGCGCTCGGTCAGAAGCCCCGGATGGCCGGGGCCGGCGCCGACGAGCGCCACACGGCCGTATGCCATGTCGCCCTCCTCCTTCACATTCGTCACGAGACCGGGACGGCTTCCTTCAGCCGCTCCAGCCCGACGCGATGGCAGAAATCCCCGAACCGCTCGCCGGGCAGCCGCTCGTCGCGGTACAGCTCGAGCACCGGGCGGAGCGTCGGGACGAGATCGTCAAACGGCACCATCTCGCGAAAGCGCGCGTTCAGGCGCGTGCCGGCGACGTTGGCGCCGAGGAAGATGTCGTACTTGCCGATGACGCGGCCCACAAAGCCAATCTCCGCGATGTACGGCCGTGCGCACCCGTTGGCGCAGCCCGTCATGCGGACGGTGATGGGCTCCTCCGCGAGGCCGAGTTCCGCAAGCAGCGCCTCGAGCCGCTCGACGACCTTCGGAAACACGCGCTCGGATTCCGCGATGGCGAGCCCGCACGTCGGCATGGCCGGGCAGGCCATGGACCGCAGTTTGACGGGTGAGTACGCGTCCGGCAGGCGGATGCCCTGCGCTGCGAGATCCGCCTGGAGGGCGTCGGCCGCCTCGTGGGCGAGGTTGGCCAGAATCAGGTTTTGCTGCGTCGTCAGGCGCACGGTCGGGCGGTACTTCGCCACGGCGGCCGCGAGCGCCGACTTGAGCGGAAAACCTGGCTTATCGGCGATCCGGCCGTTTTCCACGTACAGCCCGAGGTGCACCTTGTCGCCGTCCTCGATGCGGCCGAGGTGATCGTCCGACGAGTGCCAGACGAGTTCGCGCGGCGGCGCGAGCCTTTTCCCCACACGGCGCTCGGTCTCCTCGCGGAACCAGTCCACGCCGCGCGACTCGACGAGGTACTTCATGCGGGCGAACTTGCGGTTCTCGCGGTTGCCGTGATCGCGCTGGATGGTGATGATGGCCTTGACCACGTCCACGAGCTCATCCGGCGTGACGAAGGCAAAGGGCTTCGCGAGCGCCGGGTGCGTCTCTTTGTCGCTCGCGGTGCGCCCCATGCCGCCGCCGATGAGGAGCGTGTACCCGGCCACGCTCTCGCCGTCCCGGTGGGCCACGATGCCGATGTCGTTCGAGTACACGTCCGAGCAGTTGTCGCCCTCGTAGGCGAAGCCAATCTTGAACTTGCGCGGCAAGTACGTTTCGCCGTACAGCGTCTCCCGGGCGCGGTCGACTTCCGGATCCACCCGCTCGCCGTCGAGCCAGATCTCGTGGTACGCATTCGTCTTGGCGCTCGTCTCGTCCACGAGCCGGAGCAGATCCCGGCGGACCGCTTCCTCGAACGGGCCCTGGTGCGGATGCGCACAGCCGACGGTGTTGCGGACCTGATCGCCACAGCCGCCGAGCGTCGTGATGAGCGCCTCGTTAATACGGCGAATCGTGGACTTCAGGTTTCGCTTCAGCACGCCGTGGAGCTGAAAGGTCTGGCGCGTCGTGATGCGCATGGTGCCGTTGCCGTACTCGTCGGCCAGGCGGTCGAACACGAGGTATTGCTCCGCGCTCAGGACGCCGCCCGGGATGCGGGCGCGGATCATCATGATGTAGTGACGTTCCTTGCCCTGCTTCGTCAGTTCCCGGCGCAGGTCGCGATCGTCCTGCTGGTACGTGCCGTGGAACTTGAGCACCTGCACGGCCTCTTCGGTGAAGTGGGAGGCGTCGTTCTGGAGCTCCTCCTGAAGCGACCCGCGCAGGAAGCGGCTATCCTTCTTGATGATCTCGACCTTCGACAGCTTCTCCTCAGACACGCTCGCACCCCCTCACTGATCGGCGTGAAGGCCGCACTCGGTCTTGTCGAAGCCGGCCCAGCGGCCGCTCCGCGGGTCTTCGCCCGGCTTCACGGGACGCGTGCAGTGCAGGCATCCGATGGACGGATAGTTGCGATCGTGCAAGGGGTTGTAGGGGACGCCGCGTTCCACGATGTAGTTCCAGACGTCCTTCTCCGTCCAGCGCACGAGCGGATTGACCTTGACGATGTTGAATTTCGCGTCCCACTCGAACACCTTGGCGTTGCGGCGCGTCGGCGCCTGTTCGCGCCGGATGCCGGTAATCCAGCCGTCGTAGCCAGCGAGAAAATCCGCGAGGGGCTCCACCTTGCGGATCTTGCAGCACAGGTTTGGGTCGCGGCTCCAGAGCGCGTCGCCGTATTGGGCCGCCTGCTCCTCGAGCGTCAGCTTCGGCAGCACCTGGTGCAGGTTCGGAATGCCGTACTTGGCGACGGCCTGCTCAATCAACTCGTACGTCTCGGGAAACAGCACGTTGGTGTCGAGATAGAATACATCGGCCTGTGGGTCGATGGACATCAGCATGTCGAGGATCACCATGTCCTCGGCGCCGAATGAGCAGGCAAAGGTGATGTTCGGCACTCTGCGCAGCGCTTCGCGCAGGATGTCCTCCGGTCGCGCCTCTTCGTACGTCGCGGCCAACTCCTCAATCCACGCCGCCTCTTCCAGGGTCACAGCCACGGACGTTCACCCCAAATTCCAATTGGTTTATGCGATATTCTGCCGTATCTCCACGTTAATCTCGTTTGACCATAATGTCAATCGGATTTTGGGGTGATTGGGGCGGAGCACGGCCGGGTCCCTGACGCGCCGTTTGTGCGAGGATGCAGGGAGCGAGGCAGGGTACCGCCAGAACCGAGTCTCGGGCGGTGGAGCAGAGGTGGAGCGGCGCGCAGCGCCATGCGTTTTCGGTTTGGTGAAACCAGGAGCGTGACCTATGATGGAGGGAGAAATGTGCAGAGAGCGCGCTGAATCCGCCGTGAGGGCCGTAGGTCCGTCGATGCCAGGCCCGTCGACGTCGGGCGGCGCGCCTGAAGGGAGCATGCGGTGTGTCCAAGTCGGCCGAACGTCCGCACCGAGGCGAAGCCACGCCTGCGAATCGGGTTCCCGTCTGGCTGAAGCCTCGCGGCATGGCGTGCGCCGTGATCGGCGGCGGGCGCGTGGGCGCGAGGCGCGCCAGGCGGCTGGCGGAGGCTGGCGCGAAGGTCACCCTGGTGAGCCCGGCGCTTGGACCGGAGGCCGCCCTTCTCGTCGAGCGAGGCCTGGTGACGTGGATGAGCCGGGCCTACCGGTATGGCGACCTCGCCGGCTTTGCCCTCGCCGTGGCCGCGACGGACGATCCAGCAGTGAACGCCGCGGTGCGCGAGGAGGCGCGTGCGCGCGGCATCTGGTGCAATCGGGCGGACGACGCTTCCGATAGCGATGTCGACTTCGCCAGCGTCATCCAGGTCGGCGAGGTTTCCGTGTCCATCGCAACCGGCGGAGCCCACCCCGGCCTCGCGAAACGCCTTCGCGAAGCGCTGGCACAAGATCTCGCGACAGGCGGAAATGCGTTCATTCGGCTGCTTCGGCGACAGGCCGACGGGCCCGGCGACGAGGCATGACCTCCCGAGCCATGACCACGCCCATCGCCCCGTACGCGGCGAGATTCAGGTAAACCATCCACGCGTCCTGCTGCGCGTTCACCGCGCCAAAACACACGACCCACAGGTTCCAGAACGCGCTGAACGCTAGCGCCGTGGCCACGGCGCGCCACCGCCTGTCGAGCGCGGCGAGCCATGAGACGAGGGTCACCGCGAGCACCACGTACCGCTCGTGCATCTCGGTCGCCAGCATGAAAAACGAGAAGCCGACGAACGCGGCGGCGCTCGTTGCCCGGATGGGAAGGGCCCGGCGGGATCGGGCGAGATACGCGAGGGCGGCCAGACAGGCAGCGGCGAGGAGCGAGAGTCCCACCTCCTTGTAGGTGAGCCCAAGGAGGGCGGGCGCGCGATCCGACGCATACGGCGACGCGTCGAAGAAATCAAACCAGATGTTCATCGCGTTCATGCTGAGGTACGGGTACTCGCCGGTGGTGGCGATGTACGCAGAGCGAATCATGGGCCAAAGCCCTCCGCCACAAAGCGGCAGGGCGACAAGCGCGAGAGACATCAGCGCCCCACACGCGAGTTGGCCCAGGCGGCGCAGGCGCGGCGGCTGCGCCCACGCGGCGGCGAGCAGCACCGGAAGCACCACGATGGTCTCGAATTTCGCCGCAAGACCCAGCCCGAACGCCACGCCCGCCACAAGCGGCCGCTTGCTCACCAGCCAAACCGCGGCGAGCGCGAGCGTCGCGTCGATGACGTCCACCTGCCCCCACACCGCGGTGTCGAAGATGAGGACCGGGTTCAGGCAGTACGCGGCGATGGCCCACCGGCGCTTCTCCGCTCGCATTCCCCGCGACAGCGCCCACATCGCCGGCATGAGCGCCGCGTAGATGGCGATGCCAGGCAGCTTGGCCCAGAACGTACCCGGGCGAAGACCCAGATGCAGCGCCGACGCAAGGCGCGCGTAGGCGTCGAGCACGTACAAGTAGAGCGGCGGATAGTCGATCCCGCCCGCCTCATACGCGCGCGACAGGCCCCCCGTGCGCACGGCCTCCGTCCAGCGGAGAAAGATGGCCTGATCCGCCACGTAGCCGCGGGTGGTGGCGGCAAGCGCCAGCTGAATCGCGACCGACGCCGTGCAGCACGCGAGACACCACGCCCAGCCAGGGAGCTTGTGCAACATGCGTAGAGACGCCTCACTCACGCGGCGAAGCCTCCCTCCGCACGCCCACGGCGCGATCGACAATGTAGAGAGGTCGGCCGCGCACCTCGTCGAGGACGTTGCCCACGTAGAGCCCGAGAAGCCCGACCGAGACCAGCACGGCGCCCGTGCAGACCACCACGCCGGAAAGCACAAGCGCCATCACGTCCATCATCTTCCCGCTCACGGCAAAGAGCGCCGCGAACGCCGCGAAGGCGGCGAGGCCTAACAGGCCGGCGACCGCCCCCGCGTAGAGCGGCCACCCGAGCGGGCGCGTGGAAAACGACGTCACCGCGTCCAACGCCAGTCGCACCATCCTGCGAAGCGGATACTTGGATTCGCCGGCGAAGCGGGGCTGGCGGACGTACTCCACCTCGGCCTGGCGGAAGCCCATCCAGGCCACCAGCCCGCGCACGAACCTGCGGTGCTCGGGCAGCGCCCGGAGCACGTCGCACACCTTCCGGTCCATCAGCCGAAAGTCGCCCACGTCCACCGGAATCTCCACGTCCGTCAGGCGGTTCAGCACGCGGTAAAAGGCGGCCGCCGTCGCGCGTTTGAACCACGTCTCTCCAAAGCGAATGGCTCGGCGCGCCAACACAACTTCGTACCCCTCGCGCCACTTGGCGACGAGCTCGGGGATGAGGTCCGGCGGGTCCTGCAGATCCGCGTCGATCACGACCACGGCGTCGCCCATGGCCGCGTCGATCCCGGCCGTGATCGCCAGTTGGTGGCCGAAGTTGCGCGCGAAGTGAATGACGCGCACGCGCGGATCCCCTTCTGCCAATCGGTCGAGGAGCGCCGGCGAGGCGTCGGTACTGCCATCGTCCACATAGAGGACCTCCCACGACAGCGGGAGGCCGTCGAGCACCGCCGTCAGCCGCTCGTGCGTCGTGAGGATCACGTCCTCCTCGTTGAACACCGGGACGACCACGGAGAGGAGTTGACCTTGTGAGCCCCGGACCTGAGGCAGGTCCACGTCGCGCGGACAGACCGAGCTGACCGTGTGCGCCTGCCTGAGAGGCCACTCACGCCTGGGCGTCGCCTGTGTAGACATACAGTTCAAGCCCCCCTATGCCGCCGAATCCGCCGAAGCTGGAGCGATTGGCTGACGAGCTCGACGACACACCGCCCCACGCGCTCGCCGGCACGAGTTTGCAGTGCTTCTCAATCCAGGCGACGAGCTGGCTGTTGCCTCGCCCGCCGAATCCGCCCCCGCCGAGGAGGAAGTACTTCACTTTGCCTTCCTCGCACAGCTGCTGGAGCTTTGCGACGGTCATCGCCGCGTCGGACCCCGAGAAACCGCCCATGGCCATCACCGGCAGGCCCGTCGCGATGATGATGGGCTCGGCGGGCTGGGCGTTTAGCGTCGCCACGAGGAACGAACCCTTGGACGGCCGGTAGTGCGCCACCAGGTAGCGAATGAGCTTGTCATACTGCGCGACGTTGTCGTTCTCGCTCGTCCGGCCCGCAAATCCCATGCCACCGCCCGCCGATCCGGCCGGACCCGCCGCGGGCATCGAGCCGTTCACGCCGTAGAGCGCAGGTGTGAGCGACCAGTATCCCGGCACAGCGAGGAGGGAGAGGAGCCCGATGACAGCGCCCGCGCGCCGCCAGCGCAAAGACAGCCGCGGCAGGAACAAAAGCGCCGCCGAGAGAGCCGCCAGCGCGACGGTCACCGCGATGAGCGCGACGCGCACCGTCGGATAGCTGCGGACCATCAGACACTCGTAGACGAGATCGAGCAAAACCGCGCCGAGCAAGTACCCCTTCCAGCGGCCACCTGCCCGGAAGTCGCGCCACATCGTCGTGAGCCCCGCCCCGACCAGCGCGGCGATGGCAGGCGCCAGCGTGATGAGGTAGTACTGGTGAAAGAACCCAGCCACGCTGAAGAACGCGCCGACGGGAACGAGCCACGCGGCCCAGAAAATCGTCGCCCGTTCGCGATCCGTCAGCTCGCGGCGCCGCTTCCAGCGCACGTTGCGAAGCAGTGGAACAAGGCCGAGGCAGGCGATGGGCAAAAGCCAGCCAATCTGCGGCCCGAGTTCCGCCTGGAAGAGGCGCAGGACGCCGCGCGTGCCGGTGTCGAACATGCCACCGCCACCAAAGCCACCGCGATTGAAGCCACCGCCGAAGCCGTCTCCAAAACGATGGCCGAAGCCGTCAATCCCGAACACTCGGCCAAACTCGCCGTTGCCAAACGGGAACGGCGCCTGACTGCCCTGGCCGCCTGGGAATCCGGCGCCCGATCCGCCGAACGCCCGGCCTGTCCCGCTTTGCCCCTCGCCTTGACTCTCGGCCGAACCCGAACCCGGGAAGGCACCGCCTGGAAATCCCCCCGCTCCCTGCGTGAAGCGACGCCCAAATTCGCCCGCGCTGGGGAAACGTCCGAACTCCATCCTGAAGCTCCCCCCACCAACGCCCATGTTGCCCGTAAGCCGGTTCACGCCGTTGTATCCGAAAATGAGTGTGAATTCGTTATTGTCGGTGGTGCTGCCGACGTAGGGGCGCTCGTTCGCGGGCGTCAGTTGCACGGCGGTCGCCCAACTGAAGGAAATCGCGCCGAGGAGCGCGGTCATGACGCCGAGATAGGCCAGCTTCTTACGCCACGGAAGTTTGCTCGCGACGAAGTAGCCCACGTAGATGGCGGGCAGGATGAGATACGCCTCCATCATTTTCGTGTTGAACGCGAGCCCCTCCATGATGGCGACGCCTATCAAGGGGCGGAGGCGATGGGTCTCAATGGCACGGAACAAGAACCAAGTGGCGATGAGCATGAGAAACACGAGCACACCGTCCACCTGGTTGGTGCGGCTCACCGCCACAGCAATGGGCGTGAGCGCCATCGCGGCCGACGCGATGAGTCCTGCGGCCTTGCCGAAGTGACGCTTGACCAGCGTGAACATCAATAGGACGGAACCCACGTCGGCCAGCGCCTGGGGCAGGATGAGAGCCCAGCCGTGAAAGCCGAACACGTACGCGAATGCAGCCTGAATCCAGAAGTCCAGAGGAGGCTTGTCGATGGTGATGAAGCCGCCGGGATCGAACGAGGCGAAGAAGAAGTTGTGCCAACTCTCCAGCATGCTGCGCACGGCCGCAGCGTAGTACTCGTTCGCGTAGCCCTCCTTGTTGAGCGCGTACAGATTGAGGAACAGGGCCACGGTCGCGATAAGTGCGAGCACGCTCCTGTCCCAGGTCCATCGGCGTTTGGTCTCCAATGCCACTCCACTCCCCATCTGTGCTCGTGTCGTTGCGTGGACATCATGCGCGAACAACCTGAATCGCGTTTGAGCGCAAGCTGAAAGGATCCTGAGGGCGATACTGAAGGCGTCCGTTCAACAGAGTTTCAGCCTTGGTTCAGGCGCGATTCAGGCTGGGAAGGCAAGATGCCGATGGTGGCAAGAACCCGGACTGCGAGGAGAGGTTGAGACGCATGCGTATTGGTTGCGCCGTGATTCCGGCCGCGGGTCTTGGTACGAGGCTGCGACCGGCAACACTGTGGATTCCAAAAGAGATGTTCCCCATCCTGGACACACCCGCCATCGCATTCGGGCTCGAGGAGGCGCGTGCCTCCAAGGTGGCGCGCGTCATCGTCGTGATCCATCCGGAGAAAAGGATGCTCGTGGACTTCGTACAGAACTGGGCGAAGGAGCTGCGGACGATCAAAGGTGAAGTGCCGGAAATCCAGTTTGTGGTCCAGGAACGGCCGCCCGGCCTGGGCCACGCGGTGTGGAGCGCGAGAGACGCTGTAGGAGAAGAGCCGTTTTACGTCCTCTTGCCAGACGAGCTGTTCTTCCCGGAGACACCCTCCCTCCTCGCGCTGGGGCGGAACGCACCCGCATCGTGGGTGGCACTCGTGGGAACGCAGAAGGTCCCCCCCGACGAGATACACCAGTATGGCATGGTGGGATTGCACGAAGGAGCGCGCGTGGTGAAGGTGGTGGAAAAACCGAGGCCAGACGAGGCTCCGTCGAATGTCGCCATGGTGGGGCGATATGCGTTTCAGCCAAGCATCTTCGACGCGCTAGCTGAAACGGCGCCCGACCCGAGCGGCGAGATCCAGTTGGCGGACGCCATTCGTCTTCTTCTACCAGATGGCGTGTACGCGCAGTGCTTGGCCGGGGAACGGTTTGACATTGGCAATCCGTCCGGTTGGGCGCGCGCGGCACAGGCACTGGCGCGCGTTCGGCGGACGGCCGCTGCATCGCAGAGCGCCGCCCGCTCATGATCCGGACGTCCACTTGATTCGGCGCACGGCCGCTATGCCTCCGGCCGGGGCCGAAGTGTCCTGCGAACGACCGCCACCTTGCGGCGCGAGCCTTCGGCCACCGCGGGTGGCGCCTCGTCCGTCGGCGCTTGTGCAGACGCACTCGCCCGCTTGACGTTGCGCAAGAAGAGCGATAGCACGAGCGCGACGAGCGCAATCCCAGATGCAACCAGAAAGCTGTCGTCGATGCCCTCCACGGTGGAGAGGAGTTGCGCCTGGCCATAGAGCAGGTATGTCACGAGGGCGTTCGCCTGTTGTGCAGTCATCGGCGCCATCGCGGCGAGCGCGTGCACGAACTGAGCCAGGGTGATGTTCAGAAACGGGTTGTTCATCTGCACCGAATCGACGAGCTGCTGGTAGTGCATGTTGGACCGATCCGTCATGATGGTGATGAGAAGCGACGTGCCGAGCGACGCCGCAATGGTGCGCACTGTGTTGGCCGCCGCCGTGCCGTGGCTGTTATACTGCCGCGGCAGGTGGTTCAGGCCCGCCGTCATGATGGTCATCATGATGAAGCTGAGTCCAAACATGCGAACCGTGTAGATCCACATGATGTCACTGAGCGGCGTCTGCAGGTCGACGCGCCCCAACTCCCACGTCGTGATGACCGTGATGACAAGCCCCACGATGGCGAGCGGCCGAATCCCGATTTTATCGAGCAACGCGCCGGAGATGGGCGACATGACGCCCATCAAGATGGCCCCCGGCAACAGGATCAAACCGGAGTCCAACGCCGAGTACCCGCGCACGTCCTGCACGTAGATGGGCGTGAGGAGCGATCCGCCGAACATCGCCATGTTCGCCACACAGCTCACGACCGCGGCGATGGTGAATCCGCCGTATCGAAAGACGCGCAGGTTCAGGAGCGGGTGATCCGATGTCAGTTCTCTGACGACAAACAGAATCAGAAACACCACGCCGAGCACAATGCTCACCAGGACCTCCGTAGCGCCCCATCCCTTGTTGCCCGCCTCGCTGAAGCCATACAGAAGCGAACCCAGCCCAATGGTGGACGCCGCGAAGCTCCAAAACTCGAACTTCGGAAACGTGCGCTCAGTGACGTTTTTGAGGAAGATGGAGGCCACGACGAGATCGATCACGGCGACGGGCAGCACGATGTAAAACAGCACTCGCCACGAGTAGTTCTGCACAATCCAGCCGGACAGCGTCGGGCCGACCGCGGGGGCAAAGAACATCGCGATGCCGATGGTGCCCATGGCGCGGCCGCGCGTCTCCGGTGGATACAGGTTGAGGATCACGGTCATCATGAGCGGCATCATGATTCCCGCGCCGGCCGCCTGGACAATCCGCCCGATGAGCATCACCGGGAAATCGGGGGCCAATGCACACAGGAGCGTTCCCACGCCAAACAGGAACATGGCCCCGAGAAACAACTGGCGCGTGGTGAACGTGCCAATGAGATACGCCGTCAGCGGGATGACGATGCCGTTCGTCAACAGGTAGGCCGTCGACAGCCACTGCACCGTGCTCGCGGATACGTTGAAATCGGCCATGAGCTTCGGCACAGCCACATTCAGCAGCGTCTGATTCAGAATGGCCGCAAACGCCCCCAGGATGAGCGAGAAGAGGATGGTCCCCTTGTGTACCACCGGCTGCTCATCCGTGGGCCCGCCGGGGCCTGGTGCAGGCGGGCGGCCGACGATGGTCTCTCCACCGTTCATGCGCCCGCCCCCTCACTTGTGAATCCGAACCGTCGCGCTCATCCCAGGCACGAGTTGCCCTGTGTAGGTCTGAAGCCGGATGCGCACTGGGATGACCTGCGTCACCTTGGTGAAGTTCGCGTTGTTGTTGGTCTGCGGGAGCAGCGAGAACGTCGCCGCCGTGGCGAGGCCAATCTGCTGCACGACGCCCTGGAACGACGTCCCCGGGAACGCGTCCACATAGACGTCCACGTTCTGGCCAACGTGCACGTCGTTGATGTCCGTCTCCTTGACGTTCGCCGTCACCCAGAGATCGTTCAGATTGTACGCATACGCAAGGGGCGTGCCCGCCACGACGAACTGATGGTTCACGGCCTGATTCTGCACAATCGTAGAGGTCTCCGGCGCGGTCACGCTGACCGTCGCGCCCTTCGCACCAGGCACGCTGATGGTGCCAATCACGTCGCCTGCCGAAAACTGCGCGCCTTCAGTCCCGTTCCACGACGTGAGCTCGCCGGAGGCCGGCGCCGTGATGACAATCTGCCGCCCCGTGACCTGAGCGTCGTCCGTCTTCAGATACAGCGTCGACTGATGGTAAAAATAGTACCCCACAAATCCGGCCACGAGGATGACCACGAGGATGATCACCTGGATGAGCAGAAGCCTCCTTGCATTCATCGGGACACCTCCGCCAAAACTTCGTCAAGTGAAGTGTCCCACGGACGCAAGGCTTCATGCTCACCGTCACTTTCCATCTATATCCACATCTTTACGGGCTCTGCTCTGGAATTTGATATGCGGGCGACGACTTCCAGTTCGCCGGGATGGAGGTGTCGGTCCACCCGCTCTTCGGCATGAACGGCGCGTGATGCTCGTTGAAGTACGCGTCCAACATCTGCCGCGCGATCACGGCCGAAAACTGCGCGCCATAGCCACCTCCGGGTGCCATGACGGCCACCGCGACCTGCGGATGGTCAGCCGGCGCATAACAAATGAAGACCGAGTTATCGGTCGGCTTGCCGCCGAGCATGATCTGCGCCGTCCCCGTCTTGCCCGCGACCTGATACGGCGCCCCCGCAAACGCGGCGTACGCCGTGCCGTTGGGACTCGACGTCACGCCGATCATGCCGCGCTGAACCAGGTTCCACTGCCAATCCGGCGCGTCCACCCGACCGACCACCTTCGGTTTCACCGTGGACACGGGTTTCGCCCCATTCGTCGGCGTCCCGTTCGGCCCGTAGACCGCCTGCAACACGTGCGGCGTCACCCGGACCCCTCGATTCGCGAGGGTGAGCGCGTATTCCGCGAGCTGAAGCGGCGTGAACATCTGCGACTGGCCGATCGCGGCATCCGCCAAACTCGCTGGCGATCCATAGTTCACGTACTCCCCTGTCTTCGCGATGGACCGCTCGCTGGCCTTCAGGTCATACGGAACCTGCCGGTTGCCCTGGCGCGAGTCGAGGATATAAAACGCGCCGTCGCTCTCGTACGGCAAGTCGATCCCCGTCTTGTAGCCGAGGCCGAAGTCGGCTTCGCCCTGAAACAGCGCGTTCATCCCCTTTGCGAGGTCGGTGTTCAGGTAATGCTGATACGATCCGTCCTGCGCTGGCCAAGACCCGCCCTGCGTCGCGCTCGATCCGAACCATTTGCCGAGCCACAACCCGACCTCGTAGAAGAACACGTCGCTTGACACCGTGATGGCTTCGACGGGATCCACGGCGCCGAACGCGAACCCTTCGTCCTCGTTCTTGCGCGACTTGCCGATGTAGATGTACCCGTCATCCTGGATGGTGGTCTGCGGATTCACCAGCCCCGCCTTCATCGCGGTGATGAGGTTGGCCGGCTTGACCGTCGATCCCGGGTAATTCACCATAGCAATGGCGTTGTTCACCTGGGCGCCCGAGTTCGACACGTAGTGCGCGTGTTGCTCCAGCGTGCCCAGGGTGAACCAGTTGGGATCCAGGTACGGATAGCTCACCATGGCAATGACGCCGCCCGTCTTGACGTTGAGCATCACGGCGGCGGCGTTCTCGACCGCGTTTTTGTCGCTCGCCTTCTGGATCATGTTCTGCATGATCATCTGTGCGCACGCCTGCTCGTGACCGTCGAGGGTGAGCTGCAGGTTGTCGCCGTTCTGCGGCGGGATCTCGCCCGCCTCCGCGATGGCATTGCCGGCGCTGTTGATGGTCACGAGCTCATACCCGGGTTTGCCCTGCAAAAGCGGCTCGTATTGCTCTTCGACCCCCGTCTCTCCGACTTTCTGGCTGTACAGATACCCTTGGTATCGGCTCACGTTCTCCGCCGTGATGGCGCCGACGTAGCCCAGCACCTGGCCGGCGAGATCGCCGTACGGATACTCGCGGATGTAGTCCTGAATCACCTGCACGCCGGGAAGCTCGGACTGGTGCTCCACCACATACGCGACCTGGGCGAGCGAGACGTTTTTGGCGAGCGTCACCTGAATCGTGCCGGAGTCGGATTTCATGAGGCGATAGAGCGCCTGCGGCGTCTGATGAAGAACGGGCGCCAACGCGCTCGCAAGATGGCGATAGGTCGCGTCCGACGTGGTGGAATACCGGTTCATCACGATGGACAACGACGGTTTGTCCCACGCGAGTACCTGGCCGTTGGCATCGTAGATCCAGCCGCGCTGCGGCAGGACGGGGATCCGCGCCTTGGGAATGCTGAGTTCGGCCTGCCGATACGCTTTTCCATTCGAGATCTGCACGTACGCGGCGCGCAAGAGAAGGCTCGTGAAGGACAAAAAGATCATGGCGTAGATCACGTGCGTGCGAAACTGGCGCTTGCGCCAGCGGCGCTCCTCTTCGGTGAGTTCTTCGCGTTTCCAAAATCGCATACGATAACCTCGTCCTTTGCGATATCGAGCGGTCGCGCCGTGCGGGCGCGGCGAGATCGGCGTACAATGAGGTGGGCAGGCAGGATTTGTTGGACTGTGCCCCACGCCTAGATTACCATAAAGTTGTGGACCCCCGCGGCGCGAAAAGGGGGAATGATCCGATGTTCTCCAACTTCGTGTGGTCCTGGCTTTCGCACGCGCTTCCGCGGGCGGCTTGGCTGCCCGTCCTGTGCGCGGTGGTGTGGACAGCCATCTTTCTCCGCACCATCCCGGACCTCGTGCGAACGCCGCGCCTTCGGCCCCGTGAGGCGGCGAGAGCGAGCCCAGAATCGTATGGCCGCGTCAGCGTCGTGGTGGCGGCGCGCGACGAGCGGGAGCACATCGAGGCCACGCTCGAGTCGCTGCTGCGCCAGACGTATCCAGATCTCGAAATCGTGGCGGTCGATGACCGGTCGACGGATGGGACGGGCGACGTGATCGACCGGATGGCGGCCCGCGATTCGCGGATTGTGCCGGTGCACATCCGGGAACTGCCGCGCGGATGGCTGGGCAAGAACCACGCCCTGTATACAGGCGCTATGCGCGCGACGGGCAACTGGCTTTTGTTTGCGGACGCGGACGTGCGGTTTTACCCGGACGCGGTGGAACGGGCGATGGCCTACGTGCACGCGCATCGGCTGCATCACCTGACGGTGGCGCCGAGGCTCATCGCATCCGGCTACGCGCTGAAGCTGTTGACGGCCATGTACATCTTCAACTACGTGCTGTTCAAGAGGCCCCAGAGCGCGTACCGCAGGCGCACCCGCGCGCACGCCGGCATTGGCGCGTTCAACCTCGTCAGCCGGGAGGCGTACGAGCGCATTGGCACGCACCGGGCCATCAGCTTGCGTCCCGACGACGACCTCCACCTCGGCAAGCTCATCAAGCGGTATGGATTTCGGCAGCGATTCGTCGTGGCGCAGGACATGATTGAGATCGAGTGGTACCCGAGCTTCCGCGCGATGGTCGTTGGCATGGAGAAGGCGCCGTTGCCGGCGTTTCACTACTCCGCGGCGCTTTTGACGGCGGCCATGATGCTGATGATGGCGCTGTACACGACGCCCTTCGCAGGGGCCATCTTCGGGCCGGGCTGGTATCGGTTGGTGTATCTGTATTGTCTCGTCCTCATGGGCATCTTATATGAACTTCATGCCGTGTTTTTGAGGCTGCCCAAGCACCAGTTCCTCATCCTGCCGCTCGGCATGTTGCTGTACAGCTACGCCTTTATTCGTTCGGCCGTGCTGGCCGTTCGCCGAGGAGGGCTCGTGTGGAGGGACACGTTTTACACGCTGCGGGAACTCCGCCGAGGGCTGTGACCTGGCCCTCCTATCTCCGTGGGGCTCGACGATCCCGGCAGAACCGCGACAACGCCTGCACGCAGCCACAAGAAAGGCGTCCGCTCCCCCACGCTGGATGGCGGACGCCTTTCTTGTGGAATAGCCGTGTTCCGGCCAGGCGGACGTTTGAAGTTCAACCGCTCGTCGTGATGAACCGGCGCGCGCCCAGGTACTTGGGTCCCCAGTACGAGTTGAACACGCTGTCGATGGAGACGCCCATGTCCTGCGCGTCGATCATCAGGCCGTTGCCAATGTAGATGCCGACGTGGGTCGCGCCGGGAGCGTACGTGCTGAAGAAGACGAGATCCCCCGGCTGAAGGTCGTTTTGGCTGACCGGAACGCCGACGGCAAACTGCTCTTCGGACGTCCGCGGGATTTGAATCCCGAAGTGCGAAAACACGTACTGCGTGAAGCCCGAGCAATCGAAGCCGCTCGGCGATTCGCCACCCCACACGTAGGGCGTTCCCAAGAATTGCTCCGCGTAGCCGATGATGCTGTTGGGATCAGCCGGAACGAGCGCGGCCTGCTGTTGAGCCACGTACTGCGCGTTCGATTCCTTCTGCTCGGCTGCCGCCGTCGCCGCTTCGATGGCCTGGATGTCCGACTGCGTGAGTTGAATCTGACTCTCGAGCATGCCTTGCTGCTGCTTGCCCTGCTCGATGTCCTGCAAAACAGCGTTCAATTTCACCTGCTGCGCCTGCTTGAGGGATTCGTCCATGGCTTCGAGCTGGTTCAGCTGTTGGCCCACTTGCTCCGCTTGCTGCTCGGCTGCCTGAACCTCATGCTGCTTCTCCACGATGGAGGCCTGCAGCGCCTTGACGGACTGCACGACTTGGTCCTGCGTCTTCGAGACAATGGCGAGATCATACAGCCGGGAGAGGAAATCCGTGAAGCTGGTGGCGTTGAACAGCACCTCGAGATACGACACATTGCCGTCCTCGTACTCGCCGCGCACAATCTGCGCAAGCTCCTCCTCGGCCTGGTTGAGCTGCGCCTCGTTCTGCTTCAACTGGATGCCGAGCTCGTGCTCCTGCTGGCGCAGGGCCGCCATGCGGGCCTGATTCGCCTGGATCTGCGCCTGGACGTTCTCGATGGAGACCTGGTACGCGCGAATGGCGTTTTTCAGCGTCTCCTCTTTCACGGCATCCTCGGAAAGCCGATTTTCCACGGCGCGCTTCTGACTCTGCAGCTGCGCCAACTGCTGCTGCGCCTGCGAAAGCGTTTCCGCGCTGGCGGGTCTGGGACACAAGGCGAACGACAGGGCAACGACGACCGATGCTCCAGTCAACCACTTGGATTGGATCCGCATAATCGCTCCCCACAACCCCAAGTTTCGCGCGTTTGCGACAGGCTGGACCCCGCAACGCGCTTTCTCGCTACGAAGCACGGATATTCGACAGGAAATGAAGAATTCCTGCTTGATAGATTCGTTTTTTGCGAGAAAGCGCACGCATGGTGCCACGTGTCAAATCGCATCCCGGTTCCTTGCGAAGCGAGCACAGCGTCGGCTCGGCTCCTTTTGAACTTTTTTTGATAAAATGGCCTCAGAGCGCCGGATTTCAACCGGAATTCAAGCTTGGGCCCGTATGCTCGAGCCAAACCTGCGACACGCGCTTGGCGGAGGGGATGGGCAATGGATTCGCGATGGACAGAGGTGCTGAACCAACCCGAGCGGCCCGAAAAGCCGAGAGAAATCGGCCTGACCGTCGTGATTGACAACGGGGTCCCTGTTGGATGGTTTCGAGACGCCATGGAGTCGAACGGGGCGTGGATCGACTGCGTGAAATTCGGCTGGGGAACGGCCATGGTCACCCCGAGGCTAGAGGAGAAAATTGAAGTCCTCAATCGGCTCGGCATTCGCTACTTCTTCGGCGGCACGCTGTTTGAAAAGTTTCTTATCCAGGGGCGGATGGACGACTACGAGGCGATGTGCCTGCATTACGGCTGCCGCGACGTCGAGATCTCGAACGGAACCGTGCCGCTCGCCAATGCGGAGAAGGCCCGGTTCATCGAGCGGTTTGCTCGCCGCTTCCGGGTGTTGAGCGAGGTGGGATATAAGGACGTGAAGCAGTCGCTGCTCCTACCGCCGCACCGCTGGATTCAGTTCATCCGGGAGGACTTTTCCGCAGGCGCCTCGTATGTGATCACGGAGGCGCGCGAATCGGGCACGAGCGGCATCTGCCGCGAAAACGGGGAACTGCGCTTCGGGCTCATCGAGGAGATCCTCGAGGCTTCCCTTGACACGAATCGCCTCATCTTCGAAGCGCCCAACAAGACCCTGCAAAAGTACTTCATCGACAAGCTCGGGCCAAACGTGAATCTCGGCAACGTGGCCATCGGCGACGCCATCCCCTTGGAGACCTTGCGCAGAGGCCTGAGGTCCGACACGCTGCTCCAGTTTGAGACGGGCGATCTTTCGCTGCCGGACGCCGAGCCCGCGCTCTGGCATTCGTAAGGAGGCTGACATCTATGCGAAATCCGAACGACGTCTTTCACCTGGCCATTCCTGCGCGCGATCTCGACGAGGCGTACGACTTCTACGTCACGAAGCTCGGTTGCAAGCTGGCGCGCCGGTATCCAGACCGGATCACGCTCGATTTCTTCGGCGATCAGCTCGTGTGCCACTTGTCGGATCGCTGGGACCGCGAGGTGAGCATGTATCCTCGCCACTTCGGCATCACGTTCCGGGACAAGAAGCACTTCGACAATTTGTACAAACTCGCCAAACAGCGCGGCATCCCGTTCTACCACGACCTGTCCCGCCGCTTTGAGGGCCTCATCGAGGAACACGAGACCTTTTTCCTGATCGATCCGTCCAATAACCTGCTGGAGTTCAAGTACTACTTCGACGACCGCATGATGTATTGATTACGGCGCGCGCTGAGGCTTCGGCTGGCGTGAGCTCGGCTTGGGCCCCAACAGGGCCACTACGATGGCGCCGAGCGCCGGAATCCCGAGCCACAGGGCCATGACGACGAGCGGCCAGACGTCGTCGACGGCCACCACCTCCGTCGACGTGTGAAACAGCCATAGGCTCACGACGAGGGCGAGCGAGCCGAGCGAAGGCGCCACCTGCGCCGCCTGCAGCTGCGGGATGACTTGCCGCATGCAGGCGATGGTGAAATACAGGTTCAGCGCAATCTTCACCACGATGGTCGGCAGCCAAATGCCGACAATGAGGATGTCGAACCGATCCAGAAAATCGGTCACGCGCACCTCGCGCACCGCTTCGTACGCGGGATACATGAGATGACCCGCGAGCGGGCTGCCGAGATTCAACTGGCAGATGACCAGGACAAACTCGAGAAACAAGGACGAAACGGCCAACGAGATCCAGGCCTGGCGAAACGAGAACCGCTCGTGCGAAAAGAGCATGGGCAGGATCGTGATGCTGCCGATGGCATTGAGCGCATACCACACCCCAACGGCCGGGCGTTCCATGCCGTACTCGAAGAACGGCTGCAGATACTGCCAACTCAGATCCGGAATGAGCAGCGCGCCGCAGAACACGGAAAAGAGAAGAAACACGGGCAGATACAGTTCCGTCATCCGCGCGATGACCTCAATCCCGCCCCGCACCATGAACACGCACGTGGCCATGATGAGCGCCCCGACCACGACCGCCGGCGTCACCGGCAAAAAGACCACGCTGACGAAGTCGACCCCGAGCCGCACGTCTTTCGCCATAATCACGAGCGAAAACAGGACGTAGACCAACAGCACCGCCTTGCCCAGCCAACCGAACTTCTCCACGAACAACGTCAACAGGTCTTTTCCCGGGTTTCGCGCCAGCGCGCGATCCGTCAACCACAGCACCACGAGCACCGCGAGGCTGCACAGCGGCACCCCCACCCAGGCGTCCTGCCTGGCGGATCGCAGGATCTGCCCGGGCCAGGTCACGAGCGTCGCGGAGAAGACGTAACAAAAGCCCATCAGCACCACTTGCCGGGACGACACCTGATTCATCCGCGATTCACCTCACGTGAAAGGGCTTGGGCAGCCACGCGAAGGACGTGTGCCAGTTCGGAAATACGTTTGAAACCACCCAGGCTCCCGCGGTCATCGTCATCATGGCCGCCATGGCGACCTTCGTCGGCCGGTTGGCCTGGCGCCACTCCTTCCACTGCAACGCGCACAACGCGGCGATAAACGCCGCCGCCTCAATGAAGTTGACGATCACGCCTTCAAATCCTCCTCCGGAATCGCCACCGGAGACGTCGCGTTGCCGCTGTTGCGAAGATCGAGCTCGACGTGCACGTCAACCGGGATGTGGGCGTAGAGCGATTCGCGCCAGTCTTGCTTCTTTGCGTGCCAGAGCGCGGGATAGAGCCGATACACGCGGTTGCACAGCCCCACCGGATCCGCGCGCATGGCCTGTAGCGCCTTCATCCCCGCCGCAATCTCGTCCGCAATCTCGAGGGACGCCTCATGTTCGAGGCGCGGCAAGTTCTGAGTGACCTCGTACATATACGGGGACGCGTTTTCGGCGAGCGTCCCCATCGCCTTCACCGTGATCCGGCAGGAGACGCCCTCGCCATCCCGGTGCATGGCGACGCGCGTCCGGTACCTCGTGACGATGACCGAAATGTGGCCCGTGCCGTGTGGGGCCGGCACCGTCACGGTCGGCCGTTTGATCTCGCCGAGGGCCCACAGCACGCCGTCGGCCTCGCGGCCCTTGAGCACCCCGACCATCCGCGGGCCGCGAAAGATGGCGAGCCCGGTGACCTTCACATACGTCTGGCGGCGTGCCTCGTCGCCGGGCGTGGTCTCAATCACGGAGACAAGCGGCATATACGGATCCTGGCCTTCGGCCAACAGGGCCTCGGTGACTCGCTTGACCGTTCGCGGATGCCGCTCGGACTGGCTCGCGAGCTCGCGCAAAAATTCGGCCGGCGTCTTTTCCATGCTCGACTCGGTGTTCAGTACGTCGGCGCCAGGGCCCTCGCTCACCACCAGGTAGGTCGTCATGCGGTTCTGCGGCACGCGCGCCATGACATCGATGGCCTGTGCAATGTTGTCCCGCGCGAGCGCTTCGCCAAACACGAACACACGCATGTGCGCAAAGTACAACTGGCGGGACATTGCCTTCTGCTGATCTGCGTTTGCCTGCCGAAACGTGTCGCCTACCGTCGAGTCGATGAAATACGCCTTCGTTCCGCTCGATCCGCCGCCCCCACCGAGGTTGCCCACGGACGAGATCTTGCCCGGGAGCGGCACCTCCACCGTCACACGGTACTTGCCGTCCTCCGTGCGATCCGCCGCGCAGGCCGTGACAAACGCCATGTCGTTGATCTCTCGGCGGTCCCAGCAGCCCGAGACGAAAGGCACGAGCGCGAGGGCCAGCATGCTCACGGCCCACTTTCGCGTCTTCACGCGCATGGTCTCACCCCATCATTGCGGGTTGCCTTCCGGGCGAGGCATCATCTGCTTGTTCATGCGCTTGCGGTTCTGGTGGGCGTACGAAGAAGGCCGATACACCATCTCCCACCAGGGCGGCCGGACGAACAAATCCTTGACCTCCTGGCGCTTGTAGGGTGCGAAACCAGAGAGATACGGGACGCCAAACGAGCGCAGCTTGCACAGGTGCACGGTGACCCACATGACGCCGATGACCAGGCCGAACATGCCGAGCACGGCGCCGAGGAGCATCATGGGAAAGCGCAGCAGGCGAATGGCGATGGCGGCGTTGTACCTCGGCACCGTGAACGAAGCGATGCCGGTCAAGGCCACAATGATGACCATTGGCGCCGAGACAATGCCGGCTTCCACTGCCGCCTCCCCGATGACGAGTGCGCCCAGGATGCTCACGGCATGCCCCACAGCTCGCGGGAGGCGGATGCCCGCCTCGCGGAGCGCCTCGAACGTGAGTTCCATGATCAACGCCTCGATGATGGCCGGAAACGGAATGCTCTCCCGGGCCGCCGCGATGCTGATGACGAGATTGGTGGGCAGCATGTCCTGGTGATACGTGGTCACCGCGATGTACATGGCCGGGAGAAACAGGGCGATGAACAGGGAGACATAGCGCAGCACGCGCACCAGATACACCAGAAAGAAGCGCTCATAGTAGTCCTCGCTCGCCTGCAGGAACTGCCACCACGTCACCGGAGCCACCAGCGCAAACGGCGTCCCGTTTGTGAGGATGGCAAATCGACCCTCAAGAAGCTGCGCCGCGACCGTGTCCGGCCGCTCCGAGTACTGAAACTGGGGAAACGGTGACAGCGGCTGATCCTCGATGAGCTCCTCCAAATATCCGCTCTCGAGAACGCCATCGATCTCAATTCCCTCGATCCTGCGCTTGGCCTCCGCGATGACCTGCTCGTCAGCCAAGCCCTCGATGTACACCAGCCTGACCTCCGTCTTGGTGTACGAGCCCACGTAATACGGGATGGACTTCAGCTTCGGCGTGCGCAGTTTCTGCCTCAACAGCGACATATTCACGGTGATGTCCTCGGTGAACCCCTCGCGCGGCCCGCGGACCACGGACTCGGTTTCCGGCTCCGAGATGGCGCGGCGCGGAGGCGACGTGGTGGTGAGCGAGATGGCGGCGTCAAATCCGTCGACGAACAGCACGGCCCGCCCCAGGACAATGGCGTCCACCACGTCGTCGATGGTCCTCACCACGTCCGCCTGGGCCACCGGCAGTGACCGCCCGGCCAACTGCTTCGGATCGTAGTCGCCGACGGTGTGCGGGTGAAACGCTGTCAAAAGCGGCTCCAGCGCCTCATCGCTCAGTTCGTCGAGCGCCACCATGGCTGTGAAATAGACGAGCGCGGCGTGGCGCGAGGCCTCAAGCTCGAGATGGCGGAACTGGACATCCGAGCAGCCGTGGAATAGCTCGTGCAGCACCGCGAGATTGTCTTCGAGACCGCGGTAAAGCTGCTGTTGGGACGCGTAGCCGCCTGGCTCCGACTGCGCCGGCGGAGCGCCCG
This sequence comes from Alicyclobacillus acidocaldarius subsp. acidocaldarius Tc-4-1, assembly GCF_000219875.1. Taxonomy (NCBI): domain Bacteria; kingdom Bacillati; phylum Bacillota; class Bacilli; order Caryophanales; family Alicyclobacillaceae; genus Alicyclobacillus; species Alicyclobacillus acidocaldarius. The sequence continues at coordinate 2,586,390 of NC_017167.1, forward strand.
CGGATGTCCCACCTGCGCCACGGCCCTGACCCCGGCGATCCGCCGACGCCCTGGTCCGGCGCTTCGCCAGTACAGACGTTTCCGGCGCTCCGGGGCCGCGCGCACCGCTCTCCTGTTCGCCGCCCGATTGCGCCTCTCTGCCCTGTTCGGCGCCCGGCTGGACTGCGCTCCCCTGCGGCCGGCGCCTCGGGCGAATGCGCACACCACTTTTCACCTCCATCACCTCCTGAAATATTTTATGGCATAATACACCATATCATGCCACAAAAAAGTGGTCGGAGCTGCCCGACCACGTCCTCGTCTTAGTACCCAAACGGGTTTGTCGAATTGAACGGATTTGGGAAGATGCTTCCTCCCCCAGAGCCGAACGGGTTCTGCGACGACTGGTTCGACGAATTGCCGCTCTCCGTCGTGTTCGGCGACTGTTCCTCGCCAATCTTGATCTGAAGGGTCAACTTCCTATCGCCGCGGTACACCACGATGGGCACGGTCTGACCGGGCTTCAGCGTGAACAGTTCCGTCCGAAGATCCGCGATGGACTGCACCGTCTTGCCGTTGAGGGCGATGATCACGTCTCCCTGCTGCAGACCTGCGCGCTTGGCGTTGGCTGAATCCACCGACTCAATGTACACGCCGTAGTCCACAGGGATGTTGTCCGGCAGGTATCCGCTCGGGATGCTGGACAAGTCGATGCCTTCGATGCCGAGCGCCGGGTGGACCGCGTGACCCGTCTTGATGATCTGGAACGCGATGTTCAGCACTTCGTTCGACGGGATGGCAAAGCCCATGCCTTCGAAGTTGGGCGCCACGATCTTGCTACAGTTGATGCCAACGACCTGCCCCGCCGCGTTCAACAGGGGCCCGCCGCTGTTGCCGGGGTTGATGGCCGCGTCCGTCTGGATGACGGGCTGATAGTCGAGCACCGCGTCCGACGTCGGGTCCTCGACCGGCATCATCCGCTGATCGCCGCTGATGATCCCGGCCGTCACCGTGTCAGCAAAGTCCAGTCCCATCGGCGTGCCGATGGCAATCGCGGGCTCGCCCACCTGGATGTCGTCCGAATTCGCAAATTGGGCCGGTTGGATGCCCGGGAACGTGGAGGCAGGCACGCGCAGGACCGCAAGGTCCGTGTACGGATCCGTCCCCACCACCGTCGCGTTGACCCGCTTGTTCGTCATGAGGACAATTTGCACTTTCGATCCGCCCTGCACCACGTGGTTGTTGGTGACGATGTACGCATTGTCCCCGTTCCTGTAAAAGTAAACGCCCGAGCCGATGTCCGACTCCTGGGTCTGCGACTGCTGCGTGAAGAAGTTGCTGGTGGTGGTGTAGTTCACCACCGCCACGACGTCAGGCTCGACCTTCTTCACGACCTGTGTGATGTCGTCGTTGATGTTCACATTCACCGACATGGGCTTGGTGGTCGAAGCCGGCGGCGCCGAGTTGCTGGTGGTGTTGAGCGACAGGCTCTCGTTTCGCGTGGCGGCCACCACACCGAGTGTCGCGCCCGCGCCGACGAGCGCCGACACCACCACGGTCACAATCCAGCGCAACGTCCCACCAGGTTCGTAGAAGAAGCCGCTGTCCGAGCGCGGACGATAGAAGCGCATGTACGATCACCCTTTATCCAGGTCTTGACCTTTTCTGCGCTTAGTATGCTTCTCCAACCTTGAAACCGCATCGAAAGCCCGAACAGCGCAGGTTCCCGCGTTCCGACCATCGCGTTGTGCGCTTCGCGCTCACGCCAATCCGTCCTCGCGGGCAGCCGCGGCAGCCATTTCGCCGCTCCGAACGGCCCCCTCCAGGCAGGCCGGCCAGCCCGTGTCGACCCAGTCGCCGGCGAGGTACAGGCCCCTGAGGCGGGAGCGCACACCCGGGCGCCTGAGCCCCAACTCCGGCTCCGCGAGAAACGTCGCCTTCGGCTGCCAGACCACCTTGCCCCAGCGTGCACCCACTTCCCTCGCGGCGGGAAACATCTCGGCCACCGCCGCCTCCACTTCGCGGGCGATCTCGTCCGCGGCCCACGAGCGATACGCGTCCGCGGCCGAGATGGAGATGGACAAAAGGCGCCCGTCGAGTTCGGCGTTGCCCAAGAGCCGGCCGCGGTTGAAGACGAACATGCCGCCCATCGCGTACGAGGCCGCGACGTCCGCCTCCATCACTGCGTGCGGATACTCGAGGTACACGTTCAAAATCGGGCTGTAGCGCACACGCGCGAGCCACGCCGTCCGGTCGATGGCGCCGTCAGGAAGGACCGATCGCGCCTGATCGTGCGGGACGGCGAGGATGACGCATCGCGCAGAAAGCGACGATCCGTCCGCCAGCCGCACGCTCGTCACGCCGGTTTCGTCCGCGACGACCCGGACCGCGCGGCCGCGCCGCAGCTCGACTCCGCGCGCTTGGAGGGACGCCACGGCTTCCGCGGCGAGATCGCCAAGCGGGCGCGTGAAGAGGCCGAGCCGGCTCGGTTCGGGGCCGCGCAAAAAGCCTATCTGGAACGATTCGACGGCGAGCCCCGCAGAGATGTCGCCGGCGTGGCCGTTCAAAATGGCGGTGCCGACGAGATCCCAGACGAGGCGGATGACGTCGTCCGTCTGGCCGTGGCGCTCAAGAAAGGCGCGGAACGAGTGCGCGTCGAGATGATCGGGGCGGGCGGCGAGCATGGCGAACGCGGCCTGAGCGATGCGCAGGCGCCCGTCGAGCGAGACGTGCGCGTACCGGAGGAGCGAGGGCACGAGGTGAAGCGGTCCGGGGAGCCTGCGGCTTTCGATGGAACAAAAGCGCCCGTTGGCATACACCGGGATGGACAGAAGCGGCTGAAAGCAAACGCCCGGATGGCGGGTCAATTCGTGCAAGAGGCGCGTAAAGGCCGTGCAGCACCCGAGGAGCACGTGCTGGCCATTGTCCAACACGTGACCCGACTCCCGGTCGACAAAGGAAAAGGCGCGGCCGCCCACGTGCGGCGCGCGCTCCAAGAGCAGGACGCGTTCCCCAGGCACACCGGCGCAAAGCAGGTGGTGGACCGCGCTCACGCCCGCAAAACCCGCACCTACGACGATGATCCGATCGCGCGCTTGTTCCATAGGACCCCCCACACCAGCCTCAATTTCTGCGATCCACTGAGCGAGATGCGCTCATCGAAGACCCGAAAGCCGCGCGCCTCAATCTTGTCCAAGAGGCGCCGATACATGACGTACAGCATGCTCAGGCAGCGGAGACTGTCGGGTTCCACGAGCGAAAACAGCTCCGCGGCGCGCGCGTAGTACGCCTTCGCGCGCTCGGCCTGTGCCCGCATGACGGCGAAAAAGGCGGGCGTCATGCGCCGCTCGGAGAGATCGGCTAGGGAATAGCCGAACCGCTCCATTTCCTCTTCCGGCAGATACACGCGGTCGCGCGCGAGGTCTTCGGCGAGATCGCGCAGGATGTTGGTGATTTGCAGCGCGCGGCCCATGTCCCGGGCGAGGTCGAGCGCGCGTGGGTCGCGAAAGCCGAAGATGTGCACGCACATGAGTCCGACGGTGCCGGCCACGTCGTCGCAGTAGGCGTCGAGATCGGCCTGGGACTTGAGGCGCACGGGCGCCATGTCGACCCGCATGCCGCGGATGAGATGGGCGAACGGCTCCTGCGGGATGCTGTAGCGCCGCACGGCGTCTCCCAGCGCCACGACGACGGGATGGGACGACGCGAGGTAGTCGTCGGCGTAGGCGGCCTGGTAGATGCGCTCGGCGGTGGCGAGGTGGGAGGCGGCATCGGCGCCGGTGTGATCGTCCACGGCGTCGTCACAGAGACGGCTCCACGCGTAGATGGCGTACATGGCGCGGCGCTTGGCGGGCGGCAGCATGCGCATCCCGTAATAAAATGAGCTGCCGGCTTCGCGCGTGCGCCGCGCGCAGTATTCGTAGGCCGAAGCCAGATTCATGCCGACCCTCCTTCGCCGTTTGCGCCGCCGGCGAGCACCGAGAGCGCGATGCGGAGCTTCTGCCTGCCTGAGACCACGGGCCTGCCGGCAAACGGGTTGTAGCCCTGGCGGCGAATGGCCGCGAGGATGGCCTGGCCGCCGAGGCGGTACAGCTTCAGCTGCCGAGCCAGGCGCGGTGGCACGAGGGCTTCAAGCCTCCGGCCCTCGTCGAACAGCGCCTGGGCGCGATCCACCTCGAGCGCGATGCAGCGGCGCACGCCCTCCGTCGCCCGCCGGGCGCGAATGTCGTCCAGCGTCGCGCCGAACCGCTCGAGGTCCGCGCGCGGGACGTAGATGCGGCCAAGGGCGAGATCCCGGTCGATGTCCTGCATGTGGTTGGCCACCTGCAGCGCCGTGCAAGTGGCGTCGGACAGGCGCGCGCGCTCGTCGTCCAGGCAGCCGAAGATGCCGAGCACAAGCCGGCCGACGGGATCGGCCGAATAGCGGCAGTAGTCGCGAAGGTCCTCCCAGGTGTCGTACGTGTGCTTGCGCTGATCGCGCCGGTTGGCCTCGATGAGCCGAAGAAACGGCTCCATGGGCAGGTTGCAGGTGGCGATGGTGAACTGAAGCGCGCGGAACGCAGGCGTGGTGGCCTCGCCCGCAAACGCGCGCCGCAGTTCCTCCTCGTAGACGTCGAGGGCCGCCATGCGGTCTCCCGCATATTCGTCGCCGAGATCGTCCACGCCGCGACAAAAGGCATAAACCGAATAAAAGTGCGGACGAAGATGGCGCGGCACGAACAGCGACACCACCGAGAAATTTTCGTAGTGACTCCGCGTGAGCCGTCGGCAGACCTCGAAATCGCCTCGGAGTTCGACTGGCACAGATTCCATCGCAACCCTCACCTGCGCTCGATGGCTTGCTTGTAGCGGCCGAGCGCGAGCGTCGGAAACACGTGGCGGTACATGGTGTAGCCGAGGTAGAAATCCCCTGGGAAGCCCGTGCCGGTGTAGTATGGCTCATCCCAGCCGCCGTCCGGGCGCTGCGTCTCCACGAGGTATTGTACGCCTCGGCGCGCGGCCTCGGAATCCGCCCTGCCGCCCGCGATGAGCGCCATCAGCGCCCACGCCGTCTGCGATGGGGTGCTCGCGCCCTTGCCCGCGTACGCCGGGTCCTCGTACGAGCGGCAGTCCTCGCCCCAGCCGCCGTCCGGGTTCTGATGCTGCTCCACCCAATCGAGCGCCTTTTGAATGTACGGCTCGCGCATGTCGATCCCGACCGCCTTCAGCGCCGACACCACGGCGCCCGTGCCGTACAGGTAGTTCACGCCCCAGCGACCGAACCAGCTGCCGTCCGGCTTCTGCTCCCGCTTGAGGTAGGCCACCGCGCGCTGGATCACCTTCCAGGCGTCATCGTACCCAAAGCTGCCGAAACACTCGAGCACGTGGGCGGTGACGTCCTCTGAAGGCGGATCGGTCACTTCGCCGAAGTCGCAGAAGGGGATGTGGTTCGGGAGATCGCTCGTGTTGTCGACGTCGTAAGCGCCCCAACCGCCGTTCGAGCTCTGCATGCCGACAATCCAGCGGAATCCCTTCGTCATGGCGTCTCGCCTGCGGCGCTCGTCCGGCAGGCGCAGGGTGTTGAGCGCCCAAACCACGACGGCCGTGTCGTCCACGTCCGGGTAGTACACGTTGTCGAACTGGAACGCGAACCCGCCCGGCTTGAGATTCGGACGCTTCACCGCCCAGTCGCCCGGGACGGTGATCTGCCGGTCCAACAGCCACTCGCCCGCCTTGACCAAGCGGTCGTGATCGGCCGGAAGCCCGGCAGCGCGCAGCGCGAGCACCGCGAGCCCTGTGTCCCACACGGGCGAGATGGAGGCCTGAAACATCCAGCCGCCGTAGTCCAGATCCACGCCGTACAGCTCGAGGCCTTCCCAGCCCTTGATGAACGCCGGATGCTGCGTCATGTCGAGAATCTTAAGCGCAATGAGCGCGTAAAACCAAGGCGGCTGAATCCCGCCCCAACTGCCGTCGCCGGCCTGGCGCTCAAGCAGCCAGTCCAGGGCGCGAATCTCGGCCGCGCGGCGGAACGGGTGCACGGACAGCTTCTGATACCAGTGCAACGCGGCGTCGAGCGCGTCGAAGATCCGCCCGCCGCCTCCCTTGGCCCCTCGCCGGCGCGGCGGCACATTGGTCTCGTACAGTTCGGGCACGCGCGCGTGCTCGGGCAGCGGGAATACCGGCTGGCGGCTCATCACAATCGAGAGCGCCACGACCGTGGCCCGGGCCCACGACCCAAACTCGTAGATGTTGAGCGGCATGCGCTTGCCGAGGAACATGATTTCCGGGGGAACCATGGGGACCTTCTCCCACGGATATTCGCCGACGAGCGCCAGCCACATCCGCGTGAAGACGCGCGACGACTCGATTCCCCCTTGGCTCTGGATGAACCGCAGCGCCTTCTGCATCGGCTCTTCGTCGCGCGACATGCCGATGTACTTGAGCGCCACGTACGCCTCGATAGTCGTGTCGAGGTCCGGCGGCCCACCCGGGTAGAGGGCCCACGTGCCGTCCTCGCGCTGCTCGTGCAACAGGTAACGCCGGATCTTCTCCATGCGGTCGCGATCGACGCGATCGAGAATGTGGCACAAGAGGACGTACTCCGCTTCCATCGTGACGTTGCTCAGAAGCGGCCCCCACCAGTAGCCTTCGTCCTTCTGGCAGGAGAGGAGATATTCCACCGCGCGATCCAGCGTCCGCGCGTAGGCCGGCGCTTCCACCAACTGCTCAGCCATCCGACCTCCCCCTTTCACGTGATGATGGTCGATCCCGTCACGCCATCTTGGCGCTCCGAAACCATTCGATGGCGCGAAGCAAGGCATCCTCCACCGGCGACTGCGGCAGCCCGAGCTCCCGCACCGCCTTGGACGCGTCGAAGTACATCGGCTCCCTCGCAAGCCGCACGCCGGCCACCGGCGCCCGCGCCGGCCGCTTCAAAAGCGGCGCCAGGACCCGCTCGTCCATCACGGCGTACGCCATGGCCGCGAAAAAGGGAATCCTCAGCCGCGGGGGTTTTCGTCCAGCGAGCTCCGCAATGAGCCGCACCAACTCGCCGAAGTGCATGTTCCGGTTGCCGAGAATGTACCGTTCGCCCGCGCGTCCTCGCTCATACGCGAGCAGGTGGCCGATGGCCACGTCCTCCACCGCCACGAGGTTCAGTCCCGTTTCCACGTAGCCAGGCATCCTGCCGAGCATGGTATCGAGCACAATACGGCCCGTCGGCGTCGGCTTCACATCGTACGGGCCAACCGGCGTGGAAGGATTCACGACGACCACGTCCATGCCCTCGGCGGCAGCCTGCATCACCAGGCGCTCGGCGAGCACCTTGGTCCGCTTGTACGTGCTCACGACGCGGTCGGGATCGTTGAAGCCGTCCGCCTCGGTCGACGGCTGGCCGTCGTGTCTCAGCTTGACCGCCGCAGTGGAACTCGTGTAGACGAGCCGCGGGCCACCGGCCTCGCGGACCGCCTCAAGCACGCGGCGCGTCCCCTCCACGTTCGCCGCGTACATCAGCGCGTCGTCGCGCGGATCGAGCGAGTAGTGCGCCGCCACGTGAAACACGGCGTCACAGCCGTCGATCCCGGCCCGCAGCCCCTCGCCGGTGGCGAGATCGCCCTGAATCATGTCCACGCCGAGCGCCTTGAGATGTGGGGCGCGGCCGGGATCGCGCACCAACGCGCGCACGCGGTGGCCGTGTTCGACCAGCACCCGGGCGACGTGATAGCCCACAAAGCCTGATCCCCCGGTCACGAACGCCAGCATGGCCATTCCCTCCCGAAAGCGCGAAGCGTGCGGCGCGCCCGGAGTGCGCGTGCGGGCAAACGCAGCGCGCTTCGCCACGCCGACGGCCGCCAGGAGGCGAGGGGTTCGCCGGCCTCGTCCAGCACCACGCGCACGGCGACAAACGGAATGCCTGCCTCGCGGGCCACGCCCGCCCACGCGAACGTCTCCTGATCGACCGCCGATGCCTCGAACCGACGGGCCAGTTCGCGCTTGTCCGCCGGCGTCGAGGCGATGCGCTCGACCGACACGATGCGCCCGCCGATCTGCGCGGATCCGCCGTGGGCCTCGGCGAAGCGGCGGGCGAGTTCGCACAGCCGCTCGTCGAGGGCAAGCGGCGCGCACGAGCCCTCCGGCGTCACCGCCTCCGCCGGCAGGACGAGATCGCCAAGGCGCAGGCCGGAGTCCAGCGCGCCGCACACCCCTGCGCCGACGACGAGCGCGGGCCGCTCCGCCCGAATGAGCCGCGCGAGCCCATCCGCCGCCCGCGCAGGCCCCACGCCCGTCGAAGCGACGCACCACCCAGGGCGGTGCGCCAGATGACGGAACGCCGCGCGCTCAAAGCCGAGCGCCGTGACGACAAGCGTCGTCACGAGGCGAAGAACCACCGAACCAGGCGCCAGGTATCGCGGGGCGTCAGGGCCTTGAGAGCCGCCATCTCGTAGCCGGAGTGCATCATGCAGCTCGCGCACCGGGGATTCTCGCCGTAGCCGAACTCCTCCCAGTTGGTCTTCTCCATCATCTCCTGGAACGTCTCGTAGTGTTCGTCCGTCAGCAGGTAGCAGGGGCCTTTCCAGCCCTTCGGATTGCGGTTCGGCATGGCCCAAGGCGTGCAGCGCAGCTCGCGCTTGCCCTGCAGGAAGTCGAAGTAGATGGGCGTGTCGTAGAACCGGATGCGATCCCCGCAGCGCGCCATGATATCCCGCACGAGCTGGTGCACTTCCTTGCGGTGCAGGAAGATGTCGCTGTGGGACGGATCGACCTCTTCATACGTGAACGCCGGCGACACGATGCAGTTGTCGACGCCCATCTCCATGAGCTCCATCAACAGCTCGGCCGTGTCCTCCGCGCTCGCGCCCTTGTACAGCGTGGTGTTGGTTGCGACGCGGAATCCGCGTTCCTTCGCCGCCTTGATGCCCTTCATCACGATGTCGAAGACGCCCTTGCGCTCCACCATCTTGTCGTGGTGCTCGCGCTTGCCGTCGAGGTGGAACACAAAGGTGAAGTTCGGGTGAGGCTTCAGCTTGTCGAGGACCCGGTGCAGCAAGATCCCGTTGGTGCACAGCATCACGAGCTTCCGCCGCTCCAGCATGCCATTGACAATCTCGACAATCTCCGGGTGCACAAGCGGCTCTCCGCCCGCGATGGACACGGCGGGCGCACCGCACTCGTCGATGGCCTTGAAGCAGTCCTCTGCGGTCATCCGCATCTTGAGGACGTCCGGGCTCTGCCGGATCTTCCCGCAGCCTGTGCACGTCAGGTTGCACAATTCCGTCGGCTCGAGCATGAGGACCATCGGGTACCGCTTGATACCCTTGATGCGGTTTTTCGCCAGGTACTTCACCATGTCGACCGTTGCGGAGAATGACTGTCGCGCCATGCCAATCCCTCCTCCTCAATCCGATTCGACGCATGAATACGTAGAAAAAAGGCCATCTAAAGGAAAGGATATCTCTGGTTTACCGCGATCGCAAATGGCGTGTCCGGGGCTCACGCGCCGAAGGGAGCCCGCCCCCGCGCGTCCATCCACCCCTTCAATCCACGCGCCTCGAGCCATTCCCGGAGCCAGCCCAGGATGACGACCGGCTTGCCGCGCAAGTCGGAGAAATTGCGGCAGCCGGTAAGCACCAACAGGGCGCGGAGCCCGAAGTGAAGGTCCTCGATAAAACGATTTAGTTGCTCTTCCCCGTTTGGCTGCGTCACGAGTCGGACAAGCGGTCCCGCGATGCCCACTGCGCTCGCGCCAAGCGCCATCGCCTTCGCGACGTCGAGCGCCGTGCGAATGCCCCCGGACGCAATCACGTCAGCGCGCTCCCCGACCGCCGCCGCGACTTCGCACAGCGATGCGGCCGTCGGCAGCCCCCAACGGTTCCAAAATTCGTCGATCTCGGCACCCCGGCGCCAGGCTTCGACCGCGATGAAGTTCGTCCCGCCAAGGCCGCCCACGTCGATGGCCCGCACGCCAGCGTCGGCGAATCGGATGGCATCCTCCGCCGAAATCCCTTGCCCAACCTCCTTGGCCACCACCGGGACCCCCACGCCGCGCGCGACTTCCGCAAGCGCGTCGAGCGCACCGCGAAAGTCGCGGTCTCCCTCCGCCATGAACAGTTCCTGCGCGGCGTTGAAGTGAACCTGAAGCAGATCCGCCCGTACCAGCTCCACGGCCTTCCGCGCGCGCTCCAGCCCGGTGCCCATGCCCACGTTGGCGATGACCACGCCGTCCTGATGGATCTCCCGCACGACGCGGTACGTGTAGGCCACCTCGGGAGAGGCGAGGCCAGCCGAAGCGGACCCGAGCGCCATAGCCAGGCCGAAGCGGCGCGCGACCTGCGCGAGCTTTCGATTGATGTCGTACACTTCGTCCGCGCCGCCCGTCATCGCGTTGATGAGAATCGGCGATTCCAGGCGGATGCCGCAGAGTTCGGTGGCCAGGGACACGTCGTCCCAGGCCACCTCCGGCGCAGAGCAAGGCACGAGTGAGACGCACTCGAACCCATTCGAGACGCCCGTCGGATCGCCGAGCGCTTGAACGGCATGCACGTGCTCGACCTTGCGCCGCTGCCGGACGTCTCGCGTCAACGTCATACGGCCTCCCTCTTTCCGTCCGCCAGACCGCGTGTCGTCACGTGCCAACCCGATTCAGGGCGTGCGGCACCTGACCGGCTTGGCGCATGAGTTCCAGCGCGTCCGCCACGATGCCGTCGGCATCGAGGCCGAGCCGATGCAGGACCTCGTCGCGACCGCCGTGTTCCACGAAGTGATCCGGCACGCCCTTGCGGCGCATCGGCACCATGACGCCGCGATCCAGGAGAAGCTCGGCGACGGCCGATCCCATCCCGCCCGCGAGCGACGCCTCCTCTACGGTGAGGATGGGCCTGCCCGTCTTCGCCAGGCTGAGCAACAGCTCCTCGTCGAGCGGCTTCACGAAGCGCAGATTCACGACCGTCGCCTCAATCTGGTGCTTCGCGGCGAGTCGCTCCGCGGCTTTCATCGCCTCGGGCACCATGGGCCCCAGCGCCACGATGGTAAGATGCCGCCCTTCGCGCAGCACCTCGGCTTTCCCCCAGGGCAGCGCGTGCAGCGGTTCGTCCATCGGCACGCCCACGCCGTCCGCACGCGGATACCGCACGGCCACAGGTCCGTCGTGCTGCATCGCCGTGAACAGCATGTGCCGAAGTTCGTTCTCGTCCTTCGGCATCATGATGGACATGTTCGGTACGGTGCGCAGGTAGGCGATGTCGAAGACGCCTTGGTGCGTCTCCCCGTCCGGCCCGACGATCCCGGCGCGATCGACCGCGAGGACCACCGGGAGGTTCTGAATGCAGATGTCGTGGATGGTCTGATCGTATGCGCGCTGCAGGAACGTGGAGTAGACGGCGAAGATCGGCCGCTTCCCTGCTGCGGCGAGCCCGGCGCAGAACGTCGCCGCGTGTTGCTCGGCGATGCCAACGTCGAACGTGCGCGTCGGAAACTCCTTCTGAAATTTCACCAGCCCGCTGCCCGACAGCATGGCGGGCGTGACCACGACAATCCGCTCGTCCTTTCTCGCCATCTCCGCGACGGTCTGCGCGAACACGCTCGTGTACGACGGCGCTTGGTTGGGCTTGGCCGCGCTGGGCCACGCGTGCCACTTGTCCTCCGAGTTCTCCGCCTGCGGATACCCCTTGCCCTTCTGCGTCAGCACGTGGAGCAGGATGGGCCCCTTGAGTTCCTTCACGCGCTCGAAGACCGGGATGAGCTGGCGGAGGTCATGACCGTCGATGGGGCCGATATACTTGAAGCCGAAGCCTTCAAACGGCGTGATGGGCAAGATCATGTGGCGCGCCGCCTCCATGGCGCGATCCAACACCTTCGTCACCTTCTGGCCCACGTTGCTCAGGTGGCGCAGGAGGTGATCGATGTCCTGCTTGGCGCGCGCGTAATTCGGATCGGACCGAAGCCGCGTGAGGTACTTCGAGACCGCGCCGACGTTATTGGAGATGGACATCTCGTTGTCGTTCAAAATGACGATGAGATCGGTGCCGAGATCGCCCGCGTGGTTCATGGCCTCCATCGCCATGCCCCCCGTGAGCGCCCCGTCACCGATCACGGCGATGACGTGGTAATCCTCGTTGCGCAGATCGCGCGCGACGGCCATGCCGAGAGCTGCCGAGATGCTCGTGGACGAGTGGCCCGCCCCAAACGCATCGTGCTCGCTCTCGGACCGCTTGAGAAATCCGGCCAGCCCGCCCAGTTTGCGCAGCGTCGGGAACATGTCCTTGCGGCCCGTGAGGATCTTGTGCACGTACCCCTGATGGCCGACGTCCCAGATGATCTTGTCTCGAGGGCTGTCAAACACGCGGTGTAACGCGATGGTCAGTTCCACGACGCCCATGTTGGCGCCAAAATGCCCGCCGGTCCTCGAAATGGACGTGACGAGAAAGTCGCGAATTTCCTGAGCCAACGTCACCAACTGCGACTCGCTGAGCTTTTTCAGGTCTTTTGGGTCGTGAATGGAATCGAGTAACGTAGTCAACACCTCGATTACACCAGAGTGTGAAACTGACGCCTCCGCCTCAGGACGTTTTGGACAGGCAAATCCGCGCGCGCACACCCCCTCATCTTCACATGGGTTCCGTATCATGAATTTATAAAGCCTGATCTTAACTGAAAGCGTACCAAAGTCAGGTGTGACACTGCAATTGTGCCGCGGGACTTTTCGTGGTACCAAACAAGCAATTCGAAACGCGTGGCTCCTTCCATCTGCCTGTGTGAGGCGGCGCGCACACCCAGTGCGGAAGCCCTCGCTGTTGTATATGCGAGCGAGGACGAGCGTATGCGCCGCCTCCCGTTCTCAGGGGTGAAACAGCCGCAGCAGCGCAAATCCGCCGTACGCGATGACAAACGCCGAACCCACCATCCCCGCGACGACCGCTGCAAGCACCCGAAGCGGATTCCACCTAAGGATGCTGCCGATGGCCAGACAGGCATACGCCCCAAGCAGCGGGCACAGGGGCGCAAGAACCCAGACCCCGTACTTCCCGTATTTGCGTGACAGCGCCTCCGCCTTCGCCAGCCACCTACGCACGAAGCGAAATCGCTGGATGGCCTGCCGCAACCCTACCATCAGGACGGGCACCGCGATCATGTTGGCGAGGATGGAAATTCCGGCTCCTGTGGGCGGATCGAACCCGAGCGGAATGCTCGCAGCGGCGGCGGGCTGGGCCTCCAGCACGATGGACGTGCCGATGAGGGACAAAGTCGGCCAGAGGCGGCCTTGACTCAATCCCAACGCGAGACTCCCGGCAAAAAAGAGGAAGGATGCGGCCGCACCGTACAGCATCAGTCGCCAGAACGGGAGCCGAGCCACGATGAGGGTCCACGAACGTGTCAAGCTTTACACCTCCCGGGCGTGAGGATGAGGGATGAGCGATTGAGACATGCGCCTGGGACAGAAATGCGACATGGGGTGAACGTCACGCGGGGACACGGAGGCACCTTTTGCATGCATTGTACCTCAAGCGCACGGGAAGCGATCCGGGCTTGTTCCATTGCAAGTGTACGGGGCGCGCATCGAATCCATGCGCGTAAAAGCGGCGGCCGCGCCTGAACAGAAGTCACGTGAGATCTCAAAATTTGATGAAATTTTGAGCGCACGACTCGTATGTTGAAGTCGCAGGAGGTCGGGATACTGAGACTCGGCTTCTGCACCCCAGGAGACGCTAGGTGATGACCACGTGTGGACGGTCAAGAAAGCGCTTGTCTCGCCGGGCGCAAAGTTCCCCGAGAAACCTGCCCCCTTGCGCGGCGCGATGGGGACGGCTGCATGCACCGCAATGGCGTTGGCTGCATCAGGGTGCGTGTGGACCGCCGCTTTCCATTCGGCCGAATCGCCTCGCACGCCCGCCCTCCATGTCAAGGCTGCACCGGTCAATCCCGCCCTGGAAGGCGCATCGCCGCGAGGCATAGATGGTGCGCTGTCCATCTCCGACCTCGGGTGGGCCACCCTCAACTGGTCGGGCTACGCACTCACAGGAGGCCGGTACTGGGATATCTCGGGCAACTGGGTGGTCCCCGCCGTCAGCCCATCGCGAGGCAACTCGTATTCCTCCACCTGGATTGGCATCGACGGATTCAGCAACGACGACTTGATTCAGATTGGGACCGAAGAGAACTACGTGGATGGGCGAGCTCAGTACTTCGCCTGGTGGGAAATCCGGCCGGTTCACCCGACGGAGGTGGTTATTCCCTCCATGGCGGTGGCGCCGGGTGACGCGATGGAGGCCCGCATCTACCGCGACGGACATGGCACGTGGACGCTTACGCTCGACGACCTCACACAGAACGAGCAGTTCACCAGCACGCAGCCGTATTCGGGTCCCGGGGCGTCCGCCGAGTGGATTCAAGAGGCGCCCGAAATTCGCGGTCACGTATCCACGCTGGCCGATTACGGGACGCTCACCTTTGTGCCTGGAACGGTCAACGGTCGCCCGCCACACCTCACGCCGTCGGACGGCGGATATATGATGGACGACCACCTCATCTTGTCCGTCCCGTCCGGGCCAAACCCCGCGACCGGGGGGTTTGACGTGTTTTACGTCGCGCCCACCTCCCACCGGGAGCAAACCTTGCTGGACGCGCCCTGCGTGTGGCCTCCACCCGCACCTCGCCTGGAGCCGTGAGGTCTCAGCACGCTAGGCGACCCGCCCAGGGCAACCAGCAGGGTGAACCTTCGCGCGCCTGCCTCCAGCTTTCGAAACAAGTTCGAGGCGGATCGGATACAATGTGGTGAGTTGCGAGAGAGACAAGGGGGCAAGGTGCTCGTGGGGAAACGATACCTGGACGAGATCGACTTGATGCGGGCGTTTGTCATTCTCGGCGTGCTCACCGTGCACACGTTGTCCTTTTTTAATGTGCTCAACAACGACGGCACACCTGGCTTTTACGCCCTCGGCGCGCTCATCACCGCGACGCACTTCACCCGCGAGACGTTCATGTTTGTCACGGGCCTTGTGCTCTTCACCACGTATCTTCAGCAGGATCCGTTTCACCCGCTTCCCTTCTGGCGCAAGCGATTCCAGCTCATCGTGATTCCATACGTGGTCTGGACGCTGGCCTATATCGCGTTCGTCGCGCTATTGACGCCAGGCTTCTCGTGGACATGGTCCAACTTGGTGCCTGCCATCATCCACAACCTTCTTACTGGAAACATGTTTTTTCTGTACTTTCTTGTGGTGTCCATGCAGCTTTATCTCATCTTCCCGCTCCTGCTTCGGGGCGTTCGCAAGGCGGCCAGGTATCACGTCCACATTTTGGTGGCAAGCTTTGTGCTCGAGATGTGCTTGATGTGGCTCAACCAAAACGTCCTCGACAGCCTCACGCCCACCGGCTGGCCCAAATGGCTGTATGATCTGTACACGTATCGAGATCGAAATCTCCTGATGTACCAGTTTTGGTTTATCGCCGGCGGCGTCTTGGCGTGCCACTACGATCAGGTGGCGGCATGGATGGAGCGCCACCGCAAGGCGCTCTTCGTCGCACTCGTCACCTCCCTCGGCATCCTATTCGGGCACTATTTCCTCGAGCGGCTGGTTCTGCACGACGGCGAGGACGACGCCGAGCTCGTCCTGCAGCCCATCATGGTGCCGTACAGCCTGGTCGTGACGTGCGCCTTTTGGTACGCGGGCCTGGCGTGGTCCAAGCGCAAGGATCTGCCTGGATGGCGAGCCTTCTCGCGCTTCGTGCGCGTGGCCTCCCAGACCTCGTTCGGCATCTATCTCATCCAACCGTTTCCGCTGTACGCGATGGAAGTCGTGATGGACAATCTCGACGGCCGCGGCATCCCCGTGTGGCTTCACTACGCGCTGTTGCCAGCCGCCATCTTGTTCAGCTACTTCTCTTCGATGTTGGCTGCGTACATCCTGATGAAGATCCCGGTGGTGTCCTATGTAGTGGGCCGAAAGGCCAGACTCCGCCGCGCTAGGGGCGAGCCCGTCCGGCGAGCCGCGTGATGGCGTGACGTAGGGCGGCGCGTCAGGCGGGCCCCTTCTCCACCATCGCCTTCAGGGTCACGTAGTCGGTCTTCCCGCTGCCAAGCAGCGGAAATTCGTCAATCACGCGGATCTCCGCCGGCACGTGCATGCGCGAGTAGCCCAGCTGATCGACGAGATCGCGCATGGGCGCAAGCGTCAGTCCTTTTTGGGTCGTGACAAGCACAATGCGCTCGCCGCGCGCCGGATCAGGGATGGAGACGGCTGCAAAGGCCGGATGGCCGTACGCGCGCGCCGCCAGTTGCTCCACCAGGTTGAGCGAGATCATCTCGCCCGCGATTTTCGCAAACCGCTTGAGCCGGCCCACAATCGTCACGAAGCCGTCCTCGTCTACGTCGACGACGTCGCCTGTGTTGTACCAGCCCGTCTGTTCCACGAAGCCCTCCCCGTGAACCAAATAGCCCTTCATCAGGTTGGGCCCCTGCACGTGCAGCAGTCCCCCTTGCTCGATCCCGTCGACAGGCTCCAGCCGATAGCGAATGCCCGGCAAGAACCGCCCCACCGAGCCCTGCTTGTGGTTGATGGGGGTGTCCAGGGACATGATGGGCGAGGTCTCGGTGGCGCCGTAGCCCTGCATGATCTGAAGCCCAAACTTCTGGAGCCACGCCTGCTCCACCTCCGGCTTGAGCCGCTCTGCGCCAGCCACGGCGTAGCGGAGATGCGCAAACTGCTCGGGCGTCGCGTTCTGCCCGTATTTCTCGAGGAACGACGACGTGCCAAACAGGATGGTCGACTGCTCCTGGCCGCAGATCTCGGGGATGCGCTTATAGTGAAGCGGCGACGGATACAGATAGACCTGGATGCCTGCGATGAGTGGCAGCAATGCCCCCGCCGTGAGCCCGAACGAGTGAAACATCGGCATCGCGTTCAGCATGCGATCCTCGGTGCCAAAATCGATCACGGACCTCGTCTGTTGGACGTTGGCGTAGATGTTCCCGTGCGAGAGCACCACCCCGCGCGGGCGATACTCGCTTCCCGAAGTGAAAAGGATGATCTCGTTCGATCCGGGATGCGCTGGGCGCTTGCGGCGGAACGCCCACAAACCGGCGAGCTTCGCGCCAAGCCCAATCTGCTTGCGCACGTCCTCCATGTAATGGAGCTTGTACCTCGCCGTGAGCGCCTGCTCCAGCTCCTGCAGTTGCCCCTTCTCAATGAACTCGCGGGACGTCAGGATGGTATCGACCCCCGCGGTCTCACACGCGTCGACGACCGTCTGCACCCCGCTCGAGTAGTTGAGCATCACCGGGGTGAGCCCGGCGTAAAACATCGCGAACAACACCACCACGTGGCCCACCGAATTCGGCAGCATCACCCCGACGCGTTGGCGCTGAATCATCCGGCGAAGCGCGGTGCCAAGCACGTAGCTTTGAAGCAGCACGTCGCGGTAGCGCGCGCTGCCCGTCATGTCCTTGACGATGACGCGGTCTTCCCCGTAATACCGCGCGGACTGCACGAGCTCGTCGAACAGGTTGACCGACGCCACCGTGCGCGGTCCCATGTAACTTTGGAGCAAGAACTCCTGTAGGGTGTCGAGCGCCGAGCGCGGGTCGCCGAAAGGAAGCGGGTGTTCCTCGTCGATGACAAGCGAATGACCATACACAGGAATGACCGGGATCCGGCGCTCGGTGGCATAGCGGGCGACGGCCTGGAAGCCCCGCTGATCCGTGTCCAGCGCGACGAGCACCGCGCCCGTGGACAGCGCCTCCATGAGCGGCTTGAGGGTGATTGGCCGCTCCGCGTCCATCACGCCGACCCGCCGCGCCCCGAGCGCTGTCCCGTACCGCTCCTGCACCTTCGCATTCACGAATACCGGCACGTGCGCCGGAAAGAGCGCAAGCGCCTCGTGGAACCGCGTGTAGAGAGTGACGTTCAGAAGATAGATGGAGGGCGTTTTCCATCGCTCATCAGAAGATAACGCTTTCATAGCCATCTCCTATCACATCGCAAATCGGGCACTTGTGGCACCAGTGTAGCACGGCCCGCGCGATTCGGATACGCCCATTTATGGTATGCTTGAGCGGACGAACATTTCTGACGAGTGGGAGAGGTCTTCCATGAAGTTCTCCGAGATGAAGTATCAGCGGCCGGATTTGGCGGCGCTGAAACACGACGTCCTGCGGCTCATCGACGAATTCGAGGCTTCCACCACCCCGGAGGCCGCCCTCGACGCCCTGCAAGAAGTGAACCGGCTGCGCATGGATTTCCAGACCATGTTTGAACTCGCGTACATCCGCAATTCCGTGGACACGCGGGACGAGTTTTACCGGGCGGAGAAAGCGTTTTTCGACGAGGCAGCGCCGGAGATGGAAGCGCTCGAGACTCGGCTGCGCCAGGCGCTCATCGCCTCGCCCCACCGCAAGGCGCTCGAGGAGCGCTTCGGCCGTCAGTGGTTCCGGCTCGCGGAGGTGCAGACGAGATCGTTCAGCGACGCGATTGTGGAAGACATGCAGAAGATCAATGCCCGCGTGACGGACTACAACCAACTCGTGGCGAGCGCCCGCATTCCATTCGGCGGCGAGACGTACAACCTGAGTCAGATGGTGAAGTTCACCGAATCGCCCGACCGCGAGACCCGACAAAACGCCGTGCGCGCCATGTTCGGCTTTTTCGCGGAGCACGGCGACTCGTTTGACGAGATGTACGACGATCTCGTCCGGATGCGCACGGCCATGGCCCAGAAGCTCGGGTACGAAAACTTTGTGCAGATGGGCTACCATCGCATGAACCGCACGGACTACGGCCCGACGGAGACGGCGGCATTCCGCGAGGCCATTCGAAAGCATATCGTGCCGCTCGCCGCCGAGATTCGCGACAAACAGCGCGAGCGCCTCGGTCTATCGTCCCTGCGCATCCATGACATCAGCCTTTGGTATCGAGATGGCAACGCCCACCCGAAAGGCGATCCGGCCTTCATCCTGGAAAACGGCAGGCGCATGTACAAAGAGCTGTCCCCGGAGACGGACGCGTTCTTTCAGTACATGTTGGACCACGAACTCATGGATCTGTTGAGCCGCGAGGGCAAGCGCGTCGGCGGTTACTGCACCTTTATCCCGAATTTCAAAGCACCGTTCATTTTCGCCAACTTCAACGGCACCCTGGGCGACGTGACCGTCCTCACGCACGAGGCCGGGCACGCATTTCAAGCGTATCAGTCGCGCGACATGAAACTGCCCGAGTATTTCTTCCCCACATCGGAGGCAGCCGAGATCGACTCGATGAGCATGGAGTTCTTTACGTGGAAGTGGATGCCGCTCTTCTTCCAGGAGGACGCGGA
Organism: Alicyclobacillus acidocaldarius subsp. acidocaldarius Tc-4-1; assembly: GCF_000219875.1. NCBI lineage: Bacteria > Bacillati > Bacillota > Bacilli > Caryophanales > Alicyclobacillaceae > Alicyclobacillus > Alicyclobacillus acidocaldarius. The sequence goes on from NC_017167.1 coordinate 2,605,653, forward strand.
CAAGTTCTTTTACACGCACCTGGCGGATTCCGTGGTGTCCATCGCGTACATGGCCGCGGTCGACGAGTTTCAGCACGCCGTGTACGAGCGCCCCGAGATGACGCCTGCCGAGCGCAAGGCCAAGTGGCGGGAACTGGAGCGCATCTACATGAACCGGGGCGACGAATTTTACGAGGGAATGCCGTACCTCGAGGAAGGCGGCCTGTGGCAGCGCCAACTCCATATCTACAACTACCCGTTTTACTACATCGACTACGCGCTCGCCCAGGTGTGCGCGCTGCAGTATTTCCTCTGGATGCAGAACAATCCGTCCGAGGCCTGGGAGTCGTATCTGCGCCTCTGCGGACTGGGGGGCAGCCGCTCGTTCCTGGAACTGGTCAGCGAAGCCGGCCTGCGTTCCCCCTTCGACGAATCGACGCTGGCGGACGTCGTTCCAGGCATCCGGGATGTGCTGAGCCAGCTGGAAGCCAAACTGCCGTCCTGAGCGAATTTCGCGACCACGTCGCCGGAAGTGGCCCCCCGGAGCGGACTCTCACCGCCTGGCCACCGCCTGTGCCGGGCACGGCGGCACGCCCCAGCCCTCAGCGGCTGGGGCGTTCTCACCGCCTGCGGGCCAGCCACCACACCAGCGCGACGATGGCAATGACGAGAATGAGCGTGAACGGGATGTGGCGCGCAATGCCGTAGCCAATGCCAAATCCGAGCCCGTGCACCAGCCCGTTCACAAACATGTGACCCAGGCCATAACCTCCGTAACCGTAGCCATAGCTATGAGAAAAGAAACTTCTCGAAAACGCATGCGACGCTCCAAATCCTCGGAGCCCCCACATGTTCCGTCCCCCTCAATTTTTACGTGGCTTTCACAAAAACGGGGCCTTTTCTTCATATGCAGGCTTCATCATACCCTCAGAGAGCTGCGAGAGGAGGCCCATCACTTGCGAAACAGGCGCCTGCGTCGAGCCGTTTGGGCAGCCATGTGGGGCTTTGGCGCCGTGTCCCTGGCTGGCATCGGAGAGGCCGCGCTGCATCGCGCCGACGCGCAAATTGCAAACGAAGCCGCTTCGATGGCCATGCAGAACGCAACGAGCGACGACGGACCGCCGCCCACGCCCCCGCCCGTTCTGACGAATGTCCAAATCCTACAAGAAGACCGGGACGCTGTCAACCTGATGAACGAGGTCGCGCTCACCCCGCGCATCCTGCCCGGCGGCGTCAAGCAATTCACGCTCACCGCATCCAAGTTCGGTTGGAACTTTTACCGAAACGTAAACCTGTGGGCCTGGGGCTACAACGGGCAAGTCCCCGGGCCGCTCATCCGCGTCCGCGTCGGCGATCGCGTCGAGATCGTCGTACACAACGATCTCCCCGAACCGACCACCATCCATTGGCACGGAATGGCGGTCCCAAACGACATGGACGGGGTGCCAGGCTTTCCCGAGCCCGCCATTCAGCCGGGCGGCACCTTTGTCTACCGGTTCACCGTGACAAGTCAGATGATCGGCACGCACTGGTATCACAGCCACTACGACGACGATTATCAGGTGGACGCTGGATTGAACGGCGTGATCATCGTCGATCCCAAAACACCCTCGCCGTCCATGCGCCACGTGCGCGACGTCCTGTTTGTGCTCGGCGCAGGTAAGCAGGACGGATCGGACAACGAGAACACGTTTCTCATCAACGGCAAGGCGTATCCGGACACCCCGCAGCTGACGGTGAAACGCGGCACGACGGTGTACATGCGAATTGTCAACGCATGTGCGGAGACGTTCCACGCGATGACCATCGATGGGTATGATGTGAAGATTGTGGCGCAGGACGGTCAGCTGCAGCCGGATCCGCAGACGGTCAGCGTCGTGTCCATCGCACCGAGCGAAACGGTGGATGTGGAGTTCACGGCGGATCAAACCGGCACCTTCCCGTTTTACGACACCGTGGCGAGCTCGCTCATCAATCCGAATGACACCGTGGACCCCGTGGGTGGCATGATGACGCTCATCCACGTGGTCCCGTGAGGAGGTGGACCATGCGCCGAACCGTCCCAGCTCTGGTTGCAGCACTCGGCGCCTGCGCGTCGCTCGCCCTCGCCTGGGTCCACGCGTCGCCCGTCCTGGGCGCGGGCGCCAAGGTGGCGTCCACGAGCATGTCCATGGCGCCGACGAGCACCATGGGATCGCTCCTCGTGCCGGAAGGCGTTCCCGACGCGGGCCCGCTGTCCATCACCCCTGCTCTCATTCGCGAACAAAACGCAGACGCCGACCGGGTCATGGACGAGCAGGGCATGACGTCGCAAATGCTGCCCGGAGGCATCAAGCGGTTCACGCTCGTCGCGAGCGAGGTGAACTGGTACCTGTATCCGGGCAAGTCGGTCGTCGCGTGCGGATACAACGGGCAGGTGCCAGGCCCTGTCATCCGCGTGCGCGTCGGCGATCGCGTCCAAATCCTCCTGAAGAACGAGCTGAATGAACCCACCACCCTGAACTTCCCGGGTCTCCCGCTGCCGGCGTCCCAACTTGGCATCGGCGGCGTGACCGAGCGGCCCGTCCCGCCGGGCGGCGAGCGGTTGTACAGTTTCACGGTGACGCCGGACATGGTCGGCACGCACCTGTACGAGAGCGGCACCGACATGGCGAGCGAGATTGATCAGGGCCTGCACGGGGTGCTTCTGGTCGATCCGGCGCGCGGACCCCTCTACCCTTTCGCCAAGGTGGACGCGCTCTTTGAAATCGACGCGTGGATGGTGGACGGATCGACCACCGAGAACGCATTCGGCCTGGACGGGAAACCGTATCCCAACGCGCCCCAACTGACCGTGCCGTACGGAAGCCGCGTCGTGCTGCGCATCGTGAACGCGAGCAGCATGTGTTATCACGCCATGCACGTGCACGAGACGACCTTTTGGCTCCTGGCGGAAGATGGGCACCCGCTGCCCGTTCCGCGCCCGATGAACGTGCTCGCCATCGCGCCGGGCGAGACGGCCGATATCGAATTTCCCGCCGACGTGCGCGGAGACTGGATGTTTCACTGTCACATCCTCGACCACATGATGAATCCGGACGACGAGGTCGACATGATGGGGGGACTGGTCACGTTCATTCACGTGAAATGAGGGCGGCGCGATGGCGCCGGGCGCGCTCGTTGTCGGCTATCGTCGCATGGAAAAGGCCGAGCGCGGCGACTGCCCCTCGGCCTTCTGCCTGGTCTCTGTCTGTCAGTGCGGAATCTCGCCGAGCATCGTCACACCCGACTGGATCTGCACCTGATTCTCCACAAGGTTCGAGGTGTTCTGAATCTGCGGCGGCTGGTCTGCCGTGATGCTGACGTCGTTCAGCGCGATGTTCGAGATGGGTGCGTTCGGCAGGCCATTCATGTAGATGGACTGGCCCGCGTACTCGCAGCTCACGTTCGAAATGGTCATGTTCTCAAACTGCGGCACGTACGAGTTTGGCCCGGGAGCCTCAAGCGAAGACGTGTCCGCCCCGTTGTCCACATAGCCGTCGTCGAAGGTGATGGCGGCTCCACTGATGTCCCGCATGACGATGTCATCCATGTAGATGTCCTCCACCAGCCCACCCTTGCCCACGCCGCTCTTGAAGCGCAGGCCCGACTCCGTGCCATCGTACACGTCGCCCGTGACCCAGACGTCCCGGATGCCGCCGTCCGTGTAACTGCCGACGGCGAGGCCGCTGTGGCCGTTGTGCACGATGCAGTCCGCCACGACGACGTCCTGCTCGTTGAACACTCCCGCAGCGTCGTTCCCGCTCGACTCCAACGCGATGCCATCGTCCCCCGTGTCGATCACGTCGCGATACAAGACGACCGTGTCATCGGCCGAGACGTCAATTCCGTCCGTGTTCTGCCCGTACCACGGGTTGCGGATGTTCACATCGTCGATGACCACGTCCTTGGAGGTGTTCACCTTCACAGTCGCAAACGGCGAATTTTCAAAGGTGACGCCCTGGAGCCACACGCCTTGGCACCCCTGGAAGTACACCATGTACGGCCGGAGGTAGTCCTTCACCTGCAGGTAGTCCTGATACGTCATGTTCGGATGCGCCTTGATATACGCCTGGGCGTTTGCACCCTGCGCCGTCGGCCACCAGGTGCTTCCGTCTGGCGTCACCACGCCCCCCGACGCCACGAGCGCATTCCACTGTTCCGCCGAGAGCTTCGACTTCTCCACCGGCCGCCACGAGTTGCCGGCACCGTCGATCACGCCGTGACCCGTGATGGCGACATCCACCGCGTCCGTCGCGCTGATGGGCGATTGAACGATGTAGGCGCTCCCGCTCGGGACGAGCGGATACAGGTCGTGATCGCCCGAAAACTGGAGCTGGGCGCCGGACTCCACGTTGAGGTCGACGTGACTCTTCAGCACGATGGGACCGGTGACCCAATAGCCCGGCGGAATGTCGACGATGCCGCCGCCGTGTTGGCTGGCTGCGTCGATGGCCGCTTGAATGGCCTGGGTGTTGACCTGCCCGATGCCCGGCTTCGCGCCGTATTCGGTGATGTCGTAGACGCGGGGCACGATGTTCGGCAACGACGGGACGGGCATGGCGAACGGCGCGCCGTGCAGGACCTGGGCGAGAGAAGCGTCGAGATCGCCCGCCTGCGCGACGAGATCGGCCACGTTGTCGGCCTGGGCGAAGCGCGCGTGAGCGGTCCAGCCGGTGGCGGCGGCCGCGACCAGCGCGAGGCTCGCGCCTGCCGAGAGACTCCGTTTCCACCTAGGCACGCATGTCACCTCCTTTCGCGGTCATCCGCGCAGGCCCGTGGTGGCGATGCCGCGGACGACGTACTTCTGCAGGAAGAAAAGATAAGGAAGAGCGGAATGAGCGACACGGTGGACATGGCGAACAGCGGCCCCCACTCCTCCTGCGCGACGGCGTTCGCGAGCGACTCCAGCCCGAGCGGCACCGTGAACTTCTGCGCCGAATTCAAGTAGATGAGTTGAGAGAAAAAGTCGTCCCAGCACCAGATGAAACTGAAGATGGCCGTGGTGATGAGCGCCGGCACGATGAGCGGCAGGATGACGCGCACAAACAGCGTGAAGGCATTGCAACCGTCGATCTTCGCCGCCTCGTCCAATTCTTTGGGCAGCCCCCGGATGAATTGCACGATGAGAAAGATGAAGAACGGACTACCAAAGAACGCGGGCACGATGAGCGGATAATACGTATTGATCCAGCCCAGATAGTGAAACATCGCGTACTGGGGAATGAGCGTGACCTGCGTCGGCAGCATCATCGTGATCATCATGATGCCAAACAGAATGGATTTCCCTCGAAACGTGAAGCGCGCGAACCCGAACGCGACGATGGCGGACGAGATGACCGTGCCGAGAGACACCAGACAGGACACCAACAGCGAATGTAGGATGAACGTGCCAAACGGTAGGCCAGGAATCGCGTTCCAACCTTGCGGGTAATTTGCGAGCGTCCAGTGCTTGGGCCAAAACGAAGCACTGGAGAAGATCTCGTTGGTCGGCTTGAACGAGCCAAACACCATCCAGAGCACGGGATAGATGAGGAAGAACCCGATGACCACGAGCACGGCGTGGGCGAGAACGATTCCGCGCCTCGTGCGAATGGTTCCCGTCACAGCCCTCTCCTCCTTTCCCTCAGGACTCGTAGTACACGTAGCGGCTTCCGAACCTGAACACCAAGAACGTCAGCACGCCCACCAACACCAGGAGGAACCAGGCCAGCGCCGACGCGTAGCCCATGTTCTGGAAGTTAAAGGCCTCCTCGTACAGGTAGAGCGCGAAAAACAGCGTCGCGTTCAGCGGCCCGCCGTCCGTGACGATGTATCCCTGCGTGAACTGGGTGAACCCATTGATGATGGACATGATCAGGTTGAAGAAAATGACCGGCGACAACATGGGAATGGTGATGCGAAAGAACCGGTACAGGCGGCCCGCGCCGTCCACGATGGCGGCCTCATACAGCGACTCGGGAATCTGCTTCAGTCCTGCCACGAAGATCATCATCGCCGAACCGAACTGCCAAGCCTGCAGCATGGCGAGCGTGAACAGGGCCGTGCGTGGTTCGGCGAGCCAATTGGGCCCGTGAATGCCGACGAGCGCCAGGCCTTTGTTGATGAGACCGTCGGGCCCAAACATCTGTTGCCACAGGTAGGCGACAGCGACGCTCGTGCCGATGAGCGACGGAACGTAGTACACCGTCCGGTACACGCCGATGCCTTTGACCTCGAGACTGAGGAGCAGAGCGATGGCGAGGGCGACCACCATCTTGACAGGCACGGAGATCAAGATGTACTCCAGCGTGTCCACGAGCGAAGTGGCAAACAACTGGCTCTGCGTGAACATGTGCACATAATTCTCGAGACCTATCCACCTGGGTGGCTGTAGGAGATTGTAGTTGGTAAATGAAAGGTAGAGCGAGACCAGGATGGGCCCGAGCGAAAAGACCACCAAGCCGAACATCCATGGGCTCAGAAACAGATAGGCGACCTTCTCGTTGCGCGGCCGCACGGCCTTCGCGGCCTCGCCGTTCGCTTGGACATTGGCTTTGGTCGAGGTTGCCACAGCCACGCGATCACCCCGCTTTCCGGAATGGCCCGGCGTTGCGCCGGGCCCCGTCCTCGGAGACGTCATTCACCGCCGTTCTGCAGGAGGTCGTTCGCCTCCTGCATAAACTGTTCGGCGCCCTGCTGAGCCGTCTCCTTGCCGTATTGCACAGCCTGGACCATGTTCGCGAAATCCTGGTCGATTTCGTTGTTCGCTTGAGGTGGTGGCGGATCAATCGGAGTCGCCACCTTGAGTGCTTCGTCTGTAAGCGTGAATTCCTGCTGCTCAGGTCGTGTCAGCCCGGCTCTTTCAAGCGCAGCGCGGACCGAAGACGACACCGGAATTCCTCGGTCCAAACCGAGCGCTTTTCCTGCAGAGTCATTGTTCAGCAAGAAATTGACGAACAACTCTGCCTGCTCTGGGTACCTTGTCTTGGAGTAAATGCTCCAAAACTGACTTGGCTTCAGATAAAGTCCCTCTGGTCCCCCAGGCCGGGTGGGCGGCAAGGACATTCCGAGGGGTTTTGTCATCTCGCTCTGGAAGCTCACAATGTATGCGTCCCATGTCATTTCCGCGAGAGACTTACCCGGAACCATAGGATCAGTGGGGTCAGCAGCTTGCTTGATTAGTGAAGTGACCGTTCCGGGTGGCACCGCTCCCTCTTTGCGCAGATTTGCCCAGTAATTTAGATACGCGACGAGTGTACTTTGGGTAAATCCAAGCTTCGTCCCGGCGGCGTTGTATAGATGCTGTCCGTACTGACGAGTCCAATAGCCGAACGTCTGCCAGTTTTCGTCGTCATCTTCCGCCCACCTACCAGTAATCTTGTGTACTTTCTCCAATAAATTAGCCCACTGGTCCCATGACATGCGCTGACCGTGATACCCAGCCTTTGCGAATGCGTTCTGGTCGTATATCACGCTGTAACAGTCAATTGCATTTGGAATACCATATAATCCACCATTGATGTAACCACTTCGGAGAACGCTTGGACTAATGGTAGCAAGGTCGAGTCCCTTCACACCCTTTAAATCCAGCAATTGCCCCTCTTTGGCGTACGCCTCGATGTAATCGTAATCCATCTGCATAATATCCGGCGCGTTGCCGCCCGCGACCTCGGTGGAGAGCTTCGTGAAGTACTGATTGAACGGCCCGCCGAATTCGGTCTGGATGTGAATGTTCGGATAGACTTTCTCAAACGCTTTCACCGCCGCAAGCGTAACCGCTTCTTCCTTCGCGTCACCCCAGAAGCCAAAGGTAAGCGTGACGACCGGCTTCGAGTCCGCGCTGCCCGCCGCCTGCCCGGCTTGCGACCCGCTCGAACCGCTCTGTGTCGCGGCGGTTCCGCAGCCCGCCACGACCAACGCGGCCGCGGCGCTCGCCGTCCATGTCCATCTCTTTTTTCGCATGCGGATTCCTCCTCGTTTCACGTTGTCACACGCTTGAGACCGACACCCATCAACTGCCACAAAACCTCCGGATACGGCTCATGACCCCCAGATTGTGCAAGAAACATCGCGCCGTTTGTCACGCCCATGGCCTCGTACGCCGCTTTGACGGCCGCAAACGCTGCACGCGCACCTTCGAACGGAAACACGCCGTCGCGTTCGCCATGCACAATGGTCAGGCGCCGCGGCGCCACGAGCGCCGCCACATCCCCCCAATCGCCGAAGTTGAGAAGACCCGGTACGTAGTTGCACAAGCAATGTCGCGTTGCAAGGAGCGAATGCCGGGCGGTGCACATCGCCGACAGGAGGATCAGGTGGCGGACCCGCGAATCGCAGGCCGCGTGAAACAGCGCGGCCGTGCCGCCGCCTGAAAATCCCGCCGTGACAAGGCTCTCCATGTCGAAGCGCCCGTCCATCTCCATCGCGTCCAGGAGCTCTATCAGGTCCCGGACGCGGTCGCCGAGGAGCGTCCGGCCGACGAGCAATCGCTGCCGCGCGAACCGCTCACAGCTGTGCTCCAGGCCCAGGGCGCGATCCGCCGGATCCATCGTGGCGCCAAACCCGCGCAAGGACGGGAGCACCACCGCAAAGCCCGCGTCACGCAGCAGTTCCGCAACGGGTGCGCCCTTGACGTACACCTCGTTCGCGCTGCGGAAGTAATCGTAGCCGAGCGGCGAATGGCCATGGATCAACACGGCGGTGGGATAGCCGCCCGCGGGCGCCGTGCCCTCCGGAAGGAGCACGTGGACTTCGCGATCCGCCACGAGTTCGCTCAACGTCCTCCGCTTCTCCGACCGCTCCAGGCCGAGCAGCCGAGCGAGGGCCTCGACTCGTTCGCTTGCCGCCCCCCGCGACACCAGGCTTCCCTCCCTCATCACCGGACGCCGACCGGCGCGCTTTCGCCCAACAGATCCGCGATGCGCACGAACTGCCCAGTGGCCATCGAGAGATTCGCCGCCACGCCGATCAGGATGGACATGGCCCCCGCGCGCGATCCGGCCACGTGGCCGTAGGGATCGCTGTCGACGCCGCGGAACAGGTGGTCCTTGAGGCGCCTGTCGCCGCCGCCGTGGCCCTCACGCACATGCGGCACGCGGAACACCTGGACGCCGCCAAAGAGGGGATAGAAGCGGATTTCCAGCTCGCGCACCTCTTCGGCGGACGACGGATCGCCAAACCGCCAGTCCACCGTGCGGCGAACGTCCTTCGAGCTCCTCCGCGCGAAGTCCGTCGCGTCCTCCTCGGTGATGAAGTACTCGGGCTCGAACGCCTCCAGCCGGCCCTTGCTGCCGTTGAACGCCACTTGCCAGCCCTCAAATGGCGTGGCCGCAGTGAGCATGTACGTCGCCTGCACGCCATTCGGATAGCGGATGAGCGCCCCCATCGTATCCTCAATGTCGATGCGTTCGGAGAACACGCACTGATCGCGGTGGTACCCGTCATAGGCCTCCGCCTGCTTGTAGAGCGCGTTCAGGGTGGCGTCGCGGCCGAGATCGAGGTAAAACGGACAGCGGTCCGCCACCTGGCACGTGGCGCAGCGCTCGCCGTGGCCCGGCATGCGATCCGGCACGTAGTAATGGCGCGATCCCATGGCGACAACCTCCTCGGGCTCGAGGCCCAGCCACCAGTTGATGAGGTCGAAGTGGTGCGTCGCCTTGTGAACAAACAGGCCGCCGGAGTTCTTCTTCTCCGCGTGCCAGCGCCGGAAGTAGTCCGCGCCGTGCACGGTGTCGAGGTACCAGCGAAACTCCACCGAATGGACTTCGCCGATGATGCCCTCCTGCAACAGCCGCTTGATCTCGGTCTTATATGGCGCGTATCGATAGTTGAACGTGACGCGGACCGTCTTGCCGCTGCGCCGCTCGGCATCCAGGATCCTGCGGCACCGCTCCGCATCGATGGTCATGGGCTTTTCGGTGATCACGTCCTTGCCTCGCTCAAGCGCTTTCACGATAAAATGGTCGTGCGTCGCATCCATCGTCGTAACGATGACGCAGTCGCATTCGACGTTGTCCAGCATCTCGTCGAAATCCGTGAAGCCCGGAATGTCCTTGCCCAGGACTTCCTGCGCATACCGGACGCGCCCCTCGTTGCGGTCGCAAAGCCCCGTGACCCGCGCGACATCCCGGTAATGCGTGACGAGATCGCGCCCGAACATCGAGATGCCGCGCGATCCGAGCCCGACAATGCAATAGTTGGTCATGGCCGTCCGTCACCCCTCGTATTAACCACGTTGTTAGTTGGCCTCATCTCGTTGTTGCTAAAAGGTAGCACAGTTCTTCATGGATATCAATAACCACGTTTTCATTTCTTCTTGACTTTTTCGGACACGATCATGGCGAAAACGCTCGAAATCGCTCAACGTGCGTCTCCAATCGCCGAATCGTTTCACATTCTATTTAATAACGTTGTTATTTGTGTTAAAATGTCGAGGAAATCACAGACCTGTTGGCTTTGCGGCACACGCAAGACGCCGCGAGGCCCATGGACTTTGGACAGAGGGAGACCCGCCATGGTGAGCATTAAGGATATCGCGGAACGCGCGGGCGTCAGCTACAGCACGGTTTCGAAGGCGCTCAACGACAGCCCGCTGGTCAAGGAGGAGACCAAGCGGCGCATCCTGGAAATCGCGCGCAGCATGGGCTATCAGCGAAACCTGCTCGCACGCCACCTCGTGTCGGGCCGCACGCGGCTCATTGGCTTCGGGCTCGTGAACCTGGGAAACCCCATCTTCGCCAACCTCACCATTCAGCTGCACCGGGCCCTGGCCGCGCTCGACTACCGGATGGTGATTGCGATTTCGCCGGACGAGATCGACCTGCTGAATCAGATGCGCGCCGACGGCCTCGTGATTTGGGCCGATCTCGTCTCGCGCCACCCGCACCTGATGGAGGAGCTGGGGCGCTGGCAGGCGAAAACGCTCGTCATCGGGACTGACGAGCCCGTGCCGCTGCCGCACGTGCGATTTGACCGCCGCGCCGGAATTGCGGAAGCCGTCCGATACCTGCGCTCGTTTGGGCACCGGAGGATTGGATTCATCGGCAGCTCCCAGGAGATCAAGGTGCGGGCCTTTTTGGAGGCGGTGGAACAAGCGGGGCTTCAGCCGTCCCCGGACTGGCTGTATCCGGCGGAGCCGACCTTTGAGGGAGGTTACCGGGCGATTCGATACGCAAGGCCAGACATTCCCATGCCGACGGCCTTCATCGGGCTGAACAACTTGATCACGAAGGGGGCGCTTCGCGCGCTGCTTGAGCTCGGCTACCGGGTGCCTCAGGACGTGAGCCTCATTGGATACGATAACTTGCCCGACATGCAGTTTGCGGAGGTGCCCATCACGACGGTCGGCCCGTCGCTCGAAGAAGTGGCGGACTTTGCGGCGCACCGCGTCGTCGACATGATCAACGGGAAACCCGGGCCGGACGCGCACGTGATTCAACCCATCCTCATTCCGCGCGCGTCCGTCGAACGAGCGCCCGACAGGGACGAGGATTGAGCTCGGGCGCCGACGGCGCCCGCCGGGCTCAACCCCCGTAGAAAAGCCCCGTCTCGGCGAGCGTGAGCGGCTTGCCGTCGCGATGCACCCCGGCGTCCACGACCTCGCCTACAATGAGCGTGTGATCGCCCCGGTCGACCACGTCTGTCACGCGGCACTCAAACCAGGACAGCGCGTCGCGCAGGATGGGGCTTCCGGTCGTCGAGGTGTAGAACTCGACGTCCTCAAACTTGTTCCCCACGCGCTTCAGGGGCTTGAAGAACTTGAAGGCGAGGTCCTTCTGCCCACTCTCCAGAACGTTCACCGAGAACACGCGGCTCTCGAGGATGCCGTCGCACGACGTGGTGCCCTTCTTGACGCCAATCGCCACGAGCGGCGGCTGGAAAGATGCCTGCGTCACCCAGTTGCCGGTGAACGCGTTGACATCATCCTCTCCGATTTTGGTGCCAATCACGTAGAGTCCGTACGTGATGTGGCGGAGCGCTGTTTTCTTCGCTTGCTCGTCCATCCTCGCACCTCCTGATGCCGAAAGGCGTTTCCCATTTGAGTATACCGCTTCCCTGCCGTTCCATCACCCGGTGGCACGGGCGCTCACCCAGTCGATCACGTCCTTCACGGTCTGCAGCCCGAGCCGCCCGCACAGCTCCATTTCCTTGCGCCAGACGGCCGCGGTCATGCGCACGTCCGCATCCGCCTGGTGGCGGCCGACCACCGGGATCCCGAGCCATTCGCAGGCCTCGTCGAGCGTCAGGGGCCTCGCGGCCCGCGCCAGCACCTGGGCCACGACCGCCGTGTCCATCGCGATGGGCCGCAGCCGGAGCCGCCACAGCGCGTCCGTCGCGCGCTGGAGAAAGCCGAGATCGTGCCGGACGTGGTGGGCCACCCAGACGCGGCCTGCGCCGAGCTCCAGCGCGCGGCGAAGCGCCGCCTCAAGGGGCTCGCCGTCCCGCACGGCCTGTGGCGTGAGGCCGGTCAGCTCCCAAATGTGCGGGGGGACGTCCGCGATGTCGTCATGGCGCACGATGGCGTAGAAGCTCTCGTCAGGCTCGCTTCGCCACCCGGAAAACGTGGCACAGGCGACCGAGAGGATCTTGTCGCGCACAGGGGAAAAGCCAGACGTCTCGAGGTCGAGCACAAAGTAGGGCGCTTCGCCGAGGGGCCGCTCCCAGACCGGCACCGGTTCGGGAGTCAAGGGCGCGTCTCTCCGGAGGGAGAAAAACCACCTCATCTGGATCCCCTCGGTTTCGGAAATCGTCGACACACCAGGCGCTCGAGGGCTTGGGCCGTGCGCAAATGCTCGTGAAGCGCTTCCTGCCAGGCGGGAGACAAACTCGACCGAGGGACGAGATCGACGCTGTCTCGCTGGCCCCGGAGCCAGCATTCCGCGTGGTGGCGCGCCCGCAGCCTCCATCCAAACCAGAGCGCTTGCACAATCGCCTCCGGCTGCAAGTCTCCGAGGGCGCCGAGGCGGCCGAGTGATGCGGCGCGATCGACCGAGCCGAGCGCGTCGACCCCATGATGCAGACTGAGCAAGCGAAGCGCGTGGACCATAGGCGCGAGGAACCTGTCCTTGATATGGAAGACCATATCCGCGCCGCTCGCTTCCCAGCGCACGCCGCGCAGGGCGCGAAATCCAACGGTCCCGCGAATGCCGAGATGCGCCATCTGCCACTTCATGAATGCCGATCCCGCGATGACATCGCGCACCCGCGCCGCAACGGGCGCCCAGTCCGGCGCGTCGTCGAGAGGAAGCGCGTCCACCGTCATGTACAGGTAGCGGACATTGGCCCAGTCCGGAAACTCCGCATACGACTGAATGCGCGCGGTCCATGCGCCTGTAGGGCCGAACCAGCGCGGATTGGCACCCATCACGTTGCCCATGCAGGGCGCAAAGCCCATCGGGCCCATCCAGCGCACGAACCGTTCAATGTCCGGGGCTGCGTCGGCGAGCCGAAGGTCCGCAGTCGTGACGAGCGCAAAGTCGAGATCGCTCTGCGGCAGATCCTCTCCGCGCGCGAGCGACCCAAGCGCGACGAGACGCGCGCGGCGCCGGACGTCCGGCGACACGGTTTCCGCCCAGCCGGCGAGCACGAAGGCCCGGCGTTGAACCTGATAGCCTTCGAACCAGCGCCGAAACGCTGCAGTGTCGTCCGGCGGACCGTCGTCCTGGAGCACGGATTCGCACCACGCGCGCTGCAAATCCTCTCCGCGCTCCCGAATGTCGCCTGCGTTCGTCACGCATCCCGGCACCATCACGGCTATCCCTCCGCCCTAACCCTTGTTCATGCGATGATTGCTAGATTTTCGAGATTTCGTCCTTTATGATCAAGCCAGAATCTCATCGGGGTGGTGGCTCATCATGTCAAGTATTGCTTCACTGCTTCGCCAGCTCGAGGCCGAGCGCATCGACACGGTGCAGCTCCAGTTCACCGACCTGATGGGCGCGGTGAAAGTCGTCTCCATCCCCTCAAGTCGACTACCAGACGTCCTCGGCCGGGGCGTGGGCTTTGACGGATCGTCCGTCGAAGGGTTTGCGCGGGAGGAAGAGTCCGACATGCGCCTTGTGCCCGACCTCGCGACGGCCTGCACATGGCCCTCCGACTTCAGTGAACGCGCACTGCGCATCATCTGCGACGTCGTGCTCCCTGACGGCGTGCCCTTCGCAGGTGACCCGCGCCGCATCTTGGCCCGCGCGGCGGAGCGGGCCAGGGCAGCCGGCGCGCCGGAGATGGCGGTGTCTGCCGAACTGGAGTTCTTTTTGCTCCCGCAGGACGAGCGCTTGGAAGACGCACATCTCGGCGATCCCGCCCGCTACTTTGACGCGCTCTCCTCCGACATCGCCGCGCGCTGTCTGCGATCCATGGCCGGAGGACTCACCGAGGCGGGCGTTCCCGTGACCCAAATCCACCACGAGGCAGCCCCGCACCAATATGAGATCAATCTCACCGCGCTGCCGCCGCTATGCGCCGCGGACGCCGTGGTCACAGCGAAACTCGTCATCCGCCGCGAAGCCGCGCGGTTCGGGTTCACGGCGTCCTTCATGCCGAAGCCGTTCACGGACCATCCCGGCTCCGGCCTGCACCTCACCTTCGCCCCTGCCGGCGAGACGGCCGATGTAGCGCGCTGTGCTGCATTTGCCGCAGGCATTCTAGCACACGCGCGCGGACTCTCTGCCATCGCCAATCCGACTGTCAACAGCTACAAGCGCCTCGGCGGAAGCGAAGCGCCCGGATTCGTTGGCTGGTCCGACCACCATCCGGCCCCTTACTTGCGCGCCGTCGGCAGCGCGTGGGAATGGCGAGCGCCCGACGCGTCTGCGAATCCATACCTCGCCATCGCCTGTGCGCTCGTGGCAGGAGCTGACGGGATCGAACAGGCGCTGCCCCTGCCGGACCGGCTGGACGAACGGCCGGAAATGTGGTCGGAAGAACAGCGGTTTCTGCGGCACGTCGCCGCGCTCCCCGAAACGCTTCGGGATGCGCTCGATGCGCTCGAACAAGACGACTGCCTCCAGGCGGCGCTCGGCGATCACGCCATGCGCCACTTCCTGGAGGCCAAGCGACTCGAATGGGCTGCCTATGCGAGGACCGTCCATGTGTGGGAACGGGAGCAGTACCTCACGCTTTAGTTCTGGGTTCCGTGCTCAAGGGGTGACTCCTTGAGAAGCGGCGTCACGTTGGCGCCGAAATACTTCGGCAGTTCCGACGCCGTGAGCGTCTCTGGATACGCGGATTCCGCGTGCAGGGCGAGATCGAGCCCCATGATCTCCTCTTCCTTCGTCACGCGCAGCCCCATGACCTTGTCGACGATCCAGAGCAAGATCAGGCTGCCGACACCGGAGAACGCCCACGTGCTCGCCACGCCGATGAGCTGGAGCAGCACCTGATGAGGATTGCCGTGCACAAGGCCGTTGGCTCCCGACGGGTTGACCGCAGTGGATGCGAATAGGCCGGTGGCGATGGCGCCCCACGTTCCGCCGATGCCGTGACCGCCGAACGCATCGAGTGCGTCGTCGTACCCGAGCTTCGCCTTCATGAAGGTCGACGCAAAGTAGCAGAACGCGCCACCAAGCAAACCGAGAACGATAGAGTAGCCCGGCGAGACGAAGCCGGCCGCCGGCGTGATAGCCACCAACCCCGCAACAGCACCGGCGCAGGCGCCGACCAGCGTGACATGCCCCGTCCGGAGCTTCTCCACGATCATCCAACCCACTGCAGCAGCCGCCGTTGCCGTGTTCGTGGCAAGGAACGCCTCCGCGGAAAGGAAGTTGGCCGCAACCGCGCTGCCCGCGTTGAACCCGAACCAGCCGAACCACAAAAGCGCCGTGCCTAGGAGGACGAACGGCACGTTGTGCGCCTTGATCTCACCGGTGCCATGCTCCGCGCGGCGCCCGAGATAGAGCGCAGCCATGAGACCAGCCACACCGGACGAGATGTGCACCACGGTGCCCCCCGCGAAGTCGAGCACGCCGAGGTTGTGGAGCCAACCGCCTGCACCCCACACCCAGTGCGCTAGAGGATCATAGATAAAGGTCGCCCACAGGACAATGAACACCACGAACGAAGCGAAGCGGACGCGCTCCGCAAGCCCTCCCACGATTAGTGCCGGCGTGATGATAGCAAACATCATTTGGAAGATGGCATACAGCAGGTTCGGAATGGTCGGCGCGTAGTCCGAGTCCGGCGCAGCGCCCACACCGCGCATCATGAACCAGTTCAGGTTGCCGATGATGTGGTGAAAGTCAGGTCCAAAGGCCAGGCTGTACCCGACAATAACCCATTGCAGCGAGACCACCAGGATGACAGCCACCACCTGCAGCATGGTGGTGATCACGTTCTTCGTGCGCACCAAACCACCGTAAAAGAAGGCGAGTCCTGGTGTCATGAGAAGTACAAGGGCCGAGGAAGCGAGAATCCAGGCCTCGTCGCCAGAGTTGACCGGGGGTGCCGTGGTCGCAGCAAAACACGTCGCAGGGACCCAAGCGGCACCGAGCCCAGCCATTGCGGACAGAAGCCACTTCCACCGTGTTCTGAGCATCTTCTCTGCCCACTCCTTTGCGTGAATTTTTTATAACGATACACGCGAACATCGGGGACGTCAACGAAAATGTTAGATATGCTAACGTATATAAAGATAACATGCTGACACAGGTGCATTGAAAAGCGCTTTCGTCCAATTTCGTTATTTTTATTAACGCAAACGCTTCCACGAACGACATGGCGCCTGCCCGTGGACACACCTGCTTCAACGTTCCATCTCGTGCTATACTCAAGCGACGACGGCCATCGGGAGGTCTATATGAGAGCGGTGATCTTCGACTTCGACGGGACGCTCGTCGACACCGAGCGAGCGTGGTATGAAGCGTATGTGGGACTGTACCGCCAACACGGACGGGAGTTCCCGTTTCACCTGTACGCCAAAACCGTCGGGACGAGCGCCGACGCGTTCGATCCCATCCGGCACCTGTGCGATTCGGACACGTCCATCCGACCGGAAGACGCAGAGCGTGTGGTGGAGCGTGAACACCGAAAGCTGCTCGATGAAGAGCCTCTTCGCCCGGGTGTGCGGTCGTCTCTACAGGAGCTCCGGCGGCTTGGGGTGTCCCTTGGTCTCGCCACGAGTTCGCGGCGCGCCTACGTCGAACCTTTTCTAGTGAAGTATGGAATTCAATCCTACTTTGACGCGATGGCCACGGCCGACGATGTCAGCCAGGTGAAGCCCCATCCCGAATTGTATCAGCTGGCGTGTCGGCGGCTCGGTGTGGCGCCCGCGGAAGCACTCGCCATCGAAGACTCGCCCAACGGCGCGCGAGCCGCAATCGCCGCAGGCCTTCAGGTGCTGTGCGTGCCGAACGCCATCACGGAGCACATGCCGTTTCCGGAAGGATGTCGATTTCGAAGCAGTTTGGAAGGGATTGATTGGCGCTCGTTTCTTGCGACGATATCGGAGCGTCCAGAAGAAAAGCGAGCATAAGGCAGGGAGAGCGGGCATTGCGCGCTCTCCCCTGGCGTGACTTGTCACGTGGCTAGATGGCATGCCACGGCGTGATTTGGCCCGATGTTCCGGCGTTCAGGCTTGGTCGTCCGGCACCGCTCGACGGCCACGGGACACCTGGGGTGGAAGGGACAGCCCCGCGGCGGGTCGAACGGCGATGGGATCTCGCCCTGAATGGGCGTGAGCGCTTGGCGTTCCTCCAAGCTCCGCGGCATTTTCAGGATGGACTGGATCAACACCTGAGTGTACGGGTGCGTCGGGCGCGAGAACAGCTCCTCCGCCGGCGCCTGTTCCACCACCTCGCCAAGGTACAACACCGCGACGACGTCGCTCAAGTACTCGACCACGGCCAGGTTGTGCGAAATAAAGATGTACGTTAGGTCATAATCCTGCTGAAGTTCGCGCAGGAGTTGAATCACCTGGACCTGAATCGAAACGTCAAGTGCCGAGATGGGCTCGTCGCAGATGACGAGTTTCGGTTGGAGCGACAACGCGCGCGCAATGCCGACGCGCTGAAGTTGACCGCCCGACAGCTCGTGCGGATACGCCCACTTCACTTCCCGAGGAAGGCCCACGCGCTCGAGCAGTTCATCGACCCGCTTCTGCCGCTCCTCTTTGGTCCCCATTTTGTGAATGATCATCGCATCCTCGATGGCCATGCCGATGGTCATTCGCGGACTCATGCTCGCCATGGGGTCCTGGAAGATGATCTGCATTTCTCGTCGAAGCGGTCGCATCTGCTTCTGCGTAAAGCGGGTGATGTCCTTCCCCTGGTAGACGATCCGGCCCTCCGTCGCCTCGAGAAGTTTGAGCACCAGCCGCCCCAACGTGGACTTTCCGGACCCGCTCTCGCCGACGAGCCCGAACGTCTGCCCGCGCTGAAGTTGAAACGACACCTTCTCCACCGCATGGAGATCGCGGCCCTGCACGCGAAACCGCTTCGACACCTCGTGCGCCTCGAGCAGCACCTCAGATGACATCCTCAAGCACCTCCTCCGCCCGATGACACGCCACCCAATGGCCCGGCCCGATCTCCCGAAGCTTCGGCAACTCGTTCCGGCACCGATCCGTAGCGAGTGGACACCGCGGCGCAAACGAGCAGCTCCGGGGCATCTCCGTGACCGTGGGCGCCATGCCAGGAATGGGTTTCAGCGGTTTCGAGCGATGGCCAATCTCGATGATGGAATGCTTCAATCCGACGGTGTACGGATGCGCCGACTCGCGGATGAACGTGCCTGTATCCGCAACCTCCATGATCTGACCCGCGTACAAGACGATGATCCGATCGCAGAAGTTGGTCGCAACGCCAAAGTCGTGCGTGATGATGGCAACGGCCATATTCCGCTTGCGCCGCTGCTCCTGAAGCAACGCGAGGATCTGCATCTGCACCGTCACGTCGAGCGCGGTCGTCGGCTCGTCCGCAATGAGCAGTTGCGGCTCACAGGCCAGGGCGATGGCGATCATGATGCGCTGGCGCATGCCGCCTGAAAACTCGTGCGGATAGTTCCGAAACCGGGCCTTCGGTTCAGGAATGCCCATCTCGTGCAGGAGCTGCAACGTGCGCTCAAACGCCTCGCGGTGACTGCAGAAATGGTGCGCGAGCATCGCCTCCATGATCTGATCCCCAATCCGCATGACCGGATTGAGGCTAGTCATGGGGTCCTGGAACACCACGCCGATCTCGCGGCCGCGGATATCCTCGAGCTGTCGTTCCGATAGCTTCAAGAGGTCCGTCCCCTGAAACACCGCCCGGCCCGAGCGAATGCGCCCGTTTTCCCGAATCAAGCCGATGGCCGACATCAGCGTGACCGACTTGCCGGATCCACTTTCACCGACAATGCCAAGCGTTTCTCCTTCCCCAATGGAGAAGCTCACGCCGTTGACGGCGTAGACCGTGTCCTCGCCGCGATCGAATTCGACGTGCAGATCTTCGATGGACAAAAGCGGCTGTGACACCATCATACGCCTCCCTTCGGACTGAACGCTTCCTGCAGGCCGTCGGCCACGAATAAAAACGACAACAAAGTGATGGCGAACACGCCGGCCGGAAAATAAAGAAGCCAAGGGAAGCCGAGGATGTTGGCCCCCGCCTGCGCGAGCATGTTGCCAAACGACGGCATTGGCGGATTGAGGCCCATCCCCACGATGCTCAGCCCGGCTTGCGCGGTGAGATCGTACGGAATGCCGAAGGCGAGCGAGACCACCATGCTGCCAACGACGTTCGGAAACATGTACTTGCGCGCGATGTGCCACTGCGACGCCCCAAGTGCCCTTGCGGCTTCGACCATCTCGCCGTTGCGCATAGCGAGCACGAGCGAGCGGATGAGGCGCGCGTAGCCCGCCCACCCCGGAACGCCGATGGCCAAGATCATGGGGAAGATGCCCTTCCCAAGGAGCACCATGAGGATCAGGGCGAAGAAGAACGAAGGAAGCGCGAACATGAAGTCCACGGCGCGCATGACGATGATGTCGATGATGCCGCCGGCAAGCCCGGCCCATAGCCCTAGGATGACACCAATCAAAAAGCTGACGCACGTGGCGCCGAGCGCAATCTCCAGCGCGTACCGAATGCTGTAAAGAATTTGGCTGAAGACGTCGTATCCGACCGTATCCGTGCCGAACCAATGCTGCCAAGAAGGACCCGAGTGCATATGGAGGAAGTCCGCGTACGTGTAGCTGTACGGCGCGATCCACGGGCCGATGATGCCGATGATAAAAAAGATGATGACCCAAACAAGCCCTGCCACGGCAAACCAATTCTTTCGATAGCGCTGCCAGGCGCGATACATGGGTGAGTTGCGCCTCGCGCGCTGTGCCGCCGCCTGAGGCTGGGTTACCGCGATGGCCACGATCATCCCTCCCGTCCGTCTACTGCAAGTGGCGACTCACTGGAGCTTCACGCGCGGATCCATCCACGAGTAGATGAGATCGACGACCAGGTTCGTCAGCATGATGGTCGCGCCGAGAATGAAGACCGCCGTGATGGCCATGGGGAAATCGAAGTTAGTAAAAGCTGTAGAGATGACCTTGCCCAGCCCGGGAATGGCGAAGATGTTCTCGACCCAGACGGTGCCGACGACGGTAAACGCAAATTGGGGCCCGATCACGGTGATGAGCGCGGTGAGCGAGTTGCGAACGCCGTGCCGAAGCACCAGAGCCCAGTACTTGACACCTTTCGCTTTGGCGGTCCGGATGAAGTCTTGTCTCATGGTCTCAATCAGGCTGCCTCGCATGTATCGGGCGACCACGCCGATGTTCCCTGCGGCCAGCGACAGGATGGGCAAAACCGCATCTGCAGGCGTTCCCCACCCCGTGACGGGCAGGACGTTCTGCCACACGACGCCGAAGATGAGAACAAAAAGGACCGCCAGCACAAAGGAAGGGATGGCCTGGCCGAACATCGACAGGGTCGTCACAAGATAATCGACCCACGAGTTCCGCTTGAGCGCCGCGATGACTCCCATGGGAATGCCGATGACGACCGACACCACGACGGAACCAAACGCGAGAAACACGCTGATGGGCAGCGCGCCCTTGAGTTGCGACATGATGCTCAACGTGGGGTTCTGCATCGAGTTGCCGAAATTGAATGTGAAGGTGTGCCATTCATAGAGCAGCACCTGTTTCCACAGAGGCAGATTCAGGCCGTACCGGCTCTGAAATTGCTCCATGAGCTTCTGGTACGCAGCGGGATCCTGAGCGGCGAGCGGCGCTAGTGCCGAGGCGAGCTGCGTCGTGTTCATGAAGCCCCCTGGCGAGTAGTACATCATGACGTACGAAATGGCGATGACAGCCGCCAGCGTGATGATGATGGCCACGAAGCGCTTGGCGAGGAATTTGACGTAAAACATCGCAGGCCTCCCTTCAACGCGCCCGCGGGCGGGAGCCCGCGGGCATGCTGCGCTGCTGTCACTTGGTGGACAGATACTGGAACTGATAGAAGTTGCCCCACGCCCACGGGTTGGGCTGCGCGCCGGTCACCCACGGCTTCTCCAGGTAGAACGTCTCGTTGTAGTAAAGCGGGATGACCCAGGCCTGCTGCTCAAGCGACGTGACGAGTTTGCCGGCCCACACCGCCGCCTGAGACGAGGTCATGCTGTTTTGCTCGTAGGCCTGCCACATCCGCCACTCGCGCTCCTGCTCGGACTCGTTCGTGTCCCACCAGGCTTGCACGTCGAGCGCGCCCGTGTTCGTGCCGCCGAGCGTCGTCGTCGCAGACTCCGGCGCGACGAACTCCCACGCGAGAACGAACGCGGCATGTTTCGCGCTCGCCGTTTTGGCACTCTTCCACTGCTGCACGATTTGGTTCCACTGCTGTTGCAGCGAGGGCGTGCCCGGCGGATTCAGAATGGCCTGCCACTGGGCGGGCTGCTCCTTCGTCCACTTGTTGATGATAGCGATGTCCTTTTGCACTTCCTTCTGCAGCGGGATCCAGTCGTTCCAGCTCACGCCGGTGTTCGGATTCTGCGGGTTGCCGTACTTGGCGACAGACGCCGGATCATACGGCGTGTTGTACCACGGGAGCACGTGCTGCACCTGTTGCGGTGTCCAACCATAATCGCCAGGGAAGTAGATGCCCTGGCTCGCCTGGATGTCCATGTTGGCCGGCTCGAACCAGTTGACAGCGCCCGCCGCGACGACGAATCCGGGTTGGATGCCCTTGAGCGGCCCCTCCCAGACGAGCGCGCTGTAGTCCGCCTGATTTTCCTGGACAATCTTGGTCTGGATTCCGAGGTTCTGCTGCAGTTCCTGGGAAATGGCCTCGGCGACCGGCACGCCCTGTTGGTTCACGTCTGGCACCGGCGCGTACAAGTACAGAACCGGCAGCCCCTTGCCGTTTGGATAACCGGCTTCCGCCAAGAGCTTCTTGGCTTCGGCTACGTTCTCAGGCAACCCCTTCTCGTACTTGGCGGCCGGCCAGCCTGGCGTCGAGAACGTGTTGGTTACGCCGCCCATCCCGTCCAACACGTCCTGCACGATGGGCTGGCGTTCGATGGCCATGGCGATGGCCTGTCGCACCTTCGTGTTGTAATACGGCGACGGAATAGCGGAATGGTCCCACTCGAGGTATTCGATGCTGTAATCCGGTGCGACGTGGAGTTGGCTGTTCAAGTTGTGCGTCTTGATGTACTGCAGATCTGACGGCGATCCGACGAGCGCGACGTCCAACTTGCCCGCCATGTAGTCCTCCACGGCGACCGTGGTGCCTGGCACCAGGTTGATGACCTTCGCGTTCCCGTGGTTGACCTCACCGGGATGGCCCACGTATTTCGGGTTCGGCACCAGCGTGATAGTCCCGTTCGGCGTAAACGATTTCACAATGTACGGCCCGTCGCCCACGAAGTACTGCGGCAGATACCAGTTCGTCGGGTGCGCATTGACCACCTTGGGATCCAGCGGCATCGATGCGGACACCGCCAACTCGCCCAGGATGTAGTGCGGCGTCGTGGTCGTGATCTGCAACTCATAATTATTGATGACCTTGATGCCCACTTGGCTCGCCGGCACGGCGCCCGAGTGGTACTGATAAGCGTTCTTCACGTTGTTGAGCACGCTCGCCCAGAGCTGAGCCTGCGAGTTGGCCGGGTTCAGCTGGCGCATCCATGCGTAATAGAAGTCTTGCGCCGTAACCGGATCCCCGTTAGACCAGCGCGCGTCGTGGCGCAGGTAGATGGTCCAGGTGAGTCCGTCCTTAGAAAGAGAATAGCCCGAAGCGATTTTCGGCACAATCTGATTTTGTTGATTGTATCCGTAGAGTCCTTCCAGAATCGTGCCCTGGTCCACCAGGATCTGCGCCGCCCACTGCGACGGATCGAGCGATGAGATACCAGGCGGCGAAGGATACGTGATGGTCACGGTTCCATTGGTCCCAGCCGCCCGCACGGGAACCGCCGAAGCTGCGCCGCTGTTGGACGTCGTGCTGTGATTTTGGGCCGAGGTGGCGCATCCCACGAGACCTCCGCTTGCCACAAGCACAGCGACCGGCACATGCCACTTTCTGAGTTTCCGCTTGGCCACGTTGCTCACTCCTTCTTCCTGTGTCTTGGTGTTTTCGCCCGTCGAGAACGCTTTCAACGACCCCCATCATGCCTCATGCGATTCATGCACCGCCCAGGCCTGGACGCGTACACCACCCCCTGATCCCCTTCCAGCGGAGTGGAATCAAGGCGCACAAATCGATTTGCCTTTAGACAAAACGATTTGGCTGATGTCTCAAACATAAAATTGAGACATGCCAAAATCAATAGTCTTATTGGGCGATCCTTGTCTTTTTAAGCTTGTGCTCGTGAGGCCATCCTTCACCTCTCGCGCGCTTCAAGCAAACCTGCGATGACAAACACGGCAGGTGAATTCCAATAGACGGCGACCTCGTTGGTCGAGTAGCTGTCCTGATGATCGAGGTACGCCTCCATCGCGGGCCTCCCCGAAAGTCGCGCGTGGGCGATCTCGTCCTGCAGGTTCCGGTTTGGGCCTCCCACCACCATGCCTGGAACGGGATCGTCCACATCATCCGCAGCCGAGGGGCGATGATGGGGATGACGCACGGGGCGTTGGCCAAAGCCCGTGACGTAGCACTGACCGAGCGGATTGGCGCCAAGCAGGTAGTCTGCCGAGCGCTGGGCCACCGTTCGCGCCGCGGGATGAGGGATCCCGACGCCTTCGGCCAACAAAAACGCCATGGCGCGGTTCAAGAGCACCATATTGCTGCCCCAAATGAAATCCTCGTCCCGCATGGGAATGCCGAAGGGATGCGATTCGGCCATGGCGGCGAGCGCGTCGAGCTCTCGGAGAAGCCGACCTTTCACCCGGCTTCGCACGTCTTCCGACACGGCGGCGCTGGGCGCGCGCAGGTATTCCATTACGCCGTAGAGCGCCACGTCCGCCCATCCCAGCTCCCAGGGGAGGTCGAGATCAAGCAGGGGCTCGCACACGCGTGCCCACCCGGGATCACCGGTCATGCGAAGCATGGCGCTGGACGCCCACAACAACTCGTCGCGGAGTTCTCTGTCGCCGTATTCGCCTGTGAGGATTCCCGCGGGATTGCGAAACGGCCGCATTTCGTGTTCGCTGAGCCACGCATACGCGCGTTGCGCAGCGTCTGCGCAGCGCGAGGCGAGAGTCGGATCGTGGGCGCGGTACACCAGGGCGGCGTGCGCCATGGCGGCGCAAAATGTGGCCGTTGCCGCGTAAGAGACAGGGCTGAGGACGAGCGGGGCAGTGTCGTCTTCGGGGCGGGTGTCGAGCCGCGGAAAGGAAGGCGTAGTGACTTTATGGTATACGCCGCCTGTCGCCGGATCCTGCATGGTGAGCAGCCAGACAATCTCCTCGCGCGCCACCTCGAGCGCCGGCGGCAGGTGAGGCGCCCGGTGCACCGAGCGCATGGGGCGGACGTGCGCAAGCGCCCCCGGGAAGTACTCGTGAGCGAGAAGAAGATCCGCGACGGCCTTGGCGGCGGGAACCGTGTATTTGCCGTAATCGCCAGCGTCGTGCCAACCGCCCGGGCAGGCCACGGCGTGCTCCGCGCCCAACACCCTGGCGTCGCTCGTATGGCACGGACCATGCGCCCATGGACCTGCTTCCTCTTCTGGCAGCGCGACGCCGCAGAGCTGATAGTCGAAGAATCGCACCATGGCTTCGAGCACGTCGCGATACGCGCGGCGATGCACATGGATTCGCGCCTCGAGAGGCCCCACCGTCAGGAGGTAGATCCCCGGCACTCGAAGCGCGGTGAAATTGCCGGCCTGCCAATCCCCGCCGACGGGCTTCGTCATCCCCGCGAACACGGCCTGCCCCTCCGGCGTGCGCAGCGCGAACGGCTGAGCCTCGCGAGCCCGAATCCAAAAGCGCTTGTCACCACCGGTCAGATACCCAACTTGATTACAAAAAATCGATTTGGACACGCGCGACGGCATATCGAATCCCCTCCCACCGGCTTGCAGGAGAGAGGATTCGACGCCTCGCGTGGCGATACCTGCCTCAGCCGATGGCCACCATCCGCTCGATGGCGACCCGCGCGCGATCCGCCACGTCAGCCGGCACCGAGATGACCGTCTCGAGACGGGCGAGCGCGTCCCGCACCTTCTCAAGCGTAATCATCTTCATGAACGGGCAGACCGCAGCGCGGTTCGCCGGGATAAACGTCTTGTCCGGATTCTGACGCTCCATCTGGTACAGGATGCCGACCTCCGTCGCCACGATGAACGCGCGCTTGTCGGATTCGCGCGCCCGTTGCAGCATGCCGCTTGTCGAGAGGACATGCGTGCGATCCGCCGGCAGTTGCCCTTCGGCAAGCAGGTACATGTTGGACGTCGAGCAACCACACTCGGGGTGAATCAGGAGTTCCGCATCAGGATGAGCCGAGAGCGTCGCCTCGATATCGTGCGGCCGGATGCCCGCGTGGACGTGGCATTCGCCCATCCAGATGTGCAGGTTCTCTCGCCCGGTCACCCGCTTCACATACGAGCCGAGAAACATGTCAGGTAGAAACAGGATCTCTCGGTCTTCGGGAATGCTCTGGACCACCTGCACGGCGTTCGAAGACGTGCAACAGTAGTCGCTCTCCGCCTTCACTTCCGCCGACGTGTTGACATAGGAGACCACTACGGCGCCCGGATGCTCCGCTTTCCACGCGCGCAGCTCATCCGCCGTGATGGAATCCGCCAGCGAACAGCCCGCGTTCGGATCAGGCAACAGCACCGTCTTGTCCGGGTTGAGGATGGCCGCCGTCTCCGCCATGAAGTGGACGCCGCAGAGCACGATCACGTCGGCATCGGCGCGCATCGCAGCGCGCGCGAGCGCGAGCGAGTCCCCCAGCACATCCGCAATGTCCTGAATTTCCGGCAGCTCATAGTTGTGCGCCAGGATCAGGGCGTTCCGCTTTTTCTTCCACGCCAGAATTTCGTCAATCAAATCTTGGCGTTCCTCCTTCGTCTCCAGCACATGCATTCCCCCTCAGGTCGTGATCGCCACAGACGTCTAAGCCCGATGCGCCTTGCACATTCGGCTTGGGCGAGCGTAGGCCGGAACGGGCGCCGGCGCGTCCATTCGCACGTGACTGCCTCGGCTCTCTTTTCTCCAGAGTGCCGAGCGCGCGATGAGCGACGCGGCCAGCACCGCCCCAGAGCTGGGATATCGGTCCGCCATGCCTTCAAGCTCCACGAGCGCCGCCCGCAGCCCCGACTCGTCGCGCACGAGTCCGACGGATCGCCACAGGACGGGAGCGAGTTTGGGGAGTGCCGCCGCGTCTTGATCTGGATGAAGAAGCCACGTGGGATCTTCTGGGGTGTGCGTGCAAGCGAGTGGCTGCTCTCGCACGGCTTCCCCAAACCGCAGGCCCATGACGACACACTCGAGCAGCGAGTTGCTCGCCAGCCGATTGGCCCCGTGCACGCCCGTGCACGCCGTTTCACCGAGTGCGAAGAGCCCGGGCACCGAAGTGCGCCCGGCCAGATCCGCCTCGACGCCGCCCATGAGAAAGTGCGCGCCAGGCGTCACAGGAATGGGCTGCGAAGCGAGGTCCAGGCCGGCGCGGCGAAGCCGAGCCGCGATGGACGGGAAGCGCGCCGCGACATCCGGAACCCGAGTCGCGTCGAGATAGACCCGATGGCCTTCCGCCTCCGCCCTCGCGATGGCGAGCGCGACCACGTCCCGCGTGCGGAGGTTGTCCGCCGGATCGGCAAAAAGCGGCGCACCGCCCTCCGTGACGAGCACCGCGCCTGCGCCGCGCAGCGCCTCGGAGAGAAACATCGCCTCGCTATCCTGCCCAAGCCACATCGTCGGATGAAACTGCACAAACTCGAGATTCGCGAGCGTGGCGCCCGCGTGATAGGCGAGCGCGACGCCTGCGCCCACCGCGCTCGGTGGATTCGACGTGCGGCCGAAGAGGGCGCCCACCCCGCCCGTGGCGAGCCCCGCGGCGCGACGAGCCGCGACAAATCGTTGACGGGCCCCGTCCCAGGTCCACACGCCGACGGCCCGCCCCGTCGCGTCCTGCGCAATGCCCACGCAGTGCTCCCGACGGATTTCGATCCGCGGATGGCGCGCGGCCGCCTGCCAGAGCGCTTCGGTGATGAAGTGCCCGGTGGCGTCTCCGCCCGCGTGAACGATGCGCTCTTTCGTATGGCCGCCTTCCCGGCCCAGGGCGAGCCGCCCGGACGAATCGCGATCGAACGGAACCCCGAACTGTGCGAGCCACGCGACAACACCCGGCGCTTCTTCGGTCAATTCGCGCACACGCTGGGCGTCGCATAGCCCGGCACCCGCGCGCAGCGTGTCTTCGGCGTGCAGTGCCGGGTCGTCACCCTCGCTGAGCGCGGCCGCAAGCCCCCCCTGCGCCCGCGCTGAGCTCGACGTGCGCGGCCCTTCCCCCGCGATGACGCACACGTCCTCGGCCTCGGCCGCGGCGAGCGCGGCGGTGAGCCCTGCGATCCCGGCTCCGACGATCACGACGCCTGCCGCTTCCATGTCGACAAGCCCCCTTTACGCGAGTTCCACGTCGATATCGAGCCCCACGTCCACGGCCTGGGCGCGCATGGTGATGTGGCTCATGGAGATGAGGTCGACGCCCGTCTCCGCCACAGCCCTCAGCCGCCCCGGGCGCATGTTGCCAGAAGCCTCCAGAAGCACGCGGCCCCCGGTGCGCCGCACCGCCTCGCGCATGATCTCGAGGTCCATGTTGTCGAGGAGCACCACGTCGGCGCCCACCGCGATGGCCTCCTCCAGTTGATCTAGGGATTCGACCTCCACTTCGACCTTGTGGACAAACCCCAGCCCGCGCCTTGGCGCGCAACACGGCCTCGCGGACGCCGCCCGCGATGGCGATGTGGTTGTCCTTGATGAGCACCATGTCGTCGAGCGCAAACCTGTGATTCCAGGCGCCTCCAACGCGGACCGCGTACTTTTCCAGCGCCCTCCATCCGGGCGTGGTCTTCCGCGTGTCCAGGATGCGCGCCCTCGTTCCCGCGATTTCGCGGACGGCGTCGCGCGCAGCGGTGGCGATGCCCGTCAAGCGGGACAGAAAATTGAGCGCCGTGCGCTCCGCGCCGAGGATGGCCCGCGCCGCGCCCTCCACCCGCATCACGATTTGAGGTCCGTCGAGATCGATCCCGTCCGCGCAGGCCACTGTGACCCGGAGAGTCGGATCTACCTCATGAAACACCCACGCGGCCACGTCCGTGCCGCACACCCTGGACGGCTCTTTGATCCACACGCTCGCGCGCGCCGTCGCATCGGCTGGGATGACCGCTTCGGTCGTGAGATCGCCACGGCCCAGGTCTTCCGCGAGCGCGAGGCGGACGAGATCGCGCGTCACCACGTCGAGCCACATCGCCCTCACGCCTCCTCCTGCGCGCCTCGCCACCTAGCCAGGCGCACCACATCTGTCTAATCAACTGTATATACAGTAGCACACACAGCGTGGCGTTTCACCTGGAAATTGCGCGGGACTTGCGAAACGAAGGAAACGGAAATATACTGAAATCAGAACATATGTTCGACTTTGAGCAGGTCGAGCCTAGGGGGAGTGCCAGGGTGGAGGCGCCGAAGTTTCTTCATCTCGAGGTGAAACGGGCGCTGAACCGGGTCCGAGCCTCGAACATGCCCTTTACATGGTCGCTGAATCCGTATCGAGGCTGCGGACACGGTTGCGCCTTCTGCTATGCGCGAGGCACGCACGAATATCTCGGGTACAGCGCGGACGACACGTTTCGCTCGCGCATCCACGTGAAGCGAGATCTGCCGGCCGTTCTCGAGGCGGAACTCGAAGCGCGGCTGGCGCGAGCAGGCGGAGACCTCGAGCGGATGGCTGCCTCTCTCGGCACGGTGGCCGTCGGCACGGCGACGGACCCGTATCAGTCAGCCGAAGCGCGCTTCCACATCACGCGCCAGTGCCTCGAGATCCTCATCCGGTACGGCGTCCGGTTCAGCATCACGACGAGATCGCCACTCGTGCTGCGAGACATCGACCTTCTGCGGAGCGCCAGGCTGGAGGGCGTGCACGTGAGCCTGCACACGCTGGATGCCGAGATCTGGCGCGCGTTCGAGCCCGCCACGCCGCCGCCCGCCGTCCGGCTGCGCGCGATGGGGCAGCTCGCGCAGGCCGGGATTCCCGTGAGTGTCTTCGTCGCACCCGTGCTCCCCTACCTGACGGACGACGCCCACTCCATCGCGGCGGTGATGCAGGCCGCCCGGGTGGCAGGCGCCACGGATGCCATGGTGTCTCCTCTGCGGCTGGCACCTGAGGTCAAGCCGTGGTTCTTCTCCGTCCTCAAGCGCGCGTACCCGGCGATGGTTCCCCGATACGAACGGCTGTACGCGGGCCGCGCCTATCCATCGCGCGCGTACGCCGAGCGGTTGTACGCGGTTGAAGCCCTCGCCAGGCGAATGGCGGGTCTTGCGCCGCGGCAGACGCCCACGGACTCGCAGGATGCCGAGCCGGCCGCGCAGACGGCAAGACTTGCGCGCGCGGAACCAGGGAATACCGCGCCCGGTTCCCGCTACATTCAGTTGACGCTGCCGCTTTAGGCATCACATGCCGATGTACTGCGCGTAAAGCGAACGGGCGCGGGCGGGATCGTCCGTGCCGTGCACCAGCGCCCGGCCGTTGGGAAACACGGTGAGCGCGATGCCTTCTGTCTCAAATCGGAGCAGAGCGTCATTCGCGCGCACAGTGCCAAGCGGCCGCAGGCGCTCGGCGAGCGCTGACAGCGAAAGCGCCACGTTCTCCTGAGGCCGCACCTGAATCGTCTGGCGGCCGCAGAAGGTGATGGAAAGCGCCCGGCGGCCAGCGCGGAGGGCCACAAAGTCGCGTCGCCCGCAACACGGGCAGTCTCGCTTCGGCCCGCCCATGCGGATGAGGCGCACGTCGGTATGCCAGACGTCGGCCTGGAGGATGGCGTTCGACAGGGCGTCCTCGCGGCCCGAAAGGTACTTCAGCACCTCCGCTACCTGGTACGACGCCATCCACTGCACAATGGGCGAGATGACGCCGACCGTGTCGCACGTGTCGTGTCCCACGCGGGCGCCGTAGCCCAGCAGACACACGAGGCACGGCGTCCGGCCGGGGCGCAGAAACGCGCTCGTGCCGTGCGCCTCCACCGCGCCCGCGTAGGCCCACGGGATGTTGTGCTTGACCGCGACTTCGTTCACCAGATACCGGACCTCGAAGTTGTCGCTTCCGTCGATCACGACGTCCACGTCGGCGAGCAGGTGCTCCGCGTTCGAGGCGTCGAGATCGTCCACCACGGCTTCGATGGCGATGCCGCTGTTGGCGGCCGCAAGCGCGTTGCGCGCCGCAATGGCCTTCGGCGTGGCGTTCCGGGCGTCCTCCTCGGTGTACAGCAACTGGCGCTGCAGATTCGACGGCTCGACGACGTCCCGGTCGATGAGGCGCAGATAGCCCACGCCGGCGCGCGCGAGCTGCGCGGCACTCGCGGTCCCGAGTGCGCCGAGCCCCACCACGGCCACGCGAGCTTGCGAGATGCGCGCCTGTCCCGCCTCGCCGATGGGCCGAAAGCGAATCTGGCGCGAATATCGGTCCTTGAAGTCGAAATCCGTCATGGCGCGGCCTTCCTTTCAACTCCGGCCAACGACGCCCGCCTCTGGGCTCGAAGGCGATGGCACGCTCGATTTCGGGATCCGACCGGCGCGCCGCGCGAGATAGCCAGCCTCGACCGCCAGCCGCATCGCCCGTGCCATCGCGACCGGATCGCCCGCCCGGGCGATGGCGGTGTTGACGAGCACGGCGTCCGCACCGGTCTCCATCGCGAGCGCGGCGTCGGACGGCGCGCCGATGCCCGCGTCCACCACCACGGGCACGCGCCCGCGGATCTCGTCGACGATGCGCGCAATCCGCTCCACCGCTTCGAGACCGCGCCCCGTGCCGATGGCGGACCCGTACGGCATCACGGCCGCGCAGCCGACCTCCAAAAGCCTCCGGGCCACGACGTGATCGTCCGTGGTGTAGGGAAGCACAACGAATCCCTCTTTGACGAGGGTCTCGGCGGCCTCCACGGTCGCAATGGGATCCGGAAGCAGCGTGCCGTCGTCCGGGATGACCTCGAGCTTCACCCAATTCGACAACCCCGCGGCGCGCGCCAACCGCGCCGTGCGAACGGCCTCTTCCGCCGTGTGGCACCCCGCCGTGTTCGGCAACAGGGTGTAGCGCTCGAGATCGATGTAGGACAGGATGGAGGTTTCGCGCGCGTCGAGATTCACCCGGCGGACCGCGACCGTGACGATCTCGGCGCCCGAAGCGTCCAGCGCCTCGCGCATGACCTCGAGAGATTCGTACTTGCCCGTGCCCACCATGAGCCGGGAATGGAACGAGCGACCTGCAATCACCAAAGGTTCCACGGGAAACACGCTCCTCCCATCGTATGGATGTCCGCGATAGGGCGACCTGCCGGCCCGGCGGCCCAAATCCTCTCAACCGCCGCCGACAAATCGCACCATCTCGATCACGTCGCCCTCCTGAATCACTTCGGCTTCGAACGCCTGCCGGTCCACAATCTGCCCGTTCCGCTCGATGGCAACCGGCTCGCCGTCGAGATCGTAGTGGCGGACGAGATCGAGCACCGTCATGCCATCCGGAAGGGAGACGTCCTTACCGTTCAAGCGTATCCGCACGCACCTCACCTCCCCAGGCCGAGAAGCGCGTTGGCGGCCAAAACGGCAACCACAGATCCTCGGGCGCACGGCCGAGCGCAGCGCTCGCCACGATGCGGCCCGTGATGGGCGCGAGCAACACGCCGTTGCGAAAGTGGCCCACGGCGAGAATGAGCCCCTCCGCGCCGGGCCACGGCCCGATGACCGGATCGGCCGATTCCCCCGCGAGGCGCGGGCGAAGCCCGCTCCAGGCGCGCAGCCACTCGCCGCCGCGAAGGCCGGGCACCGCGTCGAGCGCCCTTGCCGCGAGTGTAGCGAGGCCATCCACGGTGTTGCGCTTGTCGTAACCGGCGTCCGGCTCTTCCGTCGCGCCGATCACGACTGTGCCATCCCGTTTGGGCACCAGGTACGTTCCGGCGTCGTAGACGGTGCGGCGCAGCCCAGCGCCGCGCGGAGGGCGGACGGCGAGCATCTGCCCCTTCACCGGGCGCACCTCGAGCGGAACCCCGAGCGCGCGAAGCAGAGGAGAGGCCCACGCGCCCGCCGCAACGACGACACAATCCGCCGCGTACACCTCTCGCGCGCCCCGGACGCGCCAGCGCTCACCATCGCGCTCGACGCGCAGCACCTCCTCGCCCTCGTAGACGTCGCACACACTCGCCACACACGCCCGCAGCGCCGCGCTGAGCCTCGGCGCGTGCACGTTCCCGTCGCGCGGCAGGTAGAGGGCGCCGAGCACATCGCCCGCCACGCCTCGCTCGAGCTCGCGCACCTCCCCGGGGTCCAGCCAAACGGCCTCATCGCCAGCCGCGCGTTGCCAGTTCATCCGCTCCTTCAGTTGCGTGGCCGCACCCTCGGAACGCGCGAGCTGCACAATTCCATTCTCCACCCACTCGACGTCAATGCCGGCCTCCTCAAGGAGCGCCGCTCTAAACTCCGGGTACATCGCGCGGCTCTCGCGGCACAGCGCGTAAAACGCGTCTGGCGCGTGCGCCTCGAGCTGCGCGCCGAGCATCCCCGCCGCCGCGCTCGAGGCCTCGCCCCCCAGCCGGCCGCGATCGACCACGGCCACGGACAGCCCCTCGCGCGCCAGCGCCCGCGCCGACGCCATGCCAATCGCGCCGCCGCCCACCACCACGGCGTCATACGCGCGCACGCCGCATCCCCCCTTCCAGCGTTGGAAACGGGACCTTGGGCGTCACGGGCGATCTCGCCATGGCCTCTTTGAGCCTCGCCGCGGCCGCGCGCGGATCCGCGGCCTCCACCACCGCGCCGATCACGGCCACGCCGCTCGCGCCGGTCGCCAACACCTCGCCCACGTTTCCCGCGTCAATGCCGCCAATCGCCACCACCGGGATGGACAGCACCTCGACCACCCGAGCGAGCTCACGCACGCCCTTTGGCGGCAGTCCCGGGTGAGACGCGGTCGGGAAGATGTGGCCGAACGTGACGTAGTCTGCGCCCGCGGCCTCGGCGGCCTTCGCTTCCTCGATCGAATGCACGGAACAGCCGACGACAAGCCCGCCGCCCGCCCGCTTGACCACCTCGCGCGCGACCGCCACCGGCAGCGACTTGGCCGCCAGATGCACGCCGTCCGCGCCTGCCGCCATTGCCACGTCCAGGCGGTCGTTCACCAACACGCGCGCGCTCGCTCCCGCCTCGCGGATCCGCGCCAAAAGCGCACACGCGAATTCGAACACGGCGAGAGCCGGCGCCTTCTTCTCCCGGACCTGAATCACGTCGGCCCCGCCTAACGCCGCAAGCCACAGCGCGTCTTCGAGCGGAACCTTTGCGCCGCGGGCGCGATCACTCAACACATGGAGCACATGGGTCATGCTGTCATCTCCAAAAGAAAAGCCGCACCCCATCGGGCACGGCAGGTTTCCAGTCTGAACCTCGCAAACGCGCCGCCGCATCGGCAGCTATCCGTTTTTTCGGACTTACTTCGAGAGCGCCTCCGTCAGCACCGGCACAATCTGCTTCTTGCGCGAGACGACGCCCTTCAACAAGGCCTGATGCTCCTCGAGCTTCACGCCGTACGCCTCTTCGACTGCGTGCGCCGCGCTTCCAAGCGCCAGGCCGACCGAGTCGTTGTTCAAGATGTCCGTCACGACGAAGAAGAACAGATCCAGGCCCTTTTCGGCGATCTTCTTCTCGATGGCCTGCAGGATCTCGGCCTTCTTGGCGAGCACGTCGTTCACGTCGACCGCGTTGACCTGCGCGATCTCGACCTTGTGGTTCCCCATCTGGAACTCCTTTGCGTCGAGCGTCAGCAATTCGTCGACCGTCTTCTGGCTGAGGTCCGCGCCCGCCTTGAGCATCTGAAGGCCGTACTCCTCGAGCTTCACGCCAGCCAGCTCGGCGAGCTCGCGCGCGGCCTTCACGTCCTCCTCCGTGCACGTGGGCGATTTGAGGAGCAGCGTGTCCGAGATGATGGCCGAGAGCATGATGCCGGCCACATGGCGCGGGATCGACACGTTCTTCTCTTTGTACAGCTTGTTGAGAATGGTGGCCGTGCACCCGACCGGCTCCGCGCGGTAGTAGAGCGGATCCGCCGTCTCGAAGTTCGCGATGCGGTGGTGATCGATGACCTCCACCACCTTCACCTGGTCGACGTCCGGCGCGCTCTGCTGCCGCTCGTTGTGATCCACCAGGATGACCTCGTCCACTTCTCCCGCCACGCTTTCGACCACGCGCGGCGCGGCCACGCCGAAATGGCTCAGGACGAACTGCGTCTCAGGGTTGGGCTCGCCGAGCGCAACGGGCTCCACGTCCTCCCCCAGTTCGCGCTTCAGGTGAGCGTATGCGATCGCGGACGTGATCGCGTCGGTATCCGGATTTCGATGGCCGAAAATCAAGCGCTTCGCCATGCAGCCGACTCCTCCAAGCGATTTTGTAAACATTCGAATCCAGTATATCAGGTCGGAGGGCCTGTTTGCACCAATCGCGGGGCATCATGCGTTCGAAGCCACATCTGCCGAGGGACCACCGGCGGTGCCTTTCGGCGCGACGCGCCACCAGCCTATGGTGAGCGCGGCGCAGGCGGCGGAACAGAGCCACATCCACGCCGCGACGGGGACCACGTGCAACGAAGCGCCGGCGAGCGCGGACGCAAGCGGGACGGCCACGCCCGCGAACGAGTAGATCAGGCCGAACGCGCGGCCCCGCACCTCCCCGGGAATCGCGCGCTGCATCAAGGCAAAGCCGATGGCGTTGATGATGGCGACCGACACGCCCAGCACAACATTCATCGCGAGCGAGAGCCACACGGAACGAGAGAAGCTGAAGATGAGCATTGCAAAGGACGTCAGGGCGCCGAAGGTGAGAAGTCCGGTGCGCGC
Source organism: Alicyclobacillus acidocaldarius subsp. acidocaldarius Tc-4-1 (assembly GCF_000219875.1). Classification (NCBI taxonomy): domain Bacteria; kingdom Bacillati; phylum Bacillota; class Bacilli; order Caryophanales; family Alicyclobacillaceae; genus Alicyclobacillus; species Alicyclobacillus acidocaldarius. Next base: position 2,641,065 of record NC_017167.1, read on the forward strand.
GCTCATCCGCGCGGCGAGTCCCGCGAACAGGCTCCCGAGCAACTGTCCGAGCGACAGCGCCGCGTTGATGGCGCCGAATTGGAGGGCGCCTCCGTGGAGCACGCGGTGCGTCCACACCGACAACAGCACGTCCACGCCTGCAAAGAAGAAGTTCAGGAGCACGATGAGGGGCAGGACGGCAACGAACCAGCGAATTCGCGCGACGGCGCGCCAACCTTCCACCATCTGCGAGACCACAGAAGCCTTCGGCCTCGGTTCCGCCGCGCCATCCCGCCAGATCCGGCCCTCGCGCCGCCACAGGCGAATGACGTTCGCCACGGCGGCGGCACTCGCGAGAAAGCTCAGGCCGTCGATGGCCGCGATCCAAGGGATGCCGATGGCGGCGAGCGATGCGCCGCCGATGGCCGAGCCGACGGTCAGTGCCAATCGCGACGTCGTCATGACCAGACCATTGGCCGCCGTCAGATCCTCGTCGGGCACCAGGCGCGGAAGAATGACGCTCTCCGCCGGCCCAAACAGACTCCCTCCGAGGCCGTGCGCGGCCAGGATGACAAGCGTGACCACCACAAACGCGTGGGGCCAAAGGGCGTACACGAGAGCGCCGAACAGCGAGACCGAGGCGCGAGCGAGATCAGTCCAAAGCATCACGTAGCGGGCGTCCCAGCGATCAACGAAGCTGCCGCCCACCGCAGACAGGAGGTTGGGAAGTGTCAGGGCCAGGCCCGCGGCGGACAACAGATACGGCGAGCGGAGCTGAACTTCCCAGTACGCCATGATGAAAAACAGCTGCGTGCCGAGCTGTGACAAGACCTGCCCCAGCCAGACCGAGGTGAACGCCGGCCATCGGAATACCCGTAACATCGCGCTCTCTCCTCACTGGGTTTGACGTCACTCCACCGTCTCGCCGCTCGGAGCGTTGGACCAGGCCGGCGCCCGAAAGCGAGATGTCCCAAACATCCACACCGCCACCACGGTCAGCACACATGGAACGAGATCCCAAAGGAACGCAGAGTGAATGGACTGATTCAGCGCGTCTGTGAGCTTCTGCAGCACAAAGCCGGGCATGTGCTCGCGCGTCTCAGGCGACATGATGGCGCGAGGATCCATGTGGCTGAACGCGCTCGCCTGAGGAACGCCTTGAAACGCCTCGGCCACTTGATGGGCGAACGCGTGCTTCTGAATCGCGCCGTAGATCACAATCCCGACCGTCATACCGAGTTCGCGGACGAAGCTGTTCGTGGAACTGCCCGCGCCGCGGTTTTGCGCGTCGAGATCGCCCATCGCGGCCATGCCGGTGACGGAGAAGAATGGCCCGATGCCAAGCCCCACCACGGCCATGTCGAGGATCACGCGCCACGTCGGCGTATCGGCCCGGAGCCCGAGAAGCAGCGCGATGCCGGCGCAGAAGACGATGGCGAACGGCAAGAGCACGGTGCGATAAGGCGCGCGGCTCGCGAAGCGCCCCGCCATCGGCGCGGTCACGGACGATCCGACCATCATCGGCAGGAGAAACAGCCCCGCATCGATGGGCGATCCGCCGCGCACGCCCTGCACGTAAATCGGCACCCACACCACCGCGACGATGTACGCGCTGCCGCTCAAGATCCCTGCCACGTTCGAGACAGCGAAGGATCGCTTTCGAAAGAGGTGAAGCGAGACCACGGGCTCCTTGGCGCGCAGCTCCACGGCGAAAAAGAGCGCGAGGAGCGCCGCGGAAACGGCGAAACCGGCCAGGATGGGCGCGGAGTTCCACGGATACGTCTGTCCGCCGAATTCCAGCGCGAACGTGAGCGCCGTCACGCCGGGCACCAGCGTGAAGATGCCGAGCCAGTCAATGGCCTGCCGGCCGTGCCGCGCCGACTCGCGGTACGCGCACAGGATGAGCAGAAACGCGACAACACCAATCGGCACGTTGATGTAGAAGACGATCCGCCACGACCAGTGCTGGGTGATGTACGCGCCGAGAAGCGGGCCGAAGATGCTCGCCATGCCGAAGACCGCGCCAAAGAGCCCCGAGAACTTGCCCTGCTCCTTCGGCGGCACTACGTCAAAGATGATCGTGAACGCAATGGGCATCAGCGCACCGCCGCCAATCCCCTGAATCGCGCGGTAGATGGCGAGTTCAGTCATGTTCTGCGCCGTCCCACACAGGATGGAGCCGATGAGAAACGCCGCGATGCCAAACATGAAAAACCGCTTGCGCCCGTACATGTCGGACAACTTGCCGAAGATGGGCATGCCGGCCATCTCCGTCAGCATGTACGCCGCCGTGATCCACACAATCTGCTCGAGGCCGCCCAGGTGCGCCACGATGTTGCCCGTCGCGGTGGCCACAATCGTGTTGTCCATGGCCGCGACAAAGATGCCCAAGAGCAGGGCCAGCACCACGAGCCCTTGGTTCGAAGTCCGATCTACCTGCACACAAACCCTCCTCGCGTTATTCAGGCCTACCCGCGTCGATGACCCGCCCCACCTTGGCGTCCGGGTGCGCCTCGTACGACTGACCATATTCCACGCGTTCAATCTCGCATCCTGGGCCAAGCCGCACCACCTGCGCCCGCACCACGCGGGCGCGGGTGTGAACGAGGTGGACCTCGTCCGCCTCAATGACGTCCGCCTCGAGCGTCCCGTGCCTGCGCATCGACGATTTCCAGAGATACCGCGGCAGCTCGACGGTGAGCCGACCCATCCCCATCTCGCGCACCCGGCACGGGCCGTGCAGCCGAAACCGGGCCTCGTCCGCGGAGAACAGCCCCTCAACGGTCAGCGCACCGCGAATGAGGGCGCGATCGGCGCCGCAGTTTCCACGGACGACGACCTCGCCCGCCGTCTTGAATACTCCCGCAGACAAGTGCCCGTCGCATTCGAGCGCCCCCATCACCTGCAGCTTGGCGGCGGTCACATCACCGCGACAGCTCGCCTGTCCCATAATGGTCGCCGCCTCCGCCGACACGTCCGCTCTCGCTTCCAGCTCGCCCATCACGCGGAGGCGCTCACAGGTGAGTGGCCCCTTGACGACCGCCTGCCCCATGATCCGCACGCGCCCGAAGTCGCCACCCGCCGCGGTGGACTGGCCCATGACCGTCAGCTTCGGCTTCGCCCCGTCTCCCATCTCCGTCGCCCCCTCAGATCTGCACCGCTTCGCCAATCACGGCCGAACCACGCCGCTCGAACGACGTGCGGTATTCGACGCGATCGACCCGGCAATCGTCGCCGATGACCACCACGTCTCCCCGGATCCGGCGCGCCAGCACCGCCTCCACCTCGATACGGTCCCCTTCAATCATCTCCACCTCGAGCCTCGGCTTCGAGAACCATCCCCCGCTTCCAACCGCAGCTGTGAGCGACGAGCAGCCAATCTCCCGCACTTTGGACTTGCCCATCAACTCAAACTCGATCACGTCCGCGTTCATCAGCGCCCCGCATTGCACATTGCCCGTCACGCGGACGCGCTCCGCCTCGATGGGCCCCTCCACCTTGACACGCCCGCCAATCTTCAGGACGCCCGCGCGCAGGGCACCCTGGATGCGCGCCATGCCTGAGACTTCGGCCTGCTCCGCCACCTCGCAGTTGCCGTCCACGTCGCACAGCCCGTTGATCTCGAATGCCCCCGCCCAAATGGCGCCGTCCACGGACATGCGGCCGTTTACCTCGAGTCGGCCCTCGACCCGCAGGCTGCCATCCACCTGCGCGCTCCCATTCACTTCACACGTCTCGCAAGCGATATCTCCCTGCATCTTCGCCATACCGTTGACCTCGACCCGCCCGTACGTCCCGCCGCCCATCGACGTGCGGCCGGACACCTCTAGATCCTCAGGCATACGCGATCTCCTCCCCGATTTGACCATGGTTACCTTCACATCAGCTTCAGCTTCAGCTGTTCCACAGCGCTCGCCACATCGACGGAGAACGCGACGTTGGCCTGCGGGTCAAGCGCGATCTCGGCGTTTGGCGCGCGCGCCAGCCAGGTCCCGACGCCGAGCTTGCGGACGAGATCGACACGCATCTGCATGTCACGAAACACTGTTACGAAACGAGGGTACGCGGCGGTGAGCTGCCGCGCCTCGTCCACGCTGACCTGGCCGCTCTCCAGCGCCTCGTGCACGAGGTATACGCAGACGATGTCCGGAAATGCCAAGATGCGGGCGTTCGGAACCGCGTCGGCGTAGAGGCGCCAGGCGAGATCGCCCACAATCCCGAGGCGCACGAGGTCATCTCCTGCGCGCTCAATCTCGACGCCCGCCGGCGAGAGGCGCTTCGCCAGTTCATCGAGCGGAACGTCTTCCTTCCACTGTTTAATCTGCTCGATGCGACTGAGAATCTTGTCGCGGGGAAAGAAGGTCTCCTGGCCGGTGAACGTAGCCTTGCGGATGAACCACTCCTCCGGGATGAGCTTCTTTCGCTTCCAGCGGTACAATTGGCCGTAGGAAATCCCGGCGAGATCGAGTAACTCCTTTTTCGAGATCAGTTCCTCGTCCATTGAACATCATCTCCGACGACGCCATCGTAACATAACAATGTTACATTTCGCAAGTGCCACTTCACCGGGGCCTGAGAAGTGAGTCGCCGGCCGCGCCAACGCGCGCCGCTGATTCAAAAAGCGCCTGCCACGAGGGCAGGCGCCTTGCATTCTTCGTTCACTTCGTCACATACCAGTACTGCATCTCGGGCAGGCCGTCTGCCGCGTTCAGGTGCTGCAACACGCCCTGCACGTGCGGAGCCACCACGACGAGCGTGGCCGGATTGACCGTCCACAAAAACGGCAGAACCTTTGCCGTGTACATCTCGTACTCGTCGAACACCTTCATGGTCTGCGCTTCGGTCGGATACGGCTGGTGCGTGGCGTTGATCAGCTGGTCTTCCTTCGGATCGCTGAAGCCCGTGCCGCTCGACGCGCCGGTGTTGAACAGTCCCTCGCCGGTCGGGTAGTAACCAGGACCGTTGTACACCCAGCCGGAGCCAAGTGCGAGATCCCAGGAGTGGTTGCTCGAGTCCGACGTGATGGAGATGAACTGCGAGAACGGCTCGCCCTTGAGCTGCACCTTCACGCCGATCTGCGCCAGGTCCTGCTGAACGAGCTCCGCCTCCTGCTGCGTCGACTCGCTGCCGGTGACGTACATCATCGTGAACTCCATCTTCTTGCCTTGCGCGTTGGTCATGACACCGTTCTTCAGGTGCCAGCCGGCGTTCTCCAGTGTCTGCTTCGCCTTCGCGAGGTTGAAGCTGTAGAGGCCGTTCACGGCCGGATCATAGAACTTCGTCGCAGGCTGCGGCGGAATCGGCCCGTACAGGGGCACCGCGAAGCCCTTGTAGATGTCCTTCACGATGGTCTGGCGGTCAATCGCCATCTGCAGCGCCTGGCGAACCGGCAGCTGATCAAAGATGCTGGCATTCGGCGAGCCCTTGTACATGTTCATCTCAATCCAGAAGATGCCGAATGCATATTCCGGTGTCACCGTGTCGCCCATCGAGGTGAGCGCGGACTCGGAGCCGAGCTGCGACTGATCCAGGTAACCCACATTGATCTGACCGCTGCGCAGCGCGGCGAATTCTGCCTCGTTCGAGCCCTCGTACTGGAAGACAATCTTGCTCACCTGAGGCTTGTGGCCCGCGTAGCTCGGGTTCGGGACAATCACCCACTCCTGCTTATCCTTGGCTAAGAGCGGCTTGAACGGGCCGTCGACGACCTTGTCGAACATCATGTTGGTCGCATTGGCACCCAGGTACTTGATCTCGTCGACGATGTTCGACTTCACGTCCATGTAGGAAGCAGGAAGCGGCGTGAGCTGGATGATGCCGTTGTAGATGAACCACTGCTGGTTCGCCGGCTGCTTCAGGGTGATGGTGACCTCGTACGGGCCATTCGCCACCACGCTCTTCACGCCGTTCGGAATGTCGCCGGTGCCCACACCCACAAACGGCCACGGGCTCGGCGCGTTCGGCGCAGACGCCGCCTTAATCACGTTCCACGTGAAAAGCACGTCCTTGGAAGTCACCGGTTGGCCGTTGGACCACTTCCACTTTGGATTCAAGAAAATGTGATAGACCGTACCTTGCTTGTTGTAGGTGATGTTCTTCGCGATGGAATCCTGCCAGTTGATGCTGTAATCGTTGTTCAGCACCAGCATCGGGATGTACATCTGATCCACAATCTGAGCGTTATAAAGCGAATCGTTCGCCGCGTTAAAGATGGGAAGGAACCAGTTGAGGTCCGTCTGCGGAGGCAGCGCGTAATCAATGACGCCCGCGGGATTGACACTGGCCGCGCCAGCCGATGCACTGGTCGCACTCCCTACATTCGAAGGAGATGTGCTGTACGAAGTGTTATTGGCGGCCGTGCCGCACCCTGTGACCCCCAGCACAATGGCTGCTGCAGCTGCGCCAGAAACAAGCGCTCGTTTTCTCATTTTTCGCACCATTTGTACCTCCCTATGAACGCCTAGAGAATGCCCGCATCGAACGGTGTCGATCGATGCGGGCCAGTAGCAGGTGTAGAACCAAGGACACCCCTAGTATAGCAAGTCCAATTGCGCATTGCACGCATTTTTTAAAGAGATCTTCAATACAACTCCACACTTGCGTGCACAGCCTCACTGACCCGACACTGTCCAGTACTGCATCTCCGGAATCCCCACCGCGCCGTTGTAGTACGGCAGCACGTTGTGGACGTTCGGCGCGATGACCGCGACCGTCGCGTTGTTCACATTCCAGAGCATCGGCAACTGCTCTGCCGTGTAGAACTCGTATTGATAGAAGTGCTTCATCGTCTCGGCTGTGGAGCTGTACGGTTCGTGCGTCGCATTGATGAGCGCGTCCTCGGTCGGATTGCTGTAGCCCGTACCACTCGGCGCACCCGTGTTAAACAGGCCATCGCCGGACGGATAATAGCCGGGGCCGCTGTAGATCCACCCGGAGCCGAGCGCGAGATCCCAGTTGGTGTCCTTCGGATTGCTCGTCAGCGAAATTAACTGATCAAACGGCATCCCCTTTAGCGACACCTTGACACCAATCTGGGCAAGCTCCTGCTGAATCAGTTCGGCCTCTTGCACCGTCGTCTCGACGCCCGTGGCATAGATCATGGTGAAATTCATCTTCTCGTTGCCTTTGGTCATGACGCCGTTTTTCAGCTGCCATCCGTGGGCCTCAAGCAACTTCTTCGCGGCGGAAGGATTGTAAGGATACAGCTTGGCCACGGCCGGATCGTAGAACTGCGTCTTGGGTTCGGGCGGAATGGGCCCGTGAAGCGGTACCGCGTACCCCTTATAAATGTCCTGCGCAATTTCGTCGTTGTTGATGGCCTGCATCAGGGCCTGGCGGACGTAGAGCTGATTGAAGATCTTCGAGTTGGGCGAGGCCGGGTACATGTTCATCTCCGTCCAAAAGACCGCAAACATGTATTCGGGCGCGACCGTGAAGCCGGATGACTTTAACTGCGGGATGGCTGCGGATTCGGACGGATCGATGTATCCGACATTGACCTGGCCACTGCGCAGCGCTGCGAGCTCCGATTCGTTGGAACCCTCGTACAAGAAAATCAACTTCGACACTGTGCTCTTGTGGCCGGCGTACATCGGGTTCGGCTTGAGCACCCACTCCTGGCGATCCTTCGCATACACCGGTTCAAACGGCCCGTCGACGACCTTGTCAAACATCATGTTCGGCCCATTCGCCCCGAGATACTTCAGCTCGTCCGTCATGTTCTTCTTGACATCCATGTACTTCGCCGGCATCGGCGTCATCTGCATGAGACCGTTGTAAATGAACCACTGTTGGTTGGTCGGCTGTTTCAGCGTGACCGTCACTTCGTACGGGCCATTCGCCACGACGCTCTTGATCCCGTTCGGAATGTCTCCCGTGCCCACGCCGACGTAAGGCCATGGGGAGGGCGCGTTTGGAGCGCAGGCCGCTTTCATGACGTTCCACGTGAAGAGCAAATCCGAGGACGTCACTGGTTGACCGTTGGACCATTTCCACTTCGGGTTCAGGTAGATGTGGTAGACCGTTCCGGAGGAATTGTAGGTGACCTTTTCGGCAATGGAATTCTTCCAGTCAATTTGATAGTTGTTGTTCAGTTGGAGCAGCGGCACGAACATCTGGTACACGAGCTGCGCATTGGCCAGCGTGTCCGTGGGCCCGGTGAAGAGCGGCAGGAACCAGTTCAGGTCTGTGGCCGGCTGGACGGCGTACTCAATCACGCCCCCGTTTGCACTGGCGGACGCTGCACCCGCGTTTCCGCCGACCGCGTGAGAAGAGCTCTGCACCCGGGAAGAGGCACCACACCCCGTGGCCCCCAGCACGATGGCTGCCGCCATTCCTGCAGCGGCGATTCCTTTTCCGCGACGTTTCACAGTCTCTCGAACCCCCTCAATGTTCTGGAAATCTCTCATTTGAACCGAGATTTCAGAGAAACGAACTCATTGTACGACTCGCAGATGCCCGTGTAAAGGGGAAGATGTGTAACAACTGGACATCTTGCGTCCGAAAATGTTTTCCGCAAGTCAAGAAAATGGACACACCGGCCGTTCGCCGATGTGCCCGCGCATCTCTCCGTCAAATGCCTAGCAGCTTCTTCACGAGCGGAATCTGCCCGCGGTGGTGCGCCGTGTGCGCGATGGCGTAAGCGGCGAGTTGCCGCTTGTTCACCTCGCCGACACCGAGCTTGGCGCCCGGCTGATCCAACTCCTCAGCCGTGAGGTGATCAAACGCCTCCTTGGCCAGCCGCTCGTTTTCCGACCACATCGCCTTGATCTTCGCGACATCCCAACTCGTCGCCAAAAACGGCGCCCGCGCGTCGATGTCTGTCGGTTCTCCCTTCAACTGCGCGAAGAAGCGGCGTTCCACGAGCAGCGTGTGTTCCAAAATGGACGCGATGTTGTTGAAGTTGTCCGCCGGCTTCTTGACCCACTGATCGTCCGTCAGCCCATCGACCATCTGATGAATCGTCGCGTGGACCTTCACGTACAAATCGTGGAGATCCTGCATCTCTTTCAACATGAGCTCATCCCTCCCTCAGATTCGCCGAAACGTTGCGCGTTCCATCGGCGCGCCCTCCTCCATTGTAGCGCGATCCCGTCCGCCAGAACGATTTGCTACAATTCAAAATAGACCTTCCATGTACAGGGGGATATTCTCGTGCGCATCTACCTGCTAGGCGGATCCGGGTTCATCGGCCACCACCTCGCGCAACAACTCGAGCGCCAGGGCCACGTCCTGGACGTCGTGCGACGGCCTTACACCTCGCACGCCCTTCGCGAGCACTTCGCCAGGAGCATCCAGGGCGGCGAGCCGTACGCCATCTGCAACCTTGCCGGCGCCTCGCTCAACCAAAAACGATGGAGTGCGGCCTATCGGCGCGAGATCGTCCAGTCGCGCGTCGACACGGTCCGGGCCGTGATCGCAGCGGTTGAAGGTTTGCCTGCGGCACCGACCGCGTACGTGCAGGCGTCCGCCGTCGGCTACTACGGCCCGTCCCTCACGGAGACGTTCACCGAGGCGTCTCCGCCTGGAAACGACTTTCTGGCGCGCGTCTGCGTAAGCTGGGAGCAAGCCGCCGAGCCCCTCCGCGCCCTCACGCGCGTGGCCTTTGTTCGATTTGGCATGGTGCTGGGGCAAGACGGAGGCGCGCTGCCGCTCATGTGGCCGGTGTTTCAACTGGGGCTCGGAGGAACACTCGGGCGAGGAAATCAGTGGATTTCCTGGATCCACGTCGACGACGCCGCCCGACTCGCCGCATGGATTGTCGCAGACAACCGCCTCGACGGCGCGTTCAACGCCACCGCGCCTCACCCTGTCCGGATGCGCGACTTCACGCGCGCGCTCGCTGAGGTGCTCCACCGCCCGCACCTCGCCCATGTCCCTGGTCCTGTGCTGCGACTTGCACTAGGACGGCGCGCCACGCTCGTCCTTGACGGCCAGCGCGTCCTACCTCAGCGCGCGCTTGATCTCGGCTTTTCCTTCGCCTTCCCCACGCTCGAGGAGGCCCTCCGGGACTTCCTGTAAGCGAGACTTGTGCCCCACCCCGTCCTGCCCTTAGAATGAAATCGATTTCCCCATCAATCTTTTGCAGGGAAAGACAAGAAAGGAGGCTGTCGAGCCATGGCCACGCGCTTTCGCTGGGTCATCATAGGTCTTTTGTTTTTCATCACAGTGGTCAACTACATCGACCGATCCGCCATTTCGTACGCCATCGGCGACATCGCGCAGGTTCTGCACCTGAACGACAGCCAGGTGGGCATGATCCTCGGCGCCTTTGGCATCGGCTACATGATCACCACGTTCTTCGGCGGCATCTGGGTTGATCACGTCGGCGCCCGATGGGCCCTGTTCTTTGCTTCGCTCTTGTGGAGCCTGTCCATCGGACTGACGGGCGTCGCTGCGTCGTTCACCGTCATCTACCTCATGCGCATCCTTCTCGGTGTGGCGGAAGGGCCGAACTTTCCAGCCGTCAACCGGGCGGTCGGCGACTGGCTGTCGCCTCGCGAACGAGCTATCGCGCTGTCCAACTCGCTCGTGGCCGTCCCACTCGCGCTCGCCATCGGCGCCCCGATTGTGACGTCCTTGATTCTCGGTGTCGGCTGGCGAGGGATGTTTATCATTCTCGGCATTGTGGGGCTTCTCTGGGTGCCCGTCTGGTTCTTCTTGTTCCGCGACTTTCCGGAGCATAGCCGCCACGTCAATGACGAGGAGTTGCGCCACATTCGCGCGTCCGAACACGTGGATCGCACGCGACCGGCGAAGGAAATGCGCTTTCGCCAGGCGCATCACGTGTCATCAGGGCGGCTGTGGAAGTACCTTTTGGTCAACCGCACCTTAATGGCGAACAACTGGTCGTTCTTCGTCTTCGGCTATTATCTCTTCTTCTTCATGACGTGGTTGCCATCCTATCTGAAGAGCGAATACCACCTAAACCTGAAGTCGGTCGGTGCTTTCTCCATCTTGCCGTGGGCGCTTGCCACCGTGCTGTTGTGGCTCGTGGGTTACCTCTCGGACTGGATCTTGCGCCGGACTGGCAGCCTGCGGCTGGCGAGATCGTATCCCATCTGGATCTCGCAACTGCTTTCCGCGCTGTGTGTCGTGCCGCTCACCTTTACGCACGACCTCACGACGGCCATCGTGTTCATCACGCTCGCAGTGGGTTTTGGAATGAGCGCCAACTCGACCTTCTACGCCATGAATGTGGATCTCATGCGAGAGCGAACGGGCACCGCGCTTGGCGTGATGGACACGTTCTTCGCAGCCGCTGGCTTCCTTGCGCCAGTCATTACCGGATGGATTGTGAACGCGACGGGAAGCTTCAAGAGCGCCTTCTGGCTCATGGCCGTGCTCGCCGCGACCTCTGTCCTCGCCGTGCTCATCTTCCATCAGCCGGATAAACAGCGGCGGATTGATACCTCTGCCAACTCTTCTCCGACGCTGACGCAATGACGCCTGAGGCCCCGCGGATCGTTCCCCGCGGGGCCCTTTATTGCGTTCGTCGTCAACGCGGCCTGACTCTACGCCGCTACTCCGCAAAGCTAGATTGGATCGCGCGAAAGGTTCGAAAGGCGCAAGGCGGAGAGGCGAAACTATGGGTTTTTAAGCACTCGGTAGAGTTTCCACATGCCGAACCTCTTCTGCAGGCGTACCCACGGCGCCCCATGGGTGTAGAGGGTCGGGTATGTCCGATTTACGACGTCAAATTGATATCCATTTACCGGATCTGGAACAAGTATATATTGGACGTGATGCGTCCACGGGTAGCGCAGCGCACTGGCAAAGTCGTAGTCGCTCGTAATCACGAGATGTCGCGGTTGTCGCACATGGAGAATGGCATCGAAGGCAGAGTACGAATCCATAAGGACAGTCGCGCTGGGAAGATCCTGATTGATATACTGCGCAACTTGCTGTTGAATTCGGAGCTGTTGAATCACCTCATTTTGTCCATGTGAATGAGACTGTATTCCTCCGGCGCGACCGTGGCATTTCGTTCCATGATTCGACCCGTGAACCCGCCAGAGATCACAATCGACAGGGCCATCGCGACTTGCGCGAGCCCTCGCCACCATCGCCCCAATTGTATGGCATCCAAGCGCATTTCGTACGTCCACCAGGCAACCGCAATCGGAAGCGGATAGAAGAAGAATCGCAACCAGCCATATGATGCTCCATGAAGGAGCAAAAAGAACTGTAGCGATGGAATGGATGCAGCGAGCACGAGCAGTTGTAACGTTTCCCACCGAACCAGTCGACCGCGAGTGAGCCGGTAGACAAGCACCATACCCACAGGAATCACAAATATCCAGATTCGTTGCCACATGAACAGGAGAACGCGAACCGGATGATGCTCAATTGAGCGATACTTGGAGGCGGAGGAGAGCATGCTCGTCAGCGACAAGTTGGAATACGCGGAGTGGAGGAAGTAGAACGGATCGTGCATGATCTCGGCGTTGAGCACCATCCACACAATACCTGAATATACGGCAGGCAAGAGCAATACGATCGCTGTGGCGGCGGCGTACCACAAACGCTCCTGGCTGCGGAACCGACGGTATGCTCGGCGAGACATGAGCAAGCGCACCTGTGCATCTGCCGGGGCACGGCGCAGCGCGTCCGACAGCACGACTGCAAACAGCCCCACTCCGAACGCAACCGCCTCATAGCGAGCCCAAAACGCCATGGCAAGCGCACACCCTGCAATGACCAGCCTTGAAACGGCATAGTCATCCTTCCATGACAGGTAGTTTAATAGACAGATCACCAGAAAGCAGGCAAAGATCATCTCACTCATGCCGTTGGCGCCGTAGAGGAACATGAAGGGGTGCAGCGCAAGACACAAAACGACCACAAAGGAAGTGACCTTCGAAACCTCAGCCCAAAGGAGAGCCCGGTGCAGTGCGAACGCCATCGCCGCAGATGCAACGGATGTTACGAACACGCCAGCCAACGCGTCTGAAGCGATGGGCGGAAACCAACGCCACAATGCGACTGGCGGCAACTCAAACATGCTCGGCAGTGGATTCCACACAAAGCCAATCGCACCCAGATGCGGATCCCGGCTAAACAACACGTAAAATGCATTGGCCACGCGGCTGAGGGCATCCTCCTGTAAGTCACCCTGGACTGCGTACAGATAGCAACCGAAGACGAACTCAGCCGCAAACACGATAGCAGACAGAACCCAGCCACTCCGGTGTTTTCTCGGAACGGATGCGTTCGTCATTGAAAGTTCAACCCATTTTGTCACTCAGGAACGCTCCTTGTGATGGGAGATGCACCTTGCCGGTCGTCAAACCATGCGGCGTCTTGTTCCAATGAAACGGCCTGCGAATGAGTTCCCACAACGCACGATACGTGGCAACAGACATAAGGAGCCAATACAGCGGCGATAAAATCGCCGAAAGGACCAATCTGAAAGACAACAACGCAGATCCACGCCGCTGACTCTTCTCAACCTCGAGGTACATTCCGACCATGTTGCTGTATACAAACACAAAATTGCCGATGAACAATAAAACAGAGGCTAAGTAGTAAATGAAGCCCGGGAATAGTGTCGGAATCCATGACGCATGACACATGAACCAGAGTATCAACAGCAGCCAAAAGAACGGATTCACAAGAGGTAAAAACGGTGTTCCGAGGATCATAGCCTGAAACCCCAAGAAGCCTTTCGCGCCGAGATCGCGCCACAGTTGCACCGGGTGCCTCATGTTCACCAGCCATGTGATGAGATAGCCCTTCACCCATCGGGCTCGCTGCCGAATCCAGGAACGAACCCGACTATTGGCTTCTTCCCACGTGGTGGAGTCCACCAAGGCCGTCTGGTATCCATGTTTGTACAGCCGCACGCCGAGGTCGGCATCCTCCGTCACATTGAACGGGTCCCACGCACCAACTTTCCTCAAGACCTCAGTTCGAAAGTGATTGGAGGTGCCACCAAGCGGAATGGGGACATTCATAGCCATGACACCAGGGAGCAAGATGCCGAACCAGTTGCTGTATTCCTGAGAAAACCCCTGAATCCGTGACGAGTAGGTGCGAAAATTGCTGAAGCGCTCGTGGTTGGTCCTGTAGAATTGAGATAGTTCGGATATCGGCTGTATTCAATCCCTCTTCACCATCGGGGTGAACCACTTGCGTTTCATCATTGAAGAATCCGATGAAGTCATCGTCACGCATTCGGGAATGACCCTTGTCGGCGTGTTGCTTGATAAAACCAGAATCGGCGAGCGGTTGAATCAGACCCGCCTGCCTGGTATGGGCAAACCGGATATTTCAAACCGGGACGTGGCATACTCATACATCGGGCTGCTTTGCCAAGGCAAGACCGACTTCGACCACATCGAAGCGTTTCGAGATGACGAGTTTTTCATGATCGCACTGCAAGTAGACAACGTGCCTTCGAGCCCGACGCTGCGCCAGCGTTTGGACATGGTTGCCGGAAAATCCGGCTGGGAGTCCATTCTCCGGGAAGAGTCCGCAAGGCTCCTGAGAGCCCTCGATGTAACTCTGCATCCGATTGAACTGGGCGTGCCTGCAGAGCGTCGAACTTACATCCCGCTGGATATCGACGTCAGTCCCTTTGATAATTCCGGCACGAAGAAGGAAGGCGTGTCCCGTACATACAAGGGGCACGACGGATATGCTCCCATCTTTGCTTACCTTGGCCAAGAGGGCTACGTGGTCAATGTCCAGTTGCGTGAAGGCAGTACCCACGTACAAAAGGGCACGTCGACTTTCCTGCGGGAGAGTATTCAGTATGCAAGGCAGGTGACGGACCTCCCGCTTCTGGTTCGTCTGGATGCCGGCAATGACAGTGCAGAAAACATCGCCGTGTGTCGCTCCCAGGACAGCAGGGCCGAGTTCATCATCAAGCGCAACTTGCGAAAGGAGAGCCCCGAGGCCTGGCTTGTGATTGCCCAGCGACACGGGACATGTCATGAACCTCGTCCCGGCAAGAAGGTATATCATGGTTCGCTGATGTGTCCCGTCAAGGGTGTATCCGAACCAGTTCGCATGGTGTTCGAAGTTATCGAACGGACCATGACGGCCGACGGCCAAATCTTATTGGTACCGGACATTGAGGTCAGCGCCTACTGGACCTCACTGCCGGATGACCCGGCTGTGATCATTCGCCTGTATCACGACCACGCCGTGATGGAACAGTTCCACAGCGAAATCAAGACGGATCTGGACGCCGAGCGGCTGCCCTCGGGTAAATTCGCCACGAACAACTTGGTATTGCACTTTGTATGCGTGGCGTACAATCTGCTGCGAGTGATCGGCCAGGAGAGTCTGAAGCGAAATGATGCGCCGCTACGAAAAAAGGCAGAACGTCGCCGGATCCGGACTGTGATTCAGAACCTGATGACACTGGCTGCGAAGATGGTGCGACACGCCAGACAGACCAAGCTGAAATTGGGGTACGGGAATCGATGGCTCCCGGCATTTCGGCGATTGTACTTGGCCTTTGCGTAACGTGAACTGTGTCGAGCAAAGACACTGCATATGACCTGACATGGAAACCGAACCCAACCATTCACGAGTCCAGGGGGGACATCTGCCTTTTCGCCGCACTGGCTCCAACCGATATTCACAATCCCTAAGAAAATTGAATGTACATCCGTGAAATCGCAGTGAAGGGGCTTGCGAGAACACACATCAGCCTCTTTCCATCGGCCCTGTCACGGATTCAGGAAAACCATCTGGTAAGCAAGTTCTGGCTCGCATTGTAATAGTTCAGTTTCGCCTGCACGCACGCATACTCGGCGGGGAGCTTGCGGAATGCTGCGATGACCTTCTTCAATTGGTCGAGTTCTGGACGATCTTCGGCATCATAAATCACCACAAACTCTCCGCGCGCATGGATCAAGCCGAAATTACACGCTTTGGGCTTCGTCTGAGGGTAAGATTTGGGGACAACGACAAATGAGACGTAGTACGGCGGCGACAGGGCTCGTGCTGCTTGCAACGTCTCGAGATCATCCTCCTCGAACAAAAGGCGGATATCCAATTTGTGTTTCGGATAATCAAGCTGCATCAGATGTTCCAGAAGACCAGGCAACACGTTCGCCTCGCGATAGAGCGGCACGAGAATGGTGTACGTCGGCAACTCGCGTTCAGACAGGGAGGCCAGATCCTCGTCGGTAACGGAGACAAAGCCCTCCCCTTGTGCACCACGATAGAGCATCACGACCTTCATCAACGCGAACAAAACATAGCAAAGCTGCAGCACCAAATTGATGGCGAGAGCTGTGCTCCGAGGCACCAAGGTAATGCCTGTGCCCAAGGCGATCAGCACCAAAATACCCACCACGATTTGTGCTCGCGTCAGTAGAAAAGACGCCGAATTCTGAGGCTGTTCTTCGGCGAGCCGCTCCACACTTTCAAACCGCATCTCGTCTGCGTAAATCAGGTTCCAAAGTTGGTCAAGTTCGTACCGGGTGGCAAGTTGTTGACGAATCGGCTTATCGAGATACATTGTGAGTTCGCGCATGCGCGCTTCGTCCAGGACATCGTGAACAGCGACCCAAATCTGCGATGCATCTTCATCGATCACGACCGCCCCCAGCCTTCGCGCCACGTCTTCTGGGAGTTTACGGAGGGTTTGAAGTCGAGGTGGCCAGACCACCCTCTCATGCTTGAGCTGTTCCGCCAGAAGGCGGTAGACGTCCACCGGCTTCGCGTAGCCGCGCGCCACGACGATGTCACCCAAGCGCCCGCCGGTGACAGCTTGTTCGAGAAGAGCGGCTTCGAGTTGTTCAGACGTAAGAATACCTTGTTCGACCATAAGCATGCCCAAGGGTATTTGTTCATTTGAAAACCCACGCGCATTTCCCATAAATATCTCCGTCTCCCAGGTATCTTTGACCACGCCATTCGAGTCCAATGCGACTCGTCACTCATTCTAGTAGAAATACGCGTGATATGCGCCATTCGGATGACCGTCAACACAGGAAAATCACAAACGGTGAATCCGCGTGTTCGGAACACACCCGAGCCGTATTGAGACAAACCACCTCAGGCATACGCTGTCACATGGGTGCGGAGTCCTCGCCCATGGAAGGAGACAGTCCATGCCTTCTCTCATCGTCATCGGCACGGCCGCGGCAGATGCCGCCGTTCAGAATGCGGGCATTTTTCTCGGCGAGGGCAACGTCGGCGGATGGGACGCCAACCGCAAGATGTCCAACGCCTACAGCGGCACGTATGGGGCCTTTAACTTCCTGCCCGCCATGGTGAATGTCAATGTGGACAACTTCGAAGTGGTGGATGGCGCCATCAACGACACGGACTTCAAGCTCACCGTGGGCGCCAATGGATAACAGCACTCGAGTCGAGCGGAACGAAGGCGGAGGGTTGACATGCCAAGCGTCATCTTGCTCGGTTCGCTCCTCATGAACACGCCCCAGCAGAACGCGGGTGCCTTCGTAGGCGAATACAATTTTGCCGGCTGGGACGCCAACCGCAAAATGAGTCAGGCGCACGGCGGAGAATTCGGCTTCTTCAATTGGAGCCCCGGATTCTACAACCTGAACCTGGATAGCTTTGAAGTCGTGGATGGCGCCATCAACGACGCGGACGCCAAGCCCGTCATCGGCAATAATCTGTGAACACGGTGTGTCGTGACGCACAACAGGGGAGGGGATGGCCATTCCTGCACTCGTCTTTATCGGAGCCAACAACTCCATGACACCGCAGCAGAACGCGGGCACGTTCATCGGCCAGGTCAACAACGGAGCCTGGGACGCGAACATGAAGTTTCAGGCGGGAAAAAGCGGCAACTATGACGTGATGAGCTACAATCTGCAGATCTGGAGCCTGCTGTTCGACAGCTTCGAATTCATCGACGGTCAGGTGAACACCCTCGGCCTGAAGCCGGACGTCGAAGGCAACGTCTAAACGCGCCCTTGATGCGAAGGAGGCGATTCCCATTCCAGTGCTGATTCTGAGCGGCGTGCTGAACGCCATGACGCCGCAACAGAACGCGGGCGTATTTCTTGGGCAAATCAATATCGGCGGCTGGGACGCCAACCAAAAGTACGGCGCCGGCAAGGCGCTCGACGCAGGGGTCTTCAACGTCCTCATCAGCGCCAACACGCTGTTCGACAGCTTCGAAATGATGGACGGCGTGATCCACGATCAAGACCTAAAATTAAGCTACGAGTGGAACTTCTGAATGCGGAACGCTGTAGAGGAGGCTGCCATCCAGGCCAGGACTGGAGGTTGACGCGTGCCAACGGTCATTGCCTTTCAAGCCATTTTGAGCAACACGCCGCAACAGAACTCGGGAATTTTCATCGGCGAGATCAACATCGGCGGCTGGGACGCGCACGTCAAATCGAACGCCGCGCAAGCCGCTGTACTGGGCTCTCGCAATGTCCACCTGCTCACGCGCAACCTGAATGTGGATAGCTACGAACTCTTGGACGGCCTCATCTTCGACCAGGATTTCAAACCGACGTGGGGCATCCAATGTTGAATTCATGGATCGAGAGAAGGCCGCCCGGCCGGGCGGCCTTGTTTCATCGGGCGTTCAGCAGTTTCAGAAATTCGCGCATGAAGCCAGGCAGATCTGGCCACGCGTGTCCGGACACGAGGTTTCCCTCCACATACAGCGTCTCTGAGGCGTACTTTGCGCCCATGCCCTCGACGCTCGGCTTGCAGGCGATGTACGCCGTCATGGTGCGCCCCTGCAGCTTGTCGCGCACCACCTCAAGAACCTGCGCCGCATGACAAATCGCCCCAACGGGCTTATTGGCATCGAAGAAATGACCCACGATGCGCGGCACATGCTCGTTCAGCCGGATGTACTCTGGCGCCCGGCCACCAGGCAGGATGAGGCCGTCGAATTCCTCCGGCCGAATGTCGGCAAAAGCCGCGTGCGCCTGAATGAGGTATCCCGGTTTCTCCGTATAGGTCTCCCAGCCCGTGAAATCGTGGACGACGGTGTTCAGTGTCTTCTTGGTCGGCGCTGCGATGACGGCGTCGATCCCTTCCTCGAGGAGCCGATAGTAAGGATAGTAGATTTCCAGGGCTTCGACCGCGTCTCCCGCTAAGATGAGCACCTTCTTGGCCATCTGAACATCCCTCTCCTCGTTCCGATTGAACGCCTCGCAGGGCGTCCATCTCCATTGTATGGGACTTCAGCCATCTCGTCCACGCCAGCCTTTCGACAGTCCGTGTCAAGTTGTCGTAGGGGAGGACCTCACCGCTTAGGTTGAGTCAGGCAACCGTGGCTGAAACTCTGGCGAGCTCACGAAGCACGTACTTCACCCATGGTCGGTCCGCATGCGGACCGACCAATGCTGGCATGTGTTTTTCCAGCCAAGTCGCCGCTTCTTCGACCCGTCTCGCGATTTCCGCCTCGTTCACTGGCTTTGTCTTCACCGGCACTTCCGCCTGCATTTCCGAACGAGAAGGCGTGTTGGCCCGCAGAGGCTCGTGATTGGCGCGCGTTGCAATCAGCCGCACTAACGCATCCGCCCCTGGCTTGCTCCAACGTGCCCCATGGCGCTTCATCCGTCGCGCCACGTGGTGGAACACCTGGCCCTCAATTGCACCCAGACTCACCACATCATCATCGCCCACAATGCCTTGCCAATTCTTCTCCATGTATGATTTCAGCTTCGAGATACGCTGCTTCTTCGCCCCTTCGCTTTGCTTCTCCATCTTCGTCAGCACCTTTTTCTACCCGCGACCACTCCTCGGTTCTCACCGCATCCCATACCTTCCGGTAGCCTGCGTCTCCCGTCCCAAGGCCGCAACCATCGCCTGCCGCAGGTGAAAGGGATCCAATCGATATCGAGCCCCAGGGAGCATTCCGACGCCCTTCTTCGCCCATTCCGCCCCGTCCGCGCCGAGCCAACATCGTTTCACGCTGGCCCAATCCCACACGCGCCCAAAAGAGGACACCGCTTCCTCCCAGAAGCGTTCAGCTTCCTCAGTCCCCGCGACCACCTGTCGATTCATCAGGGCGCGCCGTTCCCGCCCTTGTTCCTGCTTGCCTTCATACGCCACGGCCACCTTCAATTCGAAGTGTGACTGGCCATCTTCCTCCCTGCGCCCTCGGACATACACGCCATCCGCTTCCACGAAGAGTGTCTCGGCTTTGCGTCTCCCTCCCGGAGCGTCTCCTTGTTCGAACACCTTCTCCCGCTCCAGCTCCGCTCGGACGCGCTTCTCCCCTCCGAGCCTTTGCACTTCTTGCCAAATCGCCATCGCGCTGATGTCCGGCACCCAAGTCTGTAGAATCTCTGCCGCGCGCCGGTACGACACATCTAAAGCCAACGCCACAGCTTGGTCTCTTAACTTCCCGCTCAATCGACGACGGGGTTCGAACCCTGCTACCTCATCCAACAGGAAGCGACGTTCGCCCGTCTTTCGATTGCGGTAGTAACGCCGACGATACGTGATCTCTCCCAGGGTGGACACGACCGTCCGTGGTTTACGCTGAATAAGTTCCCACTCATTTCGGTCACGCTCCGCCGCCAGCTTCTCGTCCCACGCTTCGAGCAAGCGCGGAACCATTCCCTCATGAATTCGCCGAAGGACCTCATGAGCCTCTCTTCAAGAATCGCGAAGTCGCACGGATGCTCAGACAACCACAACAGATTCATCCACAGCGGCAGGAAACCCGCCGCGCCATCACGAATATCCAACATGAGAGACCTCACCTCTTCATCCGCGCTCCGAACGCGGGTTGTTTTTGTGCTCAGTGAGGTCTCTTCTCTTTGTCCCCGGAAAATCCTCCCGAGAACAACCCCTACTCAAACTTTATACGCTCCTTTCGGACACGGTTCGACTGCCTGAGTTACCCGCCGGCGCCCGCCCGAGCCGTCTGCTCGGCGAACGCGACGAGATCGACCGCAACCTGGCTGACCTCCTGCATGGCCGACGCCAAGGCTTCCATGGCGGACCGCTGCGCTTCCGCTTCCCGGTCCACCCGCTCGATGGCCTCGTTCAGGGCCTCGAGCATCTCCACCATGCGGCGCGTGTTCTGCGCAATCACGTCTGTCTGTTCCCTGGCCCCTTCCGCCAACCGCCGAATTTCGCGGGCGATCACGGCAAACCCGCGCCCGCTCTCCCCTGCGCGCGACGCCTCAATCGAGGCGTTCAGCCCGAGAATGCGGCTCGTGTCGGCAATCTCCCGGACCTCGTCCGAGATGGACCGCACGTCGCGAACCGCGGTCAGCACGGAACGGGACTCGCGCGCGATGTCGCCGAGGCTCGTGGCCAGAACCTGCATGGACGCGGCCATCTCCTGCAGCGTCGCGCTCGTCTGCTGCACGGACGACGAGAGCGTCGTCGCCAGGCCGACGAGCCGCTCCTTCGCGTCCACGCGGGTACACGCGCAGAAGGCGCCGACGGGTTCACCGCCCTCCGCGGCGATAGGCACCGCCTTGATGACCACCGGCAGGCCCAACACGGAGGCATCCAGGCGAACTTCGCGCACCCGCCCTTCGCGCACGGCCTCATACAGCCCGTCGCCCGGCCGAAGCTCATAGCCTTCCGTTACCGTGAGCGCGAACGTCCGCGCGGGGACCACCGCCCAAATTCGCGTCCGATCCGCCACAAGGATGGCTACATCATCCAAAAACGCTCGTTGGGCCAACCTTGCAAAACGAAGCGCATCGTTGAGCGCCGGATGCATGGCCTGATGTTGCTCCAACGGGACAGTCGATCCGACTTCCACACACATCCTCCTCCACGGCCAGCCATCCTTCCCTTCGATACTCGGTTCCACACGCGCCAGGCATCCTCCTGCTCAAGGAACGAAGTCAAATCGAAGGGGCGCCAGCAACCTGGCGCCCCTTCTGGAATCCGGTTTTTTATTCGGCGTCCACGAGCTGCGGGTTTTCCCCCTCGGGGAAGTTGGGCTTGGGGAATCCGCTGCGCACGCCCCAAAGGTAGAAGACAAGCGCGGACACGGCGACTACCACCATATCCCACCCGTAGGGCAGGACGCCGATGCCGCCGAACTTGCCGCTGCCAAGGAACGAGACGAGCGCCATCCACAACAGATACACGATGAGCCAAAGCCCGCGGCGGAAGTGCTCCGAAAATCCGCGCCAGCCCGCCTTCTCGGTATAGTAGAAGTAAATCGGCAACCCGATGATGATGACGATGATGACCTCGCCCGTCAGCGGCCACTGCGCCCAGTACAGGATGAGCGACGCGAAGATGAACGCGATAGGAGCAATGACGGCCATCCCCGGGACTCGCACCGGGCGCTCGACGTTTTCGCCCATCTTGCGGAACGCCATGACGGCGATGGGTCCGGTGACGTACGAGATGAGCGTCGCGACCGAAATCACCCCGGAAAGCTCGCCCCAGCCCCGGAACATCAGCATGAAGATGTACGCGATGACGAGGTTCAGCCACATCGCCGCGCGTGGCACGCCGTAGCGCGGGTGAATCCGGCCGAACACCTTCGGAAAGTAGCCGTTCGCCTCCAGGCCGTGGACCATGCGCGCGGTCGTCGCCGTGTACGTGATGCCCGTGCCGGACGGCGACACGAACGCGTCCAGAAAGAGAATGATGGCGAGCCAGTTCACGTTCAGGGCGAGGGCGAGATCGGCAAACGGCGATTTCAGGTTGATGCTCGCCCAGCCGTGGCTCAGCAGGTTCCCCGGCATCGAGCCGATGAACGCGGCCTGCAAGCAGAGGTAAATCACGCCGGCGAGTAGAACGGAGCCGATCACGGCGAGCGGCACGTTCCGGCTCGGGTTGCGGGCCTCGCCCGCCAGGTTGATGGGGCTCTGGAAGCCGTTAAACGCAAAGATGACGCCAGACGTCGCGATGGCCGTCAGGACGCTCGCCCATCCGTTGGGCGCAAACCCGCCGTACTGCGTGAAGTTGTGCGTGTCAAAGTGAGCGGCGATGAGGCCAATCACAGTGAGCGCAGGAATGATGAACTTGAACACAGTGATGAGCGTGTTGGCACGGGCGAACAGCTTCACCGTCCAGTAGTTCAGCAAAAAGTAAATGAAGACGAGGATGGCTGCCAGAAGCAAGCCGGGCGGCGTGAGCGTCTTGTTGACGTACAGGTGGTGCGTCCACTGAGCCCAGTGCCAGGGCCACGAGCTCATATACTGAATCGATGCCTCTGCCTCAATCGGGATGACGGACGCAATGGCAATCCAGTTCGCCCAACCGGACAAAAACCCGACGAACGACCCATGCGAATAATGCGCGTAGCGCACCATGCCGCCGGATCGCGGGAACATGGGGCCAAGTTCCGCATAGGTCAGGCCGATGAGTAAAATGACAGCCATACCCAGGATCCAGGCGACGATTGCGGCCGGACCTGCGACCTTGGCGGCCTTCCACGCGCCGAACAGCCAACCCGAGCCGATGATGGATCCGAGCCCGGTCATGGTCAGCGCGACGAGATGAATCTCTCGGCGCATGCCCTTGTCCATGAAATTCCTCCCCTGTGTGTGCGGATTCCGTGATGTGCCCTCCCGCGGCGTCGGAGCACCCGCAGTGTCTCTGCGTGATCGCTTTCATGCGCATGTATGAGGGCACAAACTGTCCACCATACGCCCCATGATGCCGCAAGGAGCTCAGCTCTGTCAACCGAGATACTTATTGGAATTGATGGACGATTTCGATCCTCCCGAGATGGACGATCAGTTCTCAACTTTTCCATTTGCGAAACGGCGCATGTCCGAATCGTTGAACGCGCAAGAACCTTCCCGGCATGAACGGACATCCTCGTTCATATCATCGGATTGGGTCAAGAAATTGAAAGACCTACGAACCCGATTTCTAGGGTTGAATCTTCGCAAGTCTCTTAATATGATGGAGTTGAAAGCGGTTTTCAACCGTTTTCTGACTCAAGTAAGGAGGGGACATGGGTGGCAGTTCAAGAAGTGAACGCGAGCGCTCTGCATCCGGATGTCGTCGAGTTTCTCACGGGTCCCAAGGGCTTGTTTATTGACGGCGAATTCGTTCCCTCACTCTCCGGTAAAACCTTCAAGTCTATCAATCCCGCGACGGAAGAAGTCCTGGTAGAAGTCGCCGAGGCGGAAGCCCCCGATATCGACCGCGCGGTCAAAGCTGCTCGTCGCGCCTTTGAGTCCGGTCCGTGGTCGCGCATGAGCGCCGCAGAACGGTCTCGGTTGCTCTACAGACTGGCAGATCTGATGGAAGAACATAAGCTGCAGCTCGCTCAGCTGGAGACACTCGATAACGGCAAACCCATTCGCGAGTCCCTGAACGCAGACCTTCCCCTTGCGATTGAACACATTCGCTACTACGCCGGCTGGCCCACCAAAGTCGTGGGACAGACCATCCCAGTAGCAGGAAAATACTTCAATTACACGCGCCACGAGCCCGTTGGCGTAGTGGGCCAGATCATCCCGTGGAACTTCCCGCTCCTCATGGCGTGCTGGAAAATCGGCGCTGCGTTGGCCATGGGCTGCACGGTGGTACTCAAGCCGGCCGAGCAGACGCCGCTCTCCGCACTCTACCTGGCCAAACTGATTCAGGAAGCCGGCTTCCCACCGGGTGTCGTTAACGTCGTGCCGGGCTTTGGCGAGACCGCTGGACAGGCGCTCGTGGAGCATCCGGACGTCAACAAGATTGCGTTCACCGGATCGACGGAAGTCGGCAAGCTCATCATGCGCAACGCTGCGGCTACGCTGAAGCGCGTCACGCTTGAACTCGGCGGCAAGTCCCCGAACATCATTCTCCCCGATGCCGACATGAGCCGAGCCATCCCAGGCGCGTTCATGGGGATCATGTTCAACCAGGGCCAGGTGTGCTGCGCCGGATCGCGCCTGTTCGTGCAGAAGAAAGCGTACGACAACGTGGTGGCCGATCTCGTCTCCCTCGCGAAGAAGATCCGCCAGGGCCCGGGTCTGGACCAAAGCACGGAGATGGGACCGCTCGTGTCCGATGAACAGGAAAAGCGCGTGCTCGGCTACATCGAGAAGGGCGTGGAAGAGGGCGCCGAGGTCCTCGTGGGCGGCGGCAAGGCCACGGATCGCGGATACTTCGTGCAGCCGACCATCTTTGCCAACGTCCGGGACGACATGACCATCGCGCGCGAAGAGATCTTCGGACCGGTGGTCGCGGCGATGCCGTTTGAAGACCTGGACGAAGTCATTGCGCGCGCGAACGACACGGAGTACGGCCTGGCGGCCGGTGTGTGGACGGAGAATATCCGCAACGCCCACTATATCGCCAGCAAGCTGAAGGCCGGCACTGTTTGGGTCAACTGCTACAACGTGTTTGACGCGGCGGCTCCGTTTGGTGGATACAAGCAGTCTGGTATCGGGCGCGAAATGGGCTCGTATGCGTTGAACAACTACACGGAAGTCAAGGACGTCTGGATCAGCTTGAGCTGAATCTCGCATGCAAGTGAGGCCCGGCGAAGCGCCGGGCCTATTTTTGTCACCCAAATTGGCAGATGTGGACGTTTGTAGACACCGGCGCTCCCATGCTCGCCTATTGTGTGCAGAAAGAGATTCTCTTGGCGAGGAGGACGCCCAGTGTCACAGCCTAACATTCCGAATATCAACCCATCCATCACGCTCACTCGGGATGACGCGGTCAACCTGCTTCTCTCGTCCATCGCGCTCGAGGAACTCGGACTTGGCCACCTCACGAACGCGGAGGCGGAAAAGATCCAATACGTCCTCGGTACGTTGACGGGCGCCACCGGAACCCAACCGTCGCTGGATGACCTACTCACGCTCAATCAATCGGTGAACGCCACGCTGGACAACATCATCCGCAAAGAGCTCATCTTGGACAGCAAGCTCAGCAACGTGATGTCGCTAGCGAATGTCGGCCCTACCGGTCCCACAGGACCTACAGGGCCTACCGGACCGACGGGACCCACAGGGCCAACTGGACCCACAGGACCCACAGGACCCACAGGACCCACAGGACCCACAGGACCCACAGGACCCACAGGACCCACAGGACCCACAGGACCCACAGGACCCACAGGACCCACAGGACCCACAGGACCGACTGGACCGACTGGACCCGCGGGTTCGAGCGCCATCATTCCGTACGCATCTGGGCTGCCCGTCGCGTTGACGACCGTGGCCGGCGGTCTGGTGGGCACCACGAGCCTTGTCGGGTTCGGCAGCTCAGTGACGGGCGTCACGCTGCTCGGCTCCGGCCAGATCGATCTCACGGGCGCCGGGGGGACGCTCCTCAACTTCGCGTTCTCCATGCCGCGCGCTGGGACCATCACGTCCATCGTCGCGTACTTCAGCGCCACCGCCGCCCTGAATCTGCTTGGCACGACGGTGACCATCACCGCACAGCTGTATGAGTCGACGACGCCAAACAACACGTTCTCGCCCATCCCGGGGGCGTCTGTCATGTTGACACCTCTCACCGGCACCATCGCCGTGGGGCAAATCGCTACCGGCAGCGCCACGGGGCTTTCCATCCCGGTCAGCGCTGGCACGCGGCTTCTGCTCGTCTTCTCAGCGACGGCAAGCGGCCTGTCCCTCGTGCAGACCGTCGCGGGTTACGCCTCGGCGGGCGTTGCCATCAGTTGACCAAGGCTCGGAGACGGTCGAACTCCCTCTCAAGGATTCGGCCGTCTCCTGCGCGCGCTGCGCCGAAGGCTTTGAGCCCCCTTCCGCCCGAGCGGTGTCCACAGCTGGTGGGCCGGATCGCGCTCGATGCGAGAAACGCGCGACGCCGGGCCTCGCAGGAAGGGCAAGGAATGCAAGGTCTCCGCGTTCCTCGCGGACTTGCCAAGATGGCCACACGCCTCCTCAATTCGTTCAAGAAACCCTTGTCTCGCACGTCGCCAGGCGCCGCTCAACTCCGCGATTCCCGCGTCATCCACCCGCTGATCCACGAGGTGAACCAGCCGGAGCAGCACCACGACGCCCTCCCACACGCCCTGCGAACCGCGGTCCCGTCGCGCGCCTGCCGCGTGGCCGAGAGCGGCCTCGAGTGCCTCGCATTCCCAGCGAAACGCCTCCCAATGTCCCGCGTACATGGCAAGCCGCGCGTGCGCCTCCTCCTCGGCGCACGGCCAGCTGTTCTCCATTTGTCGACACAAACGCACAAGGAGCTCGCGAAGGCACTTTAGCGACTCATGATGCACGAGCGCCATGAGCCCTGTCGATCCGGCATTCGCGCGCACCGCGGCGGCCAACAGGCGCGCGGACGCCGCCTCCAACTGAGCGAGCCGCTCCAAAACCAGAACAGCCGATGGAGCCCCTGAACGCGAAGCGATGTCCCCTATTCCCCGCAACATTCCGGAGCACCCTCGCAGGGCAGCATTCTCATCACCGCGTCGAGCTTCATCTGAAGCAGCAATTCCTTGCGAATGAGTGTGCGAAGCGTTCGCTCCACAGCCTCGTTGACACACAGGAGTTCTTCCATCGACAGTTGCGGATCCGCCACCGCCTTCTGCAACTTCTCGCCCTCGGCGTTCAGAATGTGGGCCAGCCCCAGCTCCTCCATCGCGATAGAGGCGAGCAAGAGATGAACCACCTGTTCCCTCGTCAGCTCGATGTCCGGCCGAATGTCCGGAATATTGGGCATGGACACAGCGCATTCCTCCCTCCCTCCACCTGTATGCAGGCCATCGCCCAAGCGCGCCAGGCGGACGCGCGCCTTCGCGCGACGGTCGTCCGCCGCATAAGGTAAAGGTGCAACCTGGGAGGAATGCGCATGGCCACCTGGTCCCTTTGCATGATTGTCCGAAATGAGGAGGACACGCTTCCGCGCTGCCTCGCGTCCGTCGGCGATCTCGCCGACGAGATCATCGTCGTCGACACGGGTTCGACGGATCGCACATCTGAAGTGGCCCGATCTTTCGGCGCACACGTGCACCCTTTCACGTGGCGCGACGACTTCAGCGCGGCGCGTAACTACGCGTTCAGCCTCGCGACAGCCGACTACATTTTCTGGCTCGACGCGGACGACGTCATCCGCGCAGAGGATTTCTCCACATGGAAAGACCTGAAGACCTCGCTGGATCCCGGTGTCGACGCCGTCACCGCCTGGTACCATCTCGCGTTTTACGGCGATACACCATCGTACAGTTCCCGACTGGTTCGCGTGGTGCGGCGAGCTGCCGGCTTTCTCTGGCGTGGCCAGGTGCACGAATACCTGGAGGTCCGGGGCAACGTGCTCCACTCCGACGCGGCCGTCTGTCACCGCCCCGTGCGACACGACGCGGACCGCAACCTGCGCATCTACGAGGCGCGCATCCGCGCCGGGGAGTTGCTCGGCGCGCGCGACACGCTCTACTACGCGAACGAGCTTGTCGATCACGGCCGGATTGTCGAAGCGATGACCCAATACGAGGCGTTCCTCAAGATGCCTGACATTTGGAAGGAAGATGCCATCTTCGCCTGTTATCGGCTCTCGGATTGCCACCTCCGGCTCGGTCAGCAGGAGGAGGCGCGCATGGCCGTGCTGCGATCGTTCCTGTACGACGCACCCCGTTCCGAGGCGTGTTGCCGGCTCGGACACGCGGCGCTTGAACAGGGCGATCTCGACGCGGCGCTGTCGTGGTATCGGCTGGCCATCCTCTGCCGCCGCCCTCCTGGATTCGTGGGCTTTCTCAACCGCGCCTGCGAGACCTGGCTGCCCCATATCCAACTCTGCGTGATTCTCGCGCGGCTCGGGCGCATCGGGGAGGCTTACGAACACAACGAGTGGGCAGCGAAGTTTCTCGGCAGCGAAGATCCGATGATTCTCCACAACCGCGCACAACTCGCCGCGATGCTTCAAGCGTCAGAGGGCGCGTGACGGGCAGGCCCGCCGCGCGCCCAAGCCTTACTTCTGCACGGGCTGCAGGTGTTGCATGACGATGGCCGCCGACTGCGTGTTGGCCGGCCCGGGCGTGATCCACAGGTTCTGTTTCGTGGGCCAGCCCGTGTAGTTGCTGTCGTTGTACTCGTACCAGTACGCGCCTACGAGAAGGGGAATGACCGGCATCTTCTCGGCGGCGATGCGTTCAATCTGGTACATGATCTTTTTCTGCTCCGCGAGATCGGTCGTCTGCGCGAACGCGTTCAGCAGTTTGTCGACCTGGGGATTGTGGAACCCTTCGACGTTGAACGATCCGTTCGAGTCAAGCAGATCGTAGTACTGGAGATAGGGCGTCGGGCCTTCGTTCGTCCAAGAGATGGCGAGATCGTACTTGCCGGGAATCACGCCGTGCGCACTCGCGGTCGGCGCGATGTTGCTGTAATACGTGCCGAACGTGACTTGCTCGATGTTGACCTTGATCCCGATCTTCGCGAGGTCCTGCTGGATCAGGAGGCAGTCTTCGTCCCAGTCGCTCCAACCCGATACGACCTCGAGGTTAAACGACAACTCCTTCCCGTCCTTGGCGTAGATTCCGTTCTTGTCCTTCTTGAATCCAGCCGCCTGAAGCAACTGTTCAGCTTTTGCGTCGTTCACAGGCGGGAAGTGCAGGTACGAGGACGGCAACGTCGGATCGAGCCAGGACTTGTAGTTTGGCAGCGGCAGGCTGATGGGGTTGGCCACGCCTTCGTAACCCGTCTCGCCGATCACGGAGAGCTTCTGGCGGTCAATGGCCAGGCTAATGGCTTCCCGCACGTTCGGGATGGCGAGCAGCGGATTCGAGAGGTTGGGATACAGCTCGACGATGTTGTCAGGCGGGAAGTAGTAGTGGTTGTGCGGGTTCACGTCGACGTAGGTCTTTTGCACGTTCGGAATGTCCAGATTGCCATACTGCACCTGGCCTTCCGCGAGGGCGAGATCCGCGCTCTGATTGCTCGTGAAAGCCGGGTAATCGCTTGCAAATGGAATCGCTTCTTGCTCGCCTCGCTCACCCCACTCCAAAGAAATCGCTTTCAAAGAAAACATACAACGCGTCCGTCAACTGCGCAAGCCCTATTCTCACAACTTTCACGCGAGGTCCGTTCCGCGGAACACCGCGGTTGACAGAAGGCCTGAGCTCATGTGTCATGGTAGCAAACGCATCGGGGAAATTCGGCGGATCGGGAGGATGCGCATGGAACTTATCCAACTCGAGTACTTTTTGGCGGTCGCAGAGCACCAGAGCTTTCGCCGCGCTGCGGACGCCATCCGCGTCTCGCAACCCGCGCTGTCGCGCGCCATCCAGAAGCTCGAGGGCGATCTCGGCGCGCCGCTCTTCGTGCGCACCGCGCAGGGCGTGCGCCTCACGCCGTGCGGCGAGGCGTTTCTGCCTCACGCCCGCCAGGCGCTCGCCGAGGTGGCTGCGGGCGTTCGCAAGGTCGCCGAGCTCACGGGCCAGGCCCGGGGCGTGCTCCACGTCGGCCTCATCTACTCGCTCGGCACGCGCTTCCTCCCCGACGTCATTCGCACGTTCACCCGCACGCACCCCGGGGTGACCGTCCGGCTGTCCGAAGCGCCGACCCAGAAGCTCTTGCAACAGCTTGATGCTGGCGAGATCGACATCGCGTTCTGCACGCCGCAACACGCGCCGCACCTGACGCTCGTCGAAATCCTGCAGGAGGAACTCGTGGCCATCGTCCCCCCGGATCACCCGCTCGCGGCGAAGGACCAGTGTCATCTGTCCGATCTCGCCGACGAGCCATTCGTGGCGTACGCGCGTGAAAGCGGTATCCGCCACGTGATTGAACGCTACTGCGCGGAGGCGGGATTCACGCCGCGCGTGGCCATGGAAGGCGTCGAGGATCTGACCGTGGCAGGGCTCGTGGCTGCGGGCGTCGGCGTCGCCGTGGTGCCCCTGCACGCCCAGATCGCTCAGCTGCCCGTCCACCTTCTCCGGCTGTGCGAGCCGTGCAAGCGGTCCGTCTACATGGCCTGGCACAGCCACACGCCTCTGTCACCCGTCGCCCGCGCATTCATCGCATTTGTGAAGCGCATGTGCGCACCGTAACGGCCCGGGAGGCATCCGTTTCAGACCGCGCATGGCGTCCAGCGCGCGCACGAATCCCCGCATTTCTACCCGAGCCCGGCAACCTGCTACACTTGAGGGTGGACGTTTTCAACGACGGGAAGGGGACTTCACGTGGAAATTCGCCGCTTCGTCATCTCGCCCATCCAGTCCAACTGCTACGTGCTTGCCGAGTCGTGGGAGCGCGGCGCGAACGCCGTCGTCATTGACCCGGGCGATCTCGCCCTGGATCCCGTGTTTTCATTCATCGACGAGGTGGGTCTCAAGCTCGTCGCCAACTGGAACACGCACGGCCACTTTGATCACGTCATCGGCGCGGACCGCCTGCGCCAGCGGTACAGCGTGCCGTCGTACCTCCACCGGGACGATCTCGTCACGTGGAACCGCGCCCCGCACTGGTACCGGGCGTACCTCGCGGACGATGCGCCGGATTTGCGCCAACCGGACGCTTGGCTGCAGGACGGCGATGAACTTACGCTCGGCGACGAAACGTTCACCGTATGGCACACGCCAGGCCATTCGCCGGGAAGCGTCTGTTTCGTCGGCAAGCACGTGGTGTTCTCCGGGGACACGTTGTTTGCAGGCACTATCGGACGTGTGGATCTGGAGGGATCAGATCCGGGAGCCATGCAGGCGTCGCTCAAGCGCATCCTCCAATGGCCGGATGATCTCGAGATCTACCCAGGTCACGGGCCTGCGACGCGCATGGGACACGAACGAAGACACAACCGATTTCTGCTGGAGGTCATGCAGGGTTGAAAGGCATCGAGGCGGAGCGCATGCTCCGCCTCGCCGCGGTCATGGAATAGGCATTTTGGCCGCCGAAGACGCGCCCGCCTGGGCATTCCGGGACGGGATGCGGTCGAGATCGGTCAACAGGAACGCGTAGCTCAACACGCCAATGAAGAGAATCACGGCCGCGCAGAGGAACGCATCCATGAACGATCCCGTCGCCTGCACAATGAAACCGGTTACAATTGGAGCAAGTATGCCCATGGCGTTGTTGCCAAACGTAAGAAACCCCGTGAGGACGCCCACCGTGCCCTTGGGCGCGATGAACGTCGGAATGCTCATCGCGATGGACGAGGTGCAGACCAAGGCGCCGAGCGCGATGGAGATGAAGAACACGGCCCAGCCTGGCGAACGCGTGTACGCAGCGCCGATGACCGTGAGCCCGAGGAGCAAGCACACCACGAGCACGGTTTTGCGCACCCGAAGCGGATCCCTGCCTCGCCGAACGAGCCAGTCGATGAGAAAGCCCGCGACAAACAGCTCGGACGCGAACCCGACGAGCCAAGGAATGGCTGCGAACCAGCCTGTCTTCAGGACCGACATGTGCATCTGGCCCTCCAGATAGCCCGGAAGCCAGGACAAGAACAGCCAGAACGAGTAGGCGTACGCCGCAAATCCGATGAACACGCCCCACACCTTGCGGTAGCGCAACAGATGGCCCAAGTTGCGCCACAGCCCGCCTTCCGCTTGACCTTCCTCCTGCGATCCGCCCTCCTCGATGTACGCCAACTCTTCCCGCGACAGCCACTTGTCTTCGCGCGGATCGCGATACATGGCCCAGTAGATGAACACGTAAACGACGCTCAGAATGCCCGTTGCGATGAAGCCGCCGCGCCATCCCCACTCCGTGATGGCAAACGCCAGGAGCGGCGCGCCAATCGCGCTCGCGAGCTTGGACTCCGAGTCATACAGGGACACCGCCCGCGCGCGCTCCGCGACGGGGAACCAGTAGCCCACGGACTTCACCGCCGCCGGGAAATACGGCGCCTCGCCGATGCCAAGCAGCACGCGCCCCAGCAGGAGCAACCCCTGCCCCGTGGCCGCCGCCGTGACGAAGCAGGCGATGGACCACAGCACCATCCCCAGGCGAATGACCCATTTGACGCCAATTTTGTCGAGCAAGGCACCCACCGGAATTTGCAACAGCGCATACGACCAACTGAAGGCCGAGAGCACGATGCCCATCTGGCCAGCCGTCAGGTGAAACGTGCCCTCAATCGGCTTCGTGGCCATCGAAGTGGCCGACCGGTCCAAGTAGTTGACAATCACGCCCACGGCGATCAACACGCCGATCCACCAACGCCGGTGTTTCACGCCATCTCCTCCTTGTCTCACGGATTACGCCGACCGCCATCTCGCCTCTTCAAGCGATTGCAGAAGCGCCGGAAAGCCTCGCCGGCCGAAGTACTCGAGCGATACGAATCCCTGATATCCGCGTGCGGCAAGTTCCCGCAGCACGCGGTCGTTGTCCACGTCCCCCGACGGATCGAACGCCGAGACGGGGACGCTCTGGTACCACGCCTCATGATTCCAATGATAGTTTTTGCAGTGCACGTGCCGAACGGCTGGATACACCTCCCGAAGCACTTCGAGCGGGTCGAGGTGATCCGG
The DNA here is from genome assembly GCF_000219875.1 of Alicyclobacillus acidocaldarius subsp. acidocaldarius Tc-4-1. Classification (NCBI taxonomy): domain Bacteria; kingdom Bacillati; phylum Bacillota; class Bacilli; order Caryophanales; family Alicyclobacillaceae; genus Alicyclobacillus; species Alicyclobacillus acidocaldarius. The sequence goes on from NC_017167.1 coordinate 2,674,315, forward strand.
GTTGAAGTTGGCAGCATCGAAAATCAGGCCGAGATCGCCACCCGGAACCGAGTGAAGCAGGCTTCGCAGGCTGTCGAGGGAGTCCGCAAACGTCTGGTAATGGGTCTCCACCAGGAGGTCCGATCCCATGCTTTGCGCGATGAGGCGCGCTTCGACCAGTGCGGCCAGCGACTCGTCCCACAGCTCGGGGCTCGCCGCGCGCGAAGGCAGGTGCCCGAAGAACGTCCGAATGGCGGCTCCGCCAAGCGCGGAGGCCATCTCGGCGTAGCGGCGCACGTCCTGGAGGTCCGAGTCGCGATCGCGCGGGCTGCGGGAGAAGTAGGTGTAGCCGCTGATGACCGGCACGCTGAGACCCTCGTCGGTGAGCCTCGACGCGAGCTCCTCGAGCGCCGACCGACCGGCCGCGGCATAGGGCTCCACATGGCCGACCCAGAGTTCCAGACCGTCCACGGGGACGCCGGACCTCCGCCAGCTGCGGACGAGCAGTAGGATGTCGTCGAGCGACCGCTCCTTCATCCCGGTGGTGCACACGCTCCACTTCACCGCGATGCACCTCCTTCGAAGGCGATGAGCGCCTTGCCTGGCTTGCCGGAAAGCGCGTGACGGTACGCCTCGGCGTATGCCTCGAGCGGCCATATGCCCGCACACAGGTTGTCGAAGGCGTGGCGCAGGTCGGGATCGCCCTTCAGTCGCGCGAGCGCGTCCTCGAAGTCCTGTCGGACGTAGATGATGGACCCGAGAAGGGACGCCTCCTTGCGGACGAACACCTGCATCGGGAGACGCGCCTCCTCCGCCAGACCCAGCGCGACGATGCAACCCCCTGGTTGCACGCACGCCACGGCCGTGGCGATGGCGTCCGGCGCACCCGCGGCCTCGATGACCACCGCGTAGCTGTCGAGCGCGAGCTCCGAGGCGAGCGCCGTCCGCACCCCGGGCACAATCCCTCGAACGAACGCCAAGCGATCCTCACGTACGTCCGCCGCCGTCACTCGGGCGCCGAGCGACTGCGCCAGCATCGCGCAGAGCGCGCCCTCCGTGCCGCTGCCCAGGACAAGCACCTCATCGCCCACGTTAATCCGTGCCCGGTGGACAGCGTGCCACGCCACGGCGAACGGTTCCACCATCGCGGCCTCCACGTCGCTCACCTCGTCGGGCACCGGCACCGCGTACTTGGCCTCCATCAGCCAGTCTTCCGCGAATCCCCCCGGCGCGTTGATGCCAATGGACGCCTTGTGGACGCACACGTTGGTCTGCCCGCGGCGGCAAGGCGCGCATTCGCCGCAATAGGTGTTGGGGATGATCACGACGCGATCGCCCGGCGCAAGGTCCACGCCTTCCCCCACTTCGACGACGCGGGCCACGAGTTCATGTCCTGGGCGGACGGGATAGTTCGCGTGGCGCAGGTGGCCGTGATACACCTTGGTATCCGAGCCGCAGATGCCGCCCATGATGGTGTGAAGCCGCACCTGACCGGTTCCCGGCGATCCCGCCGCCTCTGCTTCGCACAGGTGCAAGCGCGAAGGCGCTTCCATCACCAGTTGTCGCATAGGGTGTTCACCTCGAATCTCGCTCGCACTTCCCCGGCCGGGTTGATTTGAATGTACCATCCGCAGGCGCAATGGCGCCAATACCGTTCTTGCGCCCGGGCGATGCACAACGGTTATCGGCACTGCCGCGGGGATGCAAAAAAGCCCCCTGCGGCGGGGCGTGCGGAGCCGCAGGGGGAAGTGGGAACTGGATGGGACGGTTGCGAGCATCAGTGACGAATCAGGTAGTCAAACGCGCCGAGCGCGGCGGTCGCGCCGGAGCCCATGGAGATGATAATCTGCTTGTACGGCACATTGGTGCAGTCGCCCGCCGCAAACACGCCCTCGACGCTCGTCTGGCCACGGCTATCGACGACAATCTCACCGAACCTCGTCTTCTCGACGAAATCGCCGAGCCACTCCGTGTTCGGCACGAGGCCAATCTGCACGAACACGCCTTCGAGCTCCAACTGGTGCTCCTCGCCCGTGGCGCGATCGGCGTAGCGAATGCCCGTCACGCGCTCCGTGCCGAGGATCTCCTTCGTCTCCACGTTCGTAAGCACCGTGACGTTGGGCAGACTGAAGAGCCGCTTTTGCAAGATCTCGTCTGCCTTTAGCTGCGGCAAAAACTCGAGCACGGTGACGTGCGACGCGAGCCCGGCGAGATCGATGGCCGCCTCGACGCCAGAGTTGCCGCCGCCGATCACGGCCACGCGCTTGCCCTGGAAGAGCGGGCCGTCGCAGTGCGGGCAGTAGGCCACGCCCTTGGTCTGCAACTCCTTCTCGCCAGGGACGCCCAGGTTGCGCCAGCGCGCACCTGTCGCGATGATGACCGTCTTCGACCTGAGCGTCGCACCGCTTTCGAGATCGACCTCGATGAGATCGCCTTTTCGCAATTGTTTCGCGCGTTGAGATTTGATAATGTCGATATTGTAATGGCGGACATGTTCCTCAAGCTGGGCGGCGAACGTCGGCCCTTCGGTGTATTTCACGCTGATGAAGTTCTCGATGCCGAGCGTGTCGTTCACCTGGCCGCCGAACCGGTCCACCACGATGCCGGTTCGAATGCCCTTGCGGGCCGCGTAAATGGCCGCACTCGCGCCCGCGGGGCCGCCGCCAATCACCAGGACGTCGTACGGATCGCGCGCATTCAGGTCGGAGACGTCCGCTTGGCTGCCGAGCTTCGCGAGAATGTCCTCCACCGACATCCGACCGCTCTCGAAGAACTCCCCGTTGAGATACACCGTCGGCACCGCCATCACGTTCTTCTCTTCGACTTCCGATTTGAACACGGCGCCGTCAATCATGGTGTGCCGAATGTTCGGATTCAGGACACTCATCAGGTTGAGAGCCTGCACGACATCCGGGCAGTTGTGGCAACTTAGGCTGACGTACGTCTCGAATTCGTACGTGCCCTCGAGGCTCTGAATTTGTCGAATGACCGACTCTTCCACCTTGGGCGGCCGACCACTCACGTGGAGCAGCGCCAAAACCAGCGAGGTGAACTCGTGTCCAAGCGGTGCGCCGGCAAACACGATGCCCGTGTCCTCGCCTGGGCGGTTCACGCTGAAGCTCGGGCGCCGCGGAAGATCAGCCTCTTCCACGTGAATCTTGGACGACATCGATTTCAATTCGTTCACGAGCTCCATCATATCGCGGGAGGCGTCGTCGGACCCGGGCGCAACCCGGATCACGACGTCGCCTTCCATGAGCTCGAGGTACTGCTTCAGTTGCTCTCGAATGTCATCGTCGAGCACCATGGTTAGGCCAACACCTCCTCAGATCTTGCCGACGAGATCGAGGCTCGGCTTGAGCGTCTTCTCGCCTTCCTTCCACTTCGCCGGGCAGACCTCACCAGGGTGATTGCGGACGTACTGAGCGGCCTTCACCTTTGGAATCAGCGTCGAGGCGTCGCGGCCAATCCCGTCCGCCGTAATCTCGATAGCCTGGATGACGCCGTCCGGATCGATGAGGAACGTGGCGCGCTCCGCGACTCCCTGATCCTCGATGAGCACGTCGAAGTTGCGGCAAATCTCGTGCGTCGCGTCGCTGATCATCGTGTAGGTGATCTTCTGGATGGACGGCGACACGTCATGCCAAGCCTTGTGCACGAAGTGCGTGTCCGTCGAAACGGAATACACTTCGACGCCGAGCTTCTTCAGCTCGTCATAGTGCTCCTGCAGATCCTCCAACTCCGTCGGGCACACGAACGAAAAGTCCGCCGGGTAGAAGCACAGGATACTCCACTTGCCCAACAGATCTTGATCCGTCACCTCAATAAACTCGCCGTTGCGGAATGCCATGGCCTTGAAAGGTTGAATTTTCTTTCCCACGAGCGACATGGACAATCCTCCTCCTTCGTAAACTAGATGGATAGATGTATGTCCTCCGCCGAAGCGGGATGGACCGAAGTGGGCTCGTCTCGCACGCGTGAGCGCTTTGCAGAATGAGAACGTTGAACTATAATCAACTCGTAACGAGTTGTACTTTAGAATCATTCTCATCTAGGTCGCATTATAAAAAAGCGATGACGGTTGTCAAAGGGGATAGAATCGAGTAAAACCACGGATGAAAGGAGGGGGTGACATGCAGGCGCAGAAGGACGCTGTGCAGCTGTTGAAACATGCCGGCCTGCGCGTGACCCCGCAGCGAGAAGCCATTCTCCAGTTTTTGCTGAACTATAACGGTCATGCGACCGTGGACGATATTTACACGTCGCTCCAGGACCGCTTTCCTAGCATGAGCGTATCCACCGTCTACAATACAGTGAAGCAACTGTCGCAGGTGGGCCTTGTGAAGGAGATTGGCGTTGGCGACGGCGCGAGCCGGTTCGACATCAACGTCGAACCCCACCATCACCTCGTCTGCACGCGCTGCGGCGCGCTGTTCGACTTTTACCTCGAGGAGCCGATTCGCTTGTCCGTTCCGCCAGAGGCCGAGGGATTCGAAGTGGAAGACTACCACGTCGAGGTGCGCGGCGTCTGCCCGCGGTGCAAGAAGCAGCAGGTGTCGTGACAAGTTCATCTCGAGGTTTCTTTCGACACGAAGGGACCAGCTGTCACCTGCCTGGTCCCTTCTCCGTGCCCTTCTGAACCTTCGTCAGTGAACCCGTTTCTCCATGCCAGCCCACAGCATTTCGCGAAGCTTAAACTTCTGAAGCTTGCCCGTCGCTGTTCGAGGCAACTGATCCACGAAGTAGAATGCCTTCGGCACCTTGAAGTGAGCAAGTCGCGCCCGGCAAAACGCCCTTAGCTCCTCTTCCGTCAATACCTCCCCCAGCTTCTTCACGACGAATGCAACGGGAACCTCGCCCCACTGATCGTCCGGCCTCGATACAACCCCAGCCTCAATGACGTCGGGATGCTCATAGAGCACGCCCTCGACCTCCACAGACGACACGTTCTCGCCACCCGAAATGATGATATCCTTCAGCCGATCGACAATTTCGATGTGCCCATCCGGGTGGACAACCGCCAGATCGCCCGTGTGAAACCATCCATCGCGAATGACCTTGGCCGTTTCGTCCGGATTTTTGTAGTAACCATCCATGACGACGTTGCCGCGCGCCACAATTTCGCCTACCTCCTGACCATTCCACGCTACTTCCTGACCGTCCTCGCGCACCACCTTCACTTCTCCGGCAAAGACCATTTCCACTCCTTTCCTCGCCTTGGCCCGCGCGCGAGCGTCACCTTGGAGCCGCTCATGGGCCTGCGTCCACTCGCAATAGGTAATGAACGGAGAGGTTTCCGTCAGACCATAAACGTGCAAAATTTCCATTTGAAGAAATTTTTCCGCCTTCTCGATCACGGCCGCAGGCGGCGGGGAACCCGCCGTGGCCATGCGAGTGCGGCGATTCAGTCGCACGTGCTCCACATCAGGGTGTTGAAGGATCATGTTGAGAACCGTTGGCGCTGCGCACGCGAGGGTCACCCCCTCGTTCACATACAGGCGAAGGATGACCGCCGGATCCACCTTGCGCAGACAGATGTGCGTGCCGCCCACCGCCGTGATGGCCCACACCCCTCCCCAGCCGTTCACATGAAACAGAGGCAGGGTATGCAAGTACACATCATCATGCGCGACGCGAAGATGGAACAAAAAGTCGGCCGCGTTGAGGTAACTGTTGCGGTGCGTGAGGACCACGCCCTTGGGCCGTGAGGTCGTCCCACTCGTGTAATTGATACTGATCGGCTGATCTTCATCAATGTGGGTCTCAATGGGGTCATCCGAAGCGCGCTCAAGCAATGCCTCGTAGTCGCAAGCATCGAGGGGCGAATCGTGGCTTGCAATCTGAATGACGTGGCGCAGTCCTGATCGTCCGCGTAGGATGGGTTCCACCACATGACCCCACTCACTATCGACAATGAGCACCTCGCTCTCGCTGTGATCGAGAATGTAAGCGATTTCTTCCGGCTGGAGGCGAATGTTGATGGGCACAATGATGGCACCCAACTGGCAGATGCCAAAGAAAGCTTCAAGCATGGGATGGGTGTTGGGACACAGCACCGCGACCTTGGAACCTTGGGCCACACCAAGCTCCAGCAGGGCATGGGAGAGCCGGCCGACGCGGCTCGAGAATTCACTGTACGTAAATCTTTTCTCACCATCCACCACAGCGATCTTGTGTGGATAAAGCTTGCGCGCCCGGCGCAGCCAATCGACAGGCGTGAGCGGAACTCTCATAAGCATCCTCCTGGCACGATAGAATACATGATACTCTGACATATGGACTTGAGTGCTCGCAAGGGTGTCGGTAGGACGTCTTCACGAATTCCGGTAAGCACAGATCAATAGTCACGTCACTACACTTGAGCGGGCGGCGACTTCCTTCACCGCCCGTAGCAGCCCACCACGTTACGACCGGATTGCATCTCCCCCGCGCCTGCCGCGCCCTGTATACCACCGCTTGACCGCATACACCACCATGAGCACCGCCACGCTCACCAAGCTCAGCACCAACTGCGAAAGGTCGCCTGGCTGGAACGCCATGGCCACAATCACAGCGGTCATGGCCGCGATGCAGAGGTACGTCAGGAACGGGTACAGCCACATGCGCACTTTGAGTTGCTCGCCCTCCCGCTCCATGCGCCGGCGCATGACGAGCTCCGAACAGGCGATGAGCAGATAGATGAAGAGTCCCACGGCGCCGGACGAGTTCAACAGGAACAGGAACACGTGCTGCGGCGACACGTAATCCATGATGATGGACAGATAACCGACGATGGTGCAGAACAAAATCGCCCGAGCCGGCACGCCACGCCGGTTGGTCCGGAGCAGCGCCTTCGGCGCATTCCCCTGATACGCCAGCGCAAACAGCATGCGCGAAGCGGTGTACAGCCCGGAATTCAAGCAGGACAGAACGGCCGTGATCACGACGACGTTCATCGCGGCCGCCACGCCCGGGATGTGCAGCATGCTGAGCGCGCTGACGTACGGGCTCGCGAGCGCTTTGCTGTCGTTCCAAGGGATCATGGTGACAATCAGGAAGATGGACAGGACGTAGAACACGAGCACGCGCCAGATGACGGAGTTCGTCGCCCGCGCCACCGCCTTGGCAGGCTCCTTCGACTCGGCCGCCGCGATGGTCACAATCTCCGAACCGAAGAACGAAAAGATGAGCGTCGTGACGTCGGCGAACAGCGCTCCTACGCCCTTCGGCGCGAAACCGCCGTGCGAGACAAGGTTGGAGAAGTTCAGGCGAGATCCCGGCCACAAGCCGAGCACAAACAGCCCCGCCAACACGATGAAGACGACGATGGCGGCCACCTTGATAAACGCGAACCAGTACTCGAATTCGCCGTAGGACCGAACGGACAACAGATTCGATAGCGTCAATAGCAGGAGCAGAATGAGAGATAAGACCCAAAGCGGCACGCCTGGAAACAGCCAGTTATGGAGCGTCAGCGCACCCGCTGTCGCCTCCACTGCCACGACAATGACCCAGAAGTACCAGTATAGCCAACCCATGAGAAAACCAGCCCACTCGCCGAGCGCCATCCGGCCGTACTCCGCGAACGACCCGACCGCGGGTCGCGCCGTCGCCATCTCGCCCAGCATGCGCATGATGAGGATGACGAGGAATCCCGCGAGCGCGTACGACACCACCGCCGCCGGTCCGGTGGTCTGGATGACCGCACCGCTGCCGACAAATAGCCCTGCGCCAATCACGCCGCCGAGCGAGATCATCGTCATATGGCGCATGCGAAGCGCCTGGCGAAGAGAGGCGCGCTCAAGGCCCGCCTTGACTTCTCCCTTCGTTGCCATGTGCAATTCCTCCTTACGCCTTGACGAGCGACTTGAGGACGAAACCGACGTTCGCCGGGCGCTCCGCGAGACGGCGCATGAAGTAGCCGTACCAGTCCTCGCCGAACGGCACATAGATGCGGACCTTGTAGCCCTCGCGGGCGAGCGACTCCTGAAGCTGCGGGCGAATCCCGTACAGCATCTGAAACTCCCACTGTTCATCCGGAATCCGAAGTTCCCGCACGCGCTCCTTGGCCCATGCGATGATGTCCTCGTCGTGCGTCGCGATGGCGGTCTTGCCGCCGGATTGCAACTGAAGATCAATGATTCGCTTGTAATTCTCGTCTACATCCCGCTTCTCCGGATAGGCGACGGAGGGCGGTTCCTTGTACGCTCCCTTGACCAGGCGGAGATTCGGCTTGAGCGGCGCAAGCGCGCGGATATCCTCGGCGCTCTTGTACAAATACGCCTGGATCACAGTCCCGATGTGCTTCGTCCCGAACTCCGCGTGCAGTTTGCGATAGATGGCAAGCGTCACCTCGTTGTGCGCATAGTCCTCCATGTCGATTCGGACAAAGCGCCCCGTATCGCGCGCCCGCGCGACGATCTTATACATGTTCTCCATGCACAGGTCTTCATCGATGTCGAGTCCCAGTTGCGTGAGTTTGACCGACAGATAGACGTCGTACGGCAGATCGGCGAATCGCTCGAGCGTGTGCACGCAGAAGTCCGCAGCCTGGCGAGCCTCCTCGGCGCGATCCACAAATTCCCCGAGATGGTCGAGCGTCGCGGCGAGCCCCCGCCGATGCAGTTGCTCCACGGCTCGCACGGCATCCTCCAGGGACTCACCCGGAACAAAGCGTCCCGCCCCGAGCCGGAAGCCGAAGCGGCGCGCCCACCGCTCCGCATGGCGGTTTCGAGACAACCAGAGCAGTGTATCGCGCATGAGTTGTTCCATGCGTATCCCCCTCCTTCATGTTGCAAGCGCTCGCTGTCTGGGCACATGCACAAAGTGTCTAAAAACTTGACAATGAGTTCGTGATGTGTCTCTATTGTAGACACACGAGCTATGAAAGCGCAATATGTTCCAATTGCCACCTCTGGGGGAGATGTGAATGCCGGGCGAGATCGCGCGGACATCCGGACTTCCATCCCATCTTATCCTGCGCGCGCTGCTCGATATCGTGGACGACGCGGTGACCGTGGTGGATCGCGCGGGAACCGTCGTCGCTTGGAACCGAGCGGCCGAGGCGCTGTATGGCGTCCCCGCGGAGGACATCCTCGGGCGACCCATCACCGACTTCTTCTCCATCGAATCCCTCGCCGTGCACAGCGTCCTCGCGACTGGCGCGCACATCGACCATGCGTATCACCGCCCGCGCCCGGACGTGCACGTGCTCATCTCCGCGGCGCCCGTCCGGGACGAAAACGGCGAGATTGCCGGGGCCATCGCGGTCGAGCGAGATATGACTGTCCTCGTCCGCATGGGAGAGGAGAACGCCCGCTATCTGGTCCAGACGCAATGCGACCTGCTGCAGACGCAGACGGTCGAGCGCGCCCTTGAAGCCCTGACCGCCCCAGGCGGGCCGCGGCACGCGCTCGTGGTCGGCGAACTCGGCACGGGAAAACGCACGCTTGCCGAAGCATCTCATCGCCTGCTTCGGCTCGAGGGCCCGTTCCTCGCCGTGCGCGCCGAGCCTCGCGCCGCGGCCTTGATGGACGTGGCGCTCTTTGGGGCGGACGGATCGCTCGTCTTATCGCCTGACGCCCGCCGGGAGGGATGGCTCGAACGCGCTGCCGGCGGCACGCTCCTGCTTCAGGACGTGCACCTCATGCCAAGTGCGGTGCAGGCGAAACTCGCCCGGGCCATCGAGGAGGAGCGATTCCGGCCGCTCGGCGGCCAGCGGGACCTTCCCTTGCGATGCCGGATCCTCGCCACCGCGCCCACAGCGGACGCGATCGATCCGGCCCTTGTGCGCGCGCTCCCGAGGGTCGAACTGCCGCCCATGGCCGAGCGACGAAACGAAAGCCTGCTTTTCTTCCACTTCTGGCTCAAGCGGTGGGCCAAGGAGCGCGGGGTATTGCCGCCGCGCCTGTCGGAGGAGGCGGCTGGATTGATCCAGGCGTATCCGTGGCCTGGCAACCTTGCGGAGATGGCGCAGGCGGCGCGGAGGGCGGTGTCGCTGGCGGAAGGCGAAGTGCGGCCCGAGCACCTGCCGGAAGCGGTGCGGGCCGTGCACCTTAGGCCGGCCCGGCGCCGCGTGCCACTCGCCCATCAATCGAAGGAGCTGGAACGCGCGCGCATCCGCGAGGCGCTCGAGGAGTCCGGGGGAAACAAATCGCGCGCCGCCCAAATCCTCGGCATCTCCCGGGCGGCGCTCTACTACAAGCTGAAGCAACACGGCATGGACGAGATCACGCGATCCCGTCGACCAGCTTCCCGGGGTTGAGCATGTCGGCCGGATCGAGCAGGCGCTTCACGGCCTGCATCAGGGCGAGGGCGTCGCCGTGCTCCTGCTTCTGGTATTTCATCTTGCCGAGCCCGACGCCATGCTCGCCGGTGCACGTGCCACCGACGGACAGGGCGTACTCCACCAGGTGGTGCGAGAGCTCGTAGGCGCGGCCGAGATCGTCCGGGTCGGTCGGGTTGACCATGAGGCTCACGTGGAAGTTGCCGTCGCCGACATGCCCGACGATGCCCCCGCGGATGCCGAGCCGCTCTATCCATGTCTCCGCCACGTCGACCGCCTCGGGCAGCTTCGACATGGGCACGCACACGTCGGTCGAGAGGTGCGCGAGCCCTGGGTACGTGCGCATGAGCGCGTACGCCGCGTTGTGCCGCGCGTGCCAGAGCTTTTGGCGATCCCGCTCGTCCATGACGACGGAGACGCGGGCTGCGCCAGCGTCGCGCAGGATCTCGTCGACCGTCCCCATGTCGGCCTGCACGGCAGCCTGTGAGCCCGACAGCTCAAGGAACAGGGTCGGTGCAGGCGTGTACGACGTGTCGAACTGGCGGTTGATGATCTCGATGTACGGCTTCGTCACGAGCTCGCACCGCGTGAGCTGGAGCCCGCTGCCGATGAGCATGCACACGGCGTCCACGGCGTCGCGAACGGTCGCAAACTCCGCGGAGGCGGCGAGCGTCGCCTCGGGTACGCCGTAGACGCGGAGCCATAGCTTCGTGAACAAGCCTAGTGTGCCTTCCGATCCCACGAAGAGTTCCACGAGGTTGTAACCCGAGCTGGACTTGGCGGCGAGTGTGCCTATCTCCATCACGCGCCCGTCCGCGAGCACCACCTCGAGCTTCCGCACGTTCGCCTTCATGGGACCGTATCGGACCGCCGTCGTGCCGCTCGCGTTGGTCGCCGCCATGCCGCCGAGGGACGCGTTGGCGCCGGGATCGACCGGAAACATGAGGCCGTATGGGCGCAGGGCGTCGTTCAGCTGCTGGCGCGTCACGCCGGGCTGGACACAGACGAGGAAGTCGTCCGGCCGGATCTCGAGGATGCGGTTCATGCGCGAAAAATCGACCGAGATGCCGCCGCGCACCGGAATGGCCTGGCCCTCGAGGCCCGATCCGGCCCCGTACGCGACGAGCGGCACGCCGTGCGCGTGCGAGAACCGCGCCAGGGCAACGACATCCGATGTCTCCTCGGGAAAGGCAACGGCATCCGGCAGGTGTTCCGGGTGATACGATTCGTCCTTCGCGTGCGCTCGGCGAACACTTTCGCCAAAGCTGAGCTTGTCACCGAGTTCTTCTTTCAGCGTGTCCCACGGGATGGTCATGGTCCCGGCCTCCATTTCTGTCGCAGGCCTGCGCGCACGGCGCCTGTCCCAGGGGCTTACGCGCCGCGCAAATGTCGTATAGGATGAAAAGGGATACATGTCGGCCTGTTCTGATTCTAAAGCGAGGTGACCCCGTATGTCGACCGCGTACGCGCCTTCGCCCGACGCGGCAAAGCCGAAGGCCCCGCTCCGAGCGCTTGTCTCCATCGCCCTCGCGTGGGCCTTTGACGCCATGGACTTTTCCCTGCTCACGTTCGTCATTCTGGACATCATGAAGGACTACCACGTCGCGCTCACGCTCGCAGCTTCCGTCTCGTCAGCGACCACATTCGCTCGGCTCGGCGGCGGATTTCTGGGAGGACTCCTGAGCGATGCGAAAGGGCGCAAGACCAGCCTGATCTTCTCCATCTTCTGGTTCAGCGTGTTCGAGTGTCTAACGGGCTTCTCGCTCGGCTTCACGCTGCTCATGATTGTGCGGATCCTCTACGGCCTCGGGATGGGATCCATGTATGCGAGCGGCACGCCGATGCTGATGGAGATGATCCCGTCTCGCTGGCGCGGCTTCGCCTCGGGCCTTCTGCAGTCCGGTTTTTCGTTTGGCTACATTTTCGCGGCCATCATCTATCGCCTCGGATACGGCCATCTCGGCTGGCACGCGCTCTTTTTCATCGCGTGCATTCCCGCCGTGATCGTCGGCATCTTCATCGCGGTGGCCTTGCCGGAGTCGGACCGCTGGCGCGAGGCGCGGACGAACGAACGGCGGGGCATCCCGGTGGGCGAGTTGTTTGTCCGCGGCCGCGCATGGAACACCGTGCACGCGGCCATTGTGGCCATCATCGCGTTCAGCGTCACGTATCCCATCAACACGTTTTACGCAACGCTCCTCAAGCAGACCGGGCATTTTTCACCCACCGTCGTGGCGAATACCATCATCATCCTGAACGTCGCAGGGATTTTGGGCAACATCCTCGGGGGCCTGGTGTCGGATTGGATAGGGCGCAAGTGGACGCTGATTCTGTCCGCCATCGGCACGGCGCTGACGTCCGTCGTGTTTTTGCACATCCAGAGCGCGGGCTACCGGGACGTCTTCACGTTCCTCATCGGCCTGTTCTCCATCGGCGGCGTGTGGTCGGTCATCCCGGCCTATTTGGCTGAACACTTCCCCACCGCGGTGCGGTCCACGGGGCAGGGCACGACGTACCACATCGGCGCAGCGCTTGGCGGCGCGGTGGTGCCGCTCATCGTGTCGTCCATCGCGCCTTCCGTCGGTGGTCTCGCGCACGCCATGACGGACTCGGTGGCCATTGCATCGATCCTGGTGATTGTGGTGGCGCTCCTGTGGCGAGAGTCGAAAGGAGAGGCGCTGGAATAAGCGAGGGCCGCGTCGGCGGCCCTCACCGTTTCCACGCCCGCAAATGGCGCTCCAACCAATGCCACACGTCCTGATACACCTCGGCGCGATTCGTCTCGTTGAGGACCTCATGCCGCGCGCCGGGATACAGTTTGACCGTCACGTCGCGCACCCCGGCTGCCGTGAGCGCCTTTGCGAGCCGCTCGACGCCCTTGCCCATCTTCCCCACCGGATCGCGCGAGCCGGCGACGATGAGCACCGGCAGGTCGCTCGGGATGCGGCGGAGATTCTCGACGCGCTGCAACTCCCGCACGCCGCCGAAATAATCGATAAAGAAGCCGCAGGTGTGCATCTGTCCACAGCGCGGGTCCGCGATGTAGGCGTCGACCACCGCCTCGTCGCGCGACAGCCAGTCGAGCGGCGTGCGGTTGGGCTGAAACGGCTTGTTGAAGTTGCCAAACGTCATCTTGTACAGCCGCTCGCTCGGCGATCTTGTCCCCAGCCGCGCCGCCTCCCGCCGCGCGAGATACAGCCCCACAGCCAGTTCCACGCGGCTGACGAAGCCGGCGCCTGACAGCACGGCACCTCGGAGCCTCGCGCCGTGCTGCTCCATGTAGGCGAGTGAAAGCCAGGAGCCCATGCTGTGGCCCAACAGGACAATGGGCACGTGCGGATGCTCCGCCTCGATGCGCGACGTGACCCGCGCCATGTCGTCCATGACGCGCTGAAACCCGTCGTGATCGCCAAAATGGCCGAGCAGCCCCATGGCCTGGCCCGTCTGCCCATGCCCGCGGTGATCGTGCCCGTAGACGGCGCACCCCCGCGAGGCCAGAAATTGCGCGAAGTCGCTGTATCGCTCGATGTGTTCGGCCATGCCATGCGCGATTTGCACGCAGGCGCGCGGTGATCCTCGATGTTCAGGCGCCCACGTGCGGCCGTAAATCTGCACGCCGTCTGGCGCATCGAGCGTCCATGCCTCCACCATCGCCGCACCCCCTCGTTGCCGTCTTGGTTCGACGCGGAGGTTGCGTTTCCTGCCATTTCGTCCACGCGACGGCGGCGCCAGCCCGGAAGCTGACGCCGCCCATCCATGCGCGCCGCGTCACGGCTAAAGTTTGGGCACCATGCCGCTCCACGCGTGCGCCTGGAGCACCACGAGGACGCCAAGGATGACCGTGAGTACGATGCTGTGCCAGAACGTGCGGCGGATGACGAGTCCCTCCTTGCCGCGCAGCTCGCCAGTCGATACGCCCGTCGTGACGTTTTGCGGCGAGATCATCTTGCTCATCACGGCGCCCGAGGAGTTGGTCGCCGCCATCAGGATGGGATTCAGGTGCAGGCGATTCGCCGCCACCACCTGCAGATTGCCGAAGAGCGCGTTGGACGACGTGTCCGAGCCGGACAAGAAGCATGCAATCCAGCCGAGGAACCCGGAGAAGAACGGGAACCAGCTCCCGAGCGCCGCCACGGCCACGCCGAGCGTGTACGCCATGCCCGAGTAGTTGTACAGGTAGGCGAGCCCGAGGATGAACATGACCGTCAGGATGGGAAACGTGAGCTGCTTCCACGTGTCGGCCGCCGCGAGCCAGAACGTCTTCCAGCCGGCGCGCAAAAAGATGGCTGTGAGAATGACCGCCACCAGGATGGCCGTGCCCGTGGCCAGTGGCTGGAAGGTCCACTCCGCCTCGTACGGCTTGTTGTAGAGCGTGAGGAATACCTGCTTGTCGAGCCCCGGCCAGTGCACCTTTGTCGCGCCGATGTCCGCGATTTTCAAAAACGTCCAGACGATCACGACGCCCGTCACCGTGAGCCACGGCACCCAGCCGCGCCACAGCCCTCCAACCGGCGCCTCAGACGTCGCAGCCATCTCGCGGTGCGCCCCCGTGTGGGCGAATGACCGAAATTGGTCCGTGTCCTTCGGGCGCCACACCCTCGTGAACAGCACGATGCAGATGAGCGAGACGAGCGCGGCCAAACCATCTGGCAGCGCCGGGCCGATGAAGTTCGCCACAGCGAACTGCGTCAACGCGTACGACAGTCCGCCCACGAGGGCGACAGGCCAGGCGCCGCGGAGCGCCTTCCATCCTCCCATGATCCCAATCACGTAAAACGGCAAAATGAAGGCGAAGATGGGCAGCTGCCGCCCGACCATTGAAGATAAAGCGCTTACATTGAGGTTCGTGACGGATCCAAGCGTCACGATGGGAACGCCGAGCGCGCCGAACGCGACGGGCGCGGTGTCGAAGATGAGGGCGTACGTGACCGCGTCGAGCACCGGAAAGCCGAGCCCAACCAAGAGCGCAGACGCAATGGCGACCGGCGTGCCAAAGCCCGAGATGCCTTCCATCAGCGCGCCGAAGCTGAACGCGATGATGAGCATCTGGATGCGGCGGTCCTCCGTCGCGTATCGGTACATCCAATCCCGGAACTGCGCGAACGCGCCCGTCCGCTGACTCAAGTTGTAGAGCCACATCGCATTCCACACAATCCACATGATGGGCCATAGTGCAAACACCATGCCTTCGGCCACCGAGTCGAACGCCAAATGAGCAGGCATGTGCCAACCCGCCACGGCCTCGATGAGCCCCACCACGAGGCCCGACAGCGCCGCAATCCAAGCGGGTGCACGCACGACGCCGAGCAACACGAGCACGATGACAATGGGAATGATGCCGACCAAAAACGAGAGGCCCGTCGAATGCCCGATGGGCGTCAGCAGTTGATGAAACACAGGCTTCCCTCCATCCACGGCCTTCAGGCTTCAAGCGAGTTGTTCACGTTGTAGCGCTGCTTCACTCGAGATGAGCGTCCCTCCCTCGCCCCAGGGGAGCCAATTCCCCGCTTTTGAGGTCATTGTAGTCCCGGGCTTGCGCGCCTGAGAACGGGGCATGCGCGTCCTTTCAAAAGATTCTGCATCCCAGAATTCGCCCACCAAGAGTTGGATGGCAAACCATCGCCCGCAGCGCAGCCCCTCTTTCGCAGCGCCGGTCACCAACACACTGCGCCACGCTGTTCTGTAATTCAGAACAGTGTTTCTTCTTGCACAACGACATGCTATCATGAAAGCGTACCCAGGGTTGCGAAGTTGCGAGGGAGGAGAGATTTCGGATGTCGGGATCGTACGCTTGCCCACAGGGCGTGGAAATTATCGGCGAGTACAAGCCAGAATTTGCCGAGATTTTGACGACAGACGCGCTGCAATTCATCGCGGAGCTTGAGCGCCGCTTTGGGCCGCGGCGGGACGAACTGCTGCGCCTGCGCAAGGAGCGAGACGAGCGGTTGCTCGCGGGCGAGTGGCCAGACTTCTTGCCGGAGACCAAGGAGATCCGCGAGAGCGAATGGACTGTTGGGCCCATTCCTGCGGATCTGCAGGATCGGCGGGTCGAGATCACGGGGCCCAGTTCGGACCGGAAGATGGTCATCAACGCCCTGAACTCTGGCGCCAAGTGCTTCATGGCGGACTTTGAAGACGCCTGCGCACCGTCCTGGGAGAACGTCGTGCAAGGCCAGATCAACATGCGGGACGCGGTTCGCCGCACCATCGAGTACACGAGCCCCGAGGGGAAGCATTACAAGCTGAATGACGAGGTGGCCGTGCTCATCGTGCGCCCTCGCGGCTGGCACCTGCCCGAAAAGCACATCCGGGTGGACGGCCGGGTAGCCACGGGCGCGCTCGTCGACTTCGGGCTTTACTTCTACCACAATGCCAAGGAGCTTTTGGCGCGCGGCACCGGTCCCTACTTCTACCTGCCGAAGATGGAGAGCCACCTCGAGGCGCGGCTGTGGAACGACGTGTTCAACTACGCCCAGGACGCGCTCGGCATCCCGCGCGGCACCATTAAGGCCACCGTGCTCATCGAGACCATCCTCGCGACGTTCGAGATGGACGAGATCCTGTACGAGCTGCGCGATCACGCCGCGGGGCTCAACTGCGGCCGCTGGGATTACATCTTCAGCTACATCAAGAAGTTCCGCAATCACCCGGAAGTCATCCTGCCCGACCGGGCGCAGGTGACGATGACGGTGCCGTTCATGCGCGCGTACACCCTGCTCACCATCCGCACGTGCCACCGGCGCAAGGCGTTCGCGATGGGCGGCATGGCGGCGCAGATTCCCATCAAGAACGACCCCAAGGCGAACGAGGAGGCGCTCGCCAAGGTGCGCGCGGACAAGGAGCGCGAGGCGCAGGACGGCCACGACGGCACCTGGGTGGCGCACCCCGGTCTCGTGCCTGTGGCGATGGAGGTGTTCAACCGCCTCATGCCCACACCGAACCAGTTGCACCGCCTGCGCGAGGACGTCCAGGTCACCGCGGCCGATCTCGTCGCGGTCCCAGAGGGCACCATCACCGAAGGCGGCCTGCGCACCAACGTGGCCGTGGCGCTTCGCTACATCGAGGCCTGGCTGCGCGGTTCCGGTGCGGTGCCCATCTTCAACCTGATGGAAGACGCGGCGACGGCGGAGATCTCCCGCGCGCAGATCTGGCAGTGGATCCATCACCCGAAAGGCGTCCTCGACGACGGCCGCAAGGTGACGGTGGAGCTGTTCCGCCAGATTCTCGACGAGGAGTTGCGCAAGCTGAAGGACGAGATCGGCGAGGAGGCGTATGCAAAGAGCAAGTTCCCGCTCGCGGCCGAACTGCTCGACGACATCTCGACGAGGGACGACTTCGTCGACTTCTTGACGCTGCCGGGGTACGAGCACCTCACTTGACGCACATCTCGCCTCCGGGCGCGCGGCGCCTGAACCATCCCCATGTGAAAACCCCGCCCTACTGGCGGGGTTCTTCTTGACGCTCGTTGGATGACGCGGCTTAAGGCGCGACGCGCTCCCGTCGATAGCCGAGGCGCTCCGAGATGCGCTCTCCCGCCCGCTTCACGAGCGGCACCAGCTCGACCATCCGCTCGCGCGTCATGCGCAGCGCAGGCCCCGAGACGCTCACCGCCGCCATCACGCGCCCGTCGTGCGAAAAGATGGGCGCGGCCACGCAGCACACCCCTTCCTGGTGCTCTTCCACGTCAAACGCGAAGCCGGTCGATCTCGTCTCCTCGAGGGACGCAAAGAAGGCGCCCGGGTCCGTGATGGTGTGGGGCGTGAGGCGCGGCAGTCCGTATCGCCTGACGATGTCCTGCACCTCGCGCTTCGGCAGAAACGCGAGGATGGCCTTGCCGAGCCCCGTGGCATGGACCGGCACGCGCGTGCCGACGCGCGAGTGCATGCGGATGGTGTTGGGGCTTTCCACCTTCTCGATGTAGACCACCGATCCCCTGTCCAGGAGCGCCAAGTGCACCACCTCGCCCGAGGCGAGCGCGAGCTCCTGCAGCGCGGGCATCGCCTCGCGGCGCAGGTCGATGGACGAGAGCAGCTTCATGCCGAGATCGAGCACCGTGTAGCCAAGCTTATAACGCCCGCTCACAGGATCTTGCTCGATGTAACCGCGCCGCATCATGGTGCCGAGCAGGCGGTGCACGGTGCTTTTGTACATGCCCACCGACTGCGCCAGCTCCGTGATGGCGATACCGTCGGGGTGTTCGCTCACCACCTCGAGCAACAGCAGCGCCTTGTCGACCGACTTGACCGTGTAGTCCTCCAAACGATTCACCTCATCCTTGCGCGCTCGTCGACGCTTCTCTGCCAGGCTCCTGCGCAAAGGCGCCACGGACCTGCACGGACGCCTGATCCGGGAACGAGTTGAGGATCTGCCAATTCTCTTCGATGATCTCGCGCGCCCGCTTCACCTCGACGCACCGGCCGGGCAGCGGGATGAGCTTGCCGGCGTTCACGATGCCCTTCGGATCGAAGCAAGACTTGACCGCGCGTTGCGCGTCGATCTCGTCCTCGGAAAACATATAGGTCATTTCGCCGATCTTCTCAATGCCGACGCCGTGCTCGCCGGTGATGCTCCCGCCCGCGTCGACGCATGCCCGAAGCACCTCGGATCCGGCCCTGACCGCGCGCTCGGCCTCGCCCGGCACCCGGCTGTCGTACAGGATGAGCGGATGCAGATTGCCGTCGCCCGCGTGAAACACGTTTGCAATCCTCAGCCCGTATCGCCGACTCACTTCGTCGATCTTCTGCAGCACTTCGGTGAGGCGCGTGCGCGGAATCACGCCGTCCTGCACGATGTAGTCGGGCGAGATGCGCCCCATGGCGCCAAACGCCATCTTGCGGCTCGACCACCAGAGCGCGCGCTCGGCGTCCGACTGCGCCACCCGCACCTCGCGCACGCGGTGACGGCGGCAGATGTCCACCACGCGCGCCATCACTTCGTCGACCCCCGCAGCGAGGCCATCCACTTCGATGAGCAACACCGCCTCGATGTCCGTCGGATACCCGACGTGATAGTTGCTCTTGTCGACGGCCTGCATCGCGAGCTGATCCATCATCTCGATGGCGGCCGGAATGATGCCCGCCCCGATGATGTCCGTCACCGTGTCGGACGCGTCGGCGACGCGGTCGAAGTACGCGAGCGCGGTGCGCAGCGCCTGTGGCTTTTTCAGGATGCGGACCGTGATCTCCGTCGCGATGCCGAGCGTCCCCTCCGATCCGACCAAAAGCCCGAGCAGATCGTACCCCGGCGCGTCGCCAAACGGCGCGCCGACGTCGATCACGTCGCCATCCGGCAACACCACCTTGGCCGCGACCACGTGGTTGGTGGTCACGCCATACTTGAGGCAGTGGCTGCCGCCAGCGTTTTCCGCGAAGTTTCCGCCGATGGTGCAGACCGACTGGCTGGACGGATCCGGCGCGTAGTAGCAGTCTGCGTGCGCGACCCGGCGCGTGAGCGTGAGGTTCACGAGCCCAGGCTGCACGACGGCGCGCAGGTTGTCAAAATCGACGGCGAGGAGCTTGTTCATGCGCGCGAGGCTGATGACGACCTCGCCCCCCGTCGGCGTAGCGCCGCCCGACAGCCCCGTGCCCGCGCCCCGCGGGAGGTACGGGATATCGTTCTCGTAGAGATAGCGGCAGATGCGCGAGACTTCGTCGGTCGTCTCCGGGAAGACCACCGCGCGCGGCAGCCCCTCTTCGGCCGTGTAGCCGTCGCACGCGTACGCCTTCACCTGGTGCGGCCGCCACAGGCAGCGCCGCTCGCCCACGATGTCCACGAGCCGGTCGATGTGGACGTCCCTCATCGCGATCCCTCCCTCTGATAGGCGAGATCGAGCACTTCGACGGTGTGCATGACGCGCAAGGGCTGGTTCCTGCGCTTGACGCCGAGCCGGATCTGCATCATGCAGCCGGGATTGCCCATGACAATCGCCTCCACGCCCGCGGGCACGTCGTCCATCTTGCGCTCGAGCAGTTCGTTGGCCATCGCCGGATGCGTGAGATTGTAGATGCCCGCACTGCCGCAGCAGCGGTCGGAATCCGGCATCTCGCGAAGCGTCAGGCCCGGCACCGACTTGAGGAGCGATCTCGGCTCGTACCGGATCTTCTGCGCGTGACAGAGGTGGCAGGCGTCGTGGTAGGTCACCGTCATCGGCAGCTCGGCCTTCGGCGGATCGAAGCCCACCTCGACGAGGAGTTGCGAGATGTCCCGCACGCGAGAGGAAAACTGCACGGCGCGATCCCGCCAGGCCGGATCGTCCCGGAAGAGCTCCGGGTATTCCTTCAGCGCGGCGCCGCAGCCAGCCGCGTTGATGGCAATATAGTCGGCTCCCGACTGCTCGAACACCTCGATGTTTCGCTTCGCCATCACGCGGGCCATGTCGCGATCGCCCGCGTGCACCTGGAGGGCGCCGCAGCAAAGCTGACCTTTAGGCACGCGCACCTCGACGCCATTTCGCACCAGGACGCGGGCGGTGGCCTCGTTCACGTCGGAGAAGAACACGTCCATGACACAGCCCGTGAAAAGCGCCGCTGTGGCTTTCTTCTCTCCCTTTGGTGCCATGGTTTCCGGCAGGACGTCGATGGCGGGCCCTCGCCCGATGTCCGGAATGACGTCTTCCATCTCGCGCATCTGCGCGGGAAGCACGTTCAGCATGCCGGTGGCGCGCGCCAAGCGCCTGAGACCCGAACGCTGGTAGAACCGCATCAGGCGGCGGATGGCGCGAAGGCGCGCAGGGCGCGGAAACACGCCGCGCAGGAAGAAGCGCATGATGGGATCCCGCTTTCCTTCCGCGTCACGCGCGTAAAACACCTGTCCGCGTGCTTCCTCGACGAGCGCCCCCACTTGCACACCGGACGGGCACACGGTCTCGCAGGCCCGGCAGTCAAGGCAGGTAAAGACGGGATCGATCACGCTGTCGTCGAGCGGCAGTTCACCTTCTGCGCACGCCTTAATGAGGTAGACGCGCCCGCGGGGCGAATGGTTCTCGTCGCCCCAGGCTTGATAGGTGGGGCAGACCTCCAGACAGAAGCCGCAGTGCACGCAGACGGAGTACTTTTCCTCCTCGGGCGCGTCCGGAAAGCGAAAGTCAGACCTTTTCTCCGCGACGGCCGTGGGCTCGTTCACCATCTCACATCCCTCCCCAAAAGCGGCCTGGCGATAAGAGGTGGTCGGGATCAAACGTCTGTTTGAGCCGCTGCATCAGGGCGAGCGACGCGGGCGCGAAGACCGGCTGATGCTTCGCGCGGACCTCGGCGGGCGCGCGTTCCACCACCATGTCGAGCGAGGCACCGGCCGCCAGATCCGCGATGGCGCCGAACGGCGCCTGGCGGTCAGCGATGGCGCGAGCCGGTTGGAACGCGATGCGCGCGACGCCGGTGAGCCCACCGGCGGAAAGCGTGACGCTTTCGGCTCGCTCGGCGAGTGCAGACGCCGCTTCCACCGCGCGCGGCATGGCGGCGAGAAGCGATGTGGGCGGGCCCTGTAAGCGGATACAGACCTGGCGCTCCGCGAGGCGTTGCGCGAGATCCGCCCACCATGCGTCCGCAGACTCACCTTCGACGACGTCCATGGCGAGGCCGAGATCGCGCGACATGGCGCGGATGGCGTCCGTCTGCGCTTTGGCAGAGGGTCTCGGCTCGTCGCAATCGACGGCAAGGACGAAGTCCGAGCCCAGGTCCGCATGCCACACCATTTCGAGGCGGCTTGGCACGAGCGTCGACTGCGCAATGCGCGAGCGCAGTTCGGTAAGCGATGCGGCTGGGCCGCGCACGAGAGCGGTCTCGCGGTGCATCGGCAAGGGCCGGAGTTTCAGGGTGATCTCCGTCACGACGCCGAGCGTGCCGCACGCGCCGATGAACAGCTTGGTCATGTCGTAGCCGGCGACGTTTTTCACGACCTTTGCACCCGTCCGAATGACGCGCCCATCCGCGAGGGCGACGCGGAGCGAAATGGCGAGATCGCGCAGGCTTCCGTAAAGAGCGCGGCGCGGGCCGCTGAGCCCCGCCGAGAGCAGGCCGCCCAAGGTGGCATCGGCAGGCGCGGGCGGATCGAACGGCAGCATGAGTCCGTGTTGGCCGAGAACGCTCGCCAGTTCCCCGATAGTGATGCCGGGCTCCGCGGAGACGACGAGATCGCCCGGAGAGAAGCTCGTCACGCGGTTCATGGGCCGAAGCGTGAGCGCAAGGTCCGGGACCTCACCCGGCGGGCCGTAGGCGAGGTGGCGGCCGGACCCGTAGGGCAGCACGGTCAGCCGGTGCTCCCGAGCGAAGGCGAGCACGGCCATCACGTCCGCCTCGCAGTTGGCCTCCGCGGCGCAGGTGTCCTTGGACGACTCGCCGGGATGGACGGTGCACATGGGCACGGCGCGAGCTCGAAGCCCCGTCGCCCGGTGGAACGCATCCGCGGTTTCGACCGGCAGTGGCTTGGATTGAAGCGGCACGGGGTATCGCCTCCAACGGTCGCGGGAGAGGCGACCTTCTGTTCTGCAATACGGAATACTGTTCTGAATTCTTATATGTATTCTACGACAACGAAATGACCAAAAACAATCGGGAGATGCGGATGTCGTGTAAACAAGTTCCGCTTAGCGCCGATGGCCCGCCATCGTACGATCACTTTGGGCCCCGTTCCACCATTGCGTCGTCTTCGTCTCCGCAAATGAAAAATCCGGGCTGCCGCTTGGGCGTGTGCCGTTGGAAATGCATCGTGCACAACATATTCGTATCGAGGCTTGCGCAGCGGCTGCAAGCTCGCGCGATCCGGCGCGGGGACTCGGCCGGATCGCCGCGGTGGAAGCCCGAGTCCAGTGAGGAGCAAACGGCGCATGGTCTATCATTTCTTTTCCTGTATCCCTTTGTCATGAGCATCGTCTGGATGGTGGGCGGATGCGTCTACGCCTGGTGGCGAGAACGCCGCACCTCCCCCGAACCGCCGGATCTCCCAGAGACGCCGTTTGTGTCCATCCTCGTCCCCTGTCACAACGAAGGAGATGTCCTCGAGGACACCATCGGCCGGATGCTTCAGTTGGATTATCCAGCGTATGAAATTGTCGCGCTGAATGACGGCAGCACAGACGACACGCGCGCGGTGCTGGAGCGCATGGCAGACCGCGATGCCCGGGTGCGCGTGGTGAACCTGCCCGTCCAGCGCGGAAAGGCGCACGCGCTCAACGTTGGGCTCGTCGCGTCCCGAGGCGAGATCCTCGTAACCGTGGACGCGGACGCCGTATTGGCGAAGGACGCGCTTCGGTTCCTCGTGTGGCACTTCGTGGCGCCGGGCAGCGAGCGCGTCGGCGCCGTGACGGGCAACCCGCGCATTCGAAACCGCGGTACGTTGCTCGGTAAGATTCAGGTGCTGGAGTACGCGAGCATCATCGGGCTCATTAAGCGCGCGCAGTGCGTACTCGGCAAGATCATGACCGTCTCCGGCGTCATTGCGGCGTTCCGCAAGCGTGCCCTGGTGGACTGCGGGATGTGGGACGAGGACATGGTGACAGACGACATCGCGGTGTCGTGGAAACTCGAGCGCAGAGCCTGGGACATCCGGTACGAGCCGCGAGCGCTCTGCTTCATGTGGGCGCCCGAACGCCTGCGAAGCCTCATCCGACAGCGCGCGCGTTGGGCGCAGGGCGGCGTAGAGGTCCTCATCCGCAACGCCTCGGTCCTTTGGACCTCGAAGAATCGGCGCATGATCCCGCTCTATGTGGAAGAACTTCTGGGCATCGCCTGGGCGTACCTTTGGGTGGTGAGCCTCGTGTGGACCCTGGCCTTTGATGCGGCGCACGGTATTCCTTGGACGTACGTGGCGGAGGCGGGGACGTGGCTCGGCCTGACCTCGCTCGTGCAGACCGCGATCGCCCTCTGGATTGAGCAGCGATACGAGCGCGACTCGCTCTGGCGCTACTATTTCTATGCCATCTGGTATCCGGCCGCGTATTGGATGATTGGCGCGTTTGTGGTGGTCTGAGCCGTTCCCAAGGCGTGCTGGGCCATGTGGTCGGCTCGGCGCGGGCGGTACGCCACGTGGGAAAGCCCGAATCGGGGGGTGTCGGCATGAGCCTGCCTGAGAAGTCGCGAGTGGAGTGGGATGAACTCGTTGTGCGGCGTGGGTCGCGATCGACTCGGCCGAAGCGCTGGTTCGAAACCGCGGTGACGCTGACGGGATGGCTATGGGTGGCCGTCGTGGCGGTGCAGGTCCTCACGTCCGCGCTGCTCTGGCTCCTTGGATGGCACAAGTTTCACTTGTACGTGCTCGATCTGCTGCCGAGCGCCACGCCGCTTGGCGTCCTTCGCATGGGCGTGACGGTCGCCGCGATGTCGGCCGCAGTGTTCATCGGCTGGGCCTCGTTCAACCGCCTGCGGTTCGGCCGCCTCCGCAGGCGCAGGCCACCCGCGCCCGTGTCCGACGCGGAACTGGCGGAAATGCTCGGCGTGCCTGTGGGCGAGATCGAACGGTGGCAGCGAGAAAAGGTCGTCGATTGGCCGGCAGACCGGTAAGTGGAAAGGGCGCGGCGGGTTTGCCGCGCCCCTTTGATGTGTGGTTCTTTTGGGCGGAATCCCCGCCGCGACCGCGCCCTTCACGCCTGTGTCGCGAGGACCTGCTCCAGCAGGACGTCCTCCGGCACCGCGCCCTCCAAAGCGTACGCCTCCGAATCGTTGATGACCGTCTTCGGCACGCCATAGACGTTGAACCGCGTAGCCCACTCGGGGAACTCGGTCGCCTCAATCATGCTCGCGGTTACAAGTGGCGACTCAAACGCAAACCGGTGCGCAAGCCTGACCGCTGCCGGGCAGTACGGACACGTCGGCGTGACAAACACCTTGAGATCCACGGGCTGTTTCAGCTCCGCGAGGCGGCTCTTTGTACTCGCGGAAAGGCCCGAGTCCCCGCTTGCCATCATGCGAATGTCGTCCAAAAGCGTCGCAAATTCGTACCCCGACGGCGCCCCATAGAAGCGCACGCCGTAATCCTCGCGCAATCCGTCCGTCAACACGATGGTCGGCGCGCGGTCGACGCCGTACTTCTTGGCTTCTTCCTCATCGATGTAGAGATTGTGCACCTCAAGCGTCAGCTGATCCGACAATTCGGCGACCTGCCGCAAAAGGCTGCGAATCTCCGGGCACGTCGGACATCCGAGAGACGCCTCAAAGAACTTGATGACGACGGGCTGTTGAAGATCCGCGAGCCTTTCGCGAATCGCCGCCTGATCCCGAGAGGACAGCATTGTGACTCCCCCCTGCGCGCATTCAGATGCGTTAATACCGTTCTGATTTCTATATACCCATACGGGTATGTGGTGTCAAGAGCAGGCGAAGGAACTCACACTCTCCATCGTTCCACAGCAGGTCTATGACTGGGTGTCGTTTTACGAACCGTTCTGGCGTGCGCAGGTTCTAAGCCTGCAAACGCGCGCTAGAAAGGAACGTTGTGAGTTGTGATATGAAGTCCCTACAGATGGAGTTTCATCTCGATGCGCCGGTGGAGGCCGTGTGGCGAGCTCTCACGGAATCCGAGCTTTTGATTCAGTGGATGTTTTTCAAAGAGAACACGTTCCGCCCGATTGTGGGGCATCGGTTCTACTTCAAGATGCAGGGGACCGACGAGTGGAATGGCGTCGTCGAAGGTGAAGTTCTCGCCGTGGAAGCGCCACGCCGCCTTGTGTACACCTGGGAGAGCCTCGGAGAGAAAAACGAGATCGAATGGAAGCTGGAAGAAACGGCCGAAGGTACGACGAGGCTCCTTCTGGAACAGCGCAACATTCAGGCTGAACAGGCTTACCAGGGTGCTCGCATGGGCTGGGAGGCGGTGGTCCAAGCTCTGGAGCGGGTGGCCAAGGCGCTCGCATGACGGCGCGACGGGTGGCAGAGCCGGCCCAGTCCCCCCTTGGGCCGGCTACTCGGCTACATGCGTGGCGCAAGCTCGTCTCGATGTTGGAACGCGACATCGCAGCCCATCGTTTCGAGTGTCGCGGTCCTCATTCGAAAGCAGGGCGCCCATGTCCGCTGGCCTATGCATCGCGAGATGTCGCGTGGCCCACATCAGCCAGGGATGGTCAGATGGACACTTCATCTCTTCTTTAGGAATGGCGACCGCGCATCACCGTTAACCCAGGAGAAGCACCATACCTAGAGAGGCCCGTACGCAAGGAGAATGGTGTCACGCAAACACTCGGCCACCCCCGCTTTCGAAATGGCGCCGGCGGCAAGCGAAGCCACTTCTTCATACGCGAGCAGAGCGGCAGACATTAAGAACAGGGGCCCAGGGCGGGATCGCAACCATTGCACAGCGGACGCAAAGGAGTGCCAGGTGTTTGTACC
The DNA here is from genome assembly GCF_000219875.1 of Alicyclobacillus acidocaldarius subsp. acidocaldarius Tc-4-1. Classification (NCBI taxonomy): domain Bacteria; kingdom Bacillati; phylum Bacillota; class Bacilli; order Caryophanales; family Alicyclobacillaceae; genus Alicyclobacillus; species Alicyclobacillus acidocaldarius. Next base: position 2,700,871 of record NC_017167.1, read on the forward strand.
CAGCCCGGTGATGGCCAGGACCATCGCAACGGCGGTGACTGTGAGGGCACCGAAGTAACAGGCGCACGCGGCAACCCAAATCAAAATCTTCACAATCGAGAGCGCAGCTCGATTGCCTGACGGCATCGTCAGGTGTGCGATCTCGGCGGCACCGCCCCACACCAGAATGCCCTCAATGACCAGAGGACCGAGGGAACGCCACAGACTCGCGTGCCAACGAGGGACGCTGCGAAAATCAAAACATGTCTTTGCAGCCCACCAGTTCGCGGTCGCAACCGTGATCACGAAGATGACGAGTACCGCGACGGCGTCCACGATGAGCGGTATGACGTGTCTGGTTGCCAGGCGATTGATCAGCCGGTCAACCGCCGAAGCAGCAGCGCTGAAAACCAGCGTCATCAGGAGGAGCAACGTGAGTTTCAAGGGAGAAAATCGACCCCCCGTATATGAAATGACCACCGGCCAGACGAGGTCTGACACGGTGGTCATGCTGTGGAGCGGGTGAGGGGAGTCGAACCCCCGCCGCCAGCTTGGAAGGCTGGAGTTCTACCGTTGAACTACACCCGCACGTCACGGCAAAGAGAATACCAGATTCGTGGGGTCGATTCAAGTGCATGCGCGAACCCGATGTCTGCGCGGGTCACGAAAAAAAGGCAGGCCGCATCTCCACCGAGCAGCCCGCCGTTTCAAATCTGCGAAGCCTGAGCATTCCATGCCGCTTGAGGTGACTGTCTACGGCGTTCTGATGGCGTCCCTTCAGACGCCGTTGTTGTACGCCGGCACCAATAGGAAGAACAGCACAAAGATGATCAGAAACACCACAGCCCACTGTGTGTAGGCACCAAAGCATCCGCCGTACATGATGGTCCCTCCTTCCGCGAGGATCACCACCATGCTACGGAGGAGGACACAAAAGCGACGCGGTCTTTGTCCCGGCCCGCGGGCCCGCGGTCAAGCGGGGAAATACAGCATCACGCGATATGCGCTGGTCGAGTGTTAACGCGCCATACCATCCTCCAAAGAAGAGCAATGGCTACTTCGACAAGCGCCCCCAAGACACACCCCACCCAGGTCATGCATGAGACGAAAGTGAGCAAGATACCCAGGCCAATGGCGACGCCGAGCCCCCATCGGTAGAACCCAGCCCTGCTCATCTGTCCATTGGGCCGCCCAGACACGTCCCAGTGTGACGTCACGCGATCCGGCACGCGCGTTCGGTAGCGGTGCCACATGGCCACGTGAACCAGCAGGGTCGCGGCAGAGACGACGAGCGTGACAAGACCTGCAACAGGATGAAAGGGCAAGACGCTTGTGGGCGGCACAGCGGGAACGACCCCCATGGACACATGGCGCACCAGCGCGTCGAGTCCGGGCGTGCCGAGAATGACGAGCGCGTGGCCATCCGATACGGCGAGCCGAGGCGCACCGGCAAGGACGTACACATGCGCCACCTGCCCATTGTTCAGGCGAAACAAGCCGCTCGCATACGCGCCCGCGTTCGTCCCGAGCAGTCGATCCGCCAGGCCGTAGACGCCATTCTGGGTCACCCAGGCCGCGTGCGCGCGGGCGAGATCGACCGCGGTCACACCAGCGTCTGTACGCACCTGCAGCACGCCGCCGGCGAGCCGCCACCCGCTTCGAAGACCGGAGACAATGATGTTCACCGCCAGAAGAAACGGCACACAGGCGAGGAGCAGCCAAAAGGCAGTCGCGAAACCTTTGACCCCACGCTCCAGGAAGACGCGGCGCCAAAAGAGCCCCACTGTGATGAGCAGAACGGCCATTCCAACACAAATCCAAAGGCTCGGTTCCTGCAGCACCTCACCCACCGGAGGCTGATACCCAACAACACTCGGCACAGTCCTCACCCCTTCGCACATGCGCCGTGGACAACGCACGACCTCAGCCGTACGATGCAACATCCGGTGCAGAAGGGAGGAGCAGCTGTGAAGCATAAGAAGCCGATTGTGGTTGTCCTCCACCCTGGACAGCGGATCTTGGTCGTGGCGCGCGGCAAGCGTCGCCATCACAAGTGAACCTCGGACGGCAACCGACTTGAGCGAAGAATCCCATCCTTCTGCCGCCGAGGCAACCTCCGCTCGTCCGCGGCCGCCAAAAAGCCGCAGCCCCGAAACGTCCCGTCGTCGGGCGTTTCGGGGCGTCCTGCACCCGTGGTGGGCCCACCAGGGCTCGAACCTGGGACCAACCGGTTATGAGCCGGCCGCTCTGACCGACTGAGCTATGGGCCCTTGCGCTTCTCTTCACAGTATATCACACGGCGACCATGTTGTCACTGTTCGGAGAAGCGCGCCGCAGGGCACCCAAAGCTACCGCGTCGCCTGTACAGCCCGTCCGCGGGTCAGGCGAACGTGAGAGTCCCAGGTTCAAGCCCCTCGAAGAGAATGACCCGCGCGGGCGCGGCGTCAATCCCGGAAAGTTTGAGCGGCAGCGCAATCATGAAGTACGTGCCCGCTGGCACATCCTTCAGCCGCAGCCCCTCGAGCACCACGATGTCCTTCGACAGAAGGGCTACGTGCGTCGCGTGGTCCGGTTGGGATCGCTCGACACCAAGGCCGTCCGTTCCCACGCCGCGCACGCCGATCTCGGCGAGGTAGCGGGCGCCGTCTTCCTTCAGGTAAATGAACTCGAAGTTAAACGTCTCCTCGAACGAATTGCGCGTCTTGAAGAGCAGAAACTCGCCCGCCTTCGGCGCGTGCGGCTCGAGGTCGGCGCGCGTGATGCCGTCCTGCACGCCGGTCAGGTCAATCACGCGGCACGGGCCGATGAGCTTGTCCAGTCCGACGGTCTCGATGGTCTTGCCCCCCGGCACCATGTGCAGCTCGGCGTCGATGTGCGTGCCGGTGTGGGCGTCCAGGTGCAACCGGGTCTCGTGCGCAGACCCGGTTTGGAAGTCGGACGTGGTTTCAAATTTCGGCCGCTTCTCGTCTTTATTCTTGTACACCTGCATGCCCTCGTGGATCAGCATGCTCACGTCGTACACTTTCGGCATCACCGCTTCACCTCCACGAGGTGGCCGACAGCCCGTTCCAGATCCTGCATCGGCGACTCGTTCCCGTAGAGCGGCCACCACAGGCCCGGATTCGGCTGGACGAGATCGTCCGAAGCCTTCGGGCCCCACGTGCCGGCCTTGTACGTGTCAAGCGGCACGCGGTCCTCAGCGAACGCGTTGGCAATGGGGTCGACGAACTTCCACGCGAGCGCCACCTCGTCCCAGCGCGTGAAGAACGTCGAATCTCCGTGCATCGCGTCGTGCAACAGGCGCTCGTACGCCTCGGGCGACTTGTCGGCGGGTTGGCTGAACTCGAGTGCAACCGGCACCACGACGTTCTCCGTCCCCGGCCGCTTGACGTTGAGCTGCAGGTACATGCCCTCGACCGGGTTGATACGGATGACGAGCAGGTTCGGGCCGAGCTTGCCGTCCTGGTTGAAGTACAGGTGCTCCGGCATGTTGCGGAACTGGATGACAATCTCCGTCGACTTTTTCGGCATCCGCTTGCCTGTGCGGATGTAGAAGGGCACGCCCGCCCAGCGGAAGTTGTCGATAAAGAGCTTCGCCGCGACAAAGGTCTCCGTCTTCGAGTCCGGCGCCACACCCGGCTCCTCGCGATAGCCCGGCACAGGCTTGCCGTCGATCTCGCCCGCAGCGTACTGGCCGCGCACGACGTACTGCCCGACCTCGTCCTCGCGGTAGGCGCGAAGCGACCGCAGCACCTTCACCTTCTCGTCGCGGATGGCCTCCGTGTGCAGGCGGCTCGGCGGCTCCATGGCGACCATCATCACCATCTGCAGCATGTGGTTCTGCACCATGTCGCGCAGCGCCCCGGCTGTCTCGTAGTACGACGCCCGGTCCTCGACGCCCACCGTCTCGCTCGATGTGATCTGGACGCAGGCGATGGAACGGTTGTCCCAAAGCGGCCCGAACATCGAGTTGGCGAAGCGGATCACCTCGATGTTCTGCACCATCTCCTTGCCGAGGTAGTGATCGATGCGGAAGATCTCGTCTTCGGAAAACGCGGTCGACAGCTCCTGGTTGAGCTCTGCCGCGGACTGGTAGTCGTGGCCGAACGGCTTCTCGATGATGAGCCGACGCCAGCCCTTCGTGTCGGCAAGCCCCGCCTTCTTCAGGTTGAGCGCCGTCTCTCCGAAGAAGCGCGGCGCCATCGAGAGGTAGAACAGCCGATTCCCGCCGTGGTCTTTCTCTTTCTCGATCTCGGCCACGAAATCGGCGAGCTTCCGGAAGTCGTCCTCGTTGTCGACGTTGCCCGCGATGTAGTGAATGCGCGGCGCGAGTCGCGACCAGACGTCCTCCTCGACTCCCTCCTTCACGAACGAATCGAGCGCCTTGCGCACCTCGTCGCGGAACGTGTCGTCCGTGTAACTGCGACGCGCGGTGCCGACAATGCTCATCCCGTCCGGCAACAGCCCCTTCTTCTCGAGCTGATACAGGGCAGGGAACAGCTTGCGGTGGGCGAGATCGCCCGTTGCGCCGAACAGCACGAAGACGTGCGGCGGCACCTGCCTGCGGGTGTTGACCTGGCTCTCCACTCCCATAGCACTCCATCTCCTCTTTGTATATCAGTCCGCTTCCATTCTACACAAAGTCGTCACAGACATACAGAGGCCGAGCGGATGCCCACTCGGCCGTAGTCTTCGATCTTTTGCGCGATGTTATGTCGCGTCCCGCACGGCCTCGTTCTCGCGCTGCTGTTCGCGCGCGAGCTGCCAGCGCAGGTACGCGTGAATGAAGGGATCGATCTCGCCGTCCATGACCGCCTGCGTGTTCGACGTCTCGTAATTCGTCCGGTGATCCTTCACGAGCGAATACGGGTGGAACACGTACGAGCGGATCTGGCTGCCCCAGGCGATTTCCTTTTGCTCGCCGCGCAGCTGCGCGAGCTCCTGCTCCCGCTCCTCCCGGCGCTTGGCCGCGAGGCGCGACTTCAGGATCTCCATTGCGCGGGCGCGGTTCTGGATCTGAGACCGCTCGCTCTGGCACGTCACGACAATCCCGGTGGGAATGTGCGTGATGCGCACCGCGGAGTCGGTGGTGTTCACGTGCTGGCCGCCGGCGCCGGTGGACCGGTACGTGTCGATGCGCAGCTCCTCCGGCCGGATCTCGATGGAGTCGTCGTCCTCGGCAATTTCAGGAATGACGTCCACCGACGCAAAAGAGGTGTGCCGTCGCCCCGACGCATCAAACGGGGAGATGCGGACCAACCGGTGCACGCCCTTCTCCGCTTTGAGATACCCGTATGCGTTGTGGCCCTTGACGAGGAGCGTGACGCTCTTGATGCCCGCCTCTTCGCCGGGCAGGTAGTCGAGCACCTCGACCTTGTAGCCGTGATCCTCCGCCCAGCGCGTGTACATGCGCAGGAGCATCGAGGCCCAGTCCTGCGACTCGGTGCCGCCCGCGCCGGGGTGCAGCTCCAGAATGGCGTTGTTCTTGTCGTACTCGCCCGACAGCATGAGCTGCAGCTCGAACTCGTCCATCTCGGACTTCAACTGCTCCGCCAGCCGGTTGGCCTCGGCGAACAGGTCGGGATCGTCCTCCTCCTGGGCGAGCTGCAGCGCCACCTCAGCGTCCTGATGAAGCGACTCGAGCCGCTTCATCGTGTCGACGACCGACTTCACGCCGTTCATCTCCGCGATGATCTTCTGGGCGCGGTCGGGATTGTCCCAGAAGTCAGGCGCGGCCATCAGCGACTCGAGCGTCGCGATGCGGTGCTCTTTGCCCGCGACGTCAAAGAGACCTCCCGAAATCCGCCAACCTGGTGGCCATGCTCTTCAGTTCCTGGCGAAGCTCGCCGTACGTCTCTGCCATGTAGCTCATCACTCCCTGCGGTGTTTCGGTCGTTATTGTATCAAACGGACGGCCGCCGCGTGCGCAGGTGGGGCGGCTGTCGCCTCGGACCAGCCGGCCCGCCGGCACCATCGCGTCAAAAGCCCAGCCCGCCGCTCTCCTTTGCACGCGGGATGACACCTGTGGACGGCTACGCCATCAGCCTCCCTGCACCGGCACGGCTCCGTGCGCCACCGGCTGCTGCGGGACAGCCTGGACGTTTGCCTTGAACACGTACAGGATGACCTCTTCCTCGATGGAGTGGATCATCGCCTCGAACATCTCGAAGCCCTCTTTTTGGTAGATGACAAGCGGATCCGCCTGGCCGTACGAGCGCAGGTGCACGCTCTGGCGGAACTGATCCATCGCGTCGATGTGATCCATCCACTTGGAGTCGACCGCGCGCAGCAGCACGAGCCGCTCGAGCTGATGCATGATGTCGCCGAGCTCCTCGCGGCGCTTGTCGTAATTCTGTTTCCCGAGCTCGAGGAGCCGCGCCTTGATCTCGTCCCGATCCAACTTGCGCAACTCTTCCACCGTCACCTGGCCCGGGTGCAGGAAATGGTGCTCCGCGTACTGGATGAGCGCCTGCAGGTCCCAGTCTTCCGGCACCTGCTCCTCGGAGCAGTACACCTCGAGCATGTGATCGATCAGATCCTCGAGCATACCCTCTACGATGCTGCGCAGATCCTCGCGCTCGAGGATCTGGCGGCGCTGCCGGTAGATGACCTCGCGCTGCTTGTTCAACACGTCGTCGTAGCGGAGCACGTGCTTCCGGAGATCGTAGTTGTTGCCCTCGACCTTCTTCTGCGCCCGCTCGATGGCGTTGGTCAACATCTTTTGCTCGATGGGCTGATCCTCGTCGAGGCCCAGCCGATCCATGAGCCGCTTGATGTTGTCCGATCCGAACAGGCGCAGCAGATCGTCCTCAAGCGAGAGGAAGAACTGGGAAGATCCTGGATCCCCCTGGCGCCCCGCTCGACCGCGCAGCTGGTTGTCGATCCGCCGGCTCTCGTGCCGCTCGGTGCCGATGATGTGCAGGCCGCCGAGCTCCGCCACACCCTCGCCGAGGATGATGTCCGTGCCGCGGCCCGCCATGTTGGTGGCAATGGTCACCATGCCGCGCTGACCGGCGAGCGCCACAATCTCCGCCTCGCGCTCGTGGTGCTTCGCGTTCAGCACCTGGTGTGGGATGCCGCGCTCGTGCAGCATGCGCGAAAGGATCTCCGACTTCTCGATAGACGTGGTGCCGACGAGCACCGGCTGCCCCTTGGCGTGCCGGCGCGCCACCTCTTCGACCACCGCGCGGAACTTGGCCCGCTCTGTCTTGTACACGACGTCGTCGAGATCGACGCGGATCATCGGGCGGTTGGTCGGAATGACCACCACGTCCATGCCGTAGATCTCGATGAACTCCTTCTCCTCCGTCTTCGCGGTGCCCGTCATGCCGGCCAGCTTCTCGTACATGCGGAAGTAGTTCTGGAGGGTGATGGCCGCGAGCGTCTTCGATTCGTTCTGGACCTTGACACCTTCCTTCGCCTCGATGGCCTGATGCAGGCCCTCGCTGTACCGGCGCCCGTGCAGGATGCGGCCCGTGAACTCGTCGACGATGTGTACCTCGTCGCCAATCACGACGTAATCCTTGTCGCGCTTCATGAGGCCGTGCGCCTTCAGCGCTTGCGTGATGTGGTGCATCAAGGTGACGTTTTCCGGATCAAACAGATTGTCCACGCGGAAAAATTGCTCCGCCTTCTTCACGCCCGACTCGGTCAGGTTGGCGGTGCGCATCTTCTCGTCGACCTCATAATCCTCGCCAGGCTTCAGGCGACGCACCAGCATATCCGCGCGAAAATATAAATCGGCCGACTTTTCAGCCGGTCCCGAGATGATGAGCGGCGTCCTCGCCTCGTCGATGAGGATGGAGTCCACCTCGTCCACGATGGCGTAGTGCAATTTGCGCTGGACCATGTCCTCGAGGGACATCACCATGTTGTCGCGCAGGTAGTCGAAGCCAAACTCGTTGTTGGTTCCGTACGTGATGTCTGCGCGGTACGCCTCGCGCTTCTGCGCAGGCGTCATGTCGGGACCGTTGTAGCCGACCGTGAGGCCCAGGAACCGATGCACCTTGCCCGTGTACTCGGCGTCGCGCTTCGCCAGGTAGTCGTTGACCGTGACCACGTGCACGCCTTCGCCGGTGAGCGCGTTCAAATACGCGGGCAGCGTCGCGACGAGCGTCTTGCCTTCGCCCGTCTTCATCTCGGCCACGCGGCCCTCGTGCAGAACAATGCCGCCCATGAGCTGCACGTCGAAGTGGCGCTGGCCGAGCACGCGCTTCGCGGCCTCGCGCACGACGGCAAACGCTTCAAACAGCAGATTGTCCAACTTTTCGCCGTTCGCCAGCCGCTCGCGGAATTTGGCCGTCATCGAGCGCAGCTCGTCGTCCGACATCTTTTCAAATTCAGGTTCTAATGCATTGATCCGATCCACCATGCGGCGCAATCGGGCAATTTCACGTTCGTTCGAGTTGAAGACCTGTTTGAGGAGTCCCACCGAACGGTTACACCCCCATATGCGGTGAACTTCTAACGATTTATTGTACCGCACGGAAGGGGCCGGGACAATATAGAGATTGGAAATGGCAAGCGGAGGGACCTATCTGGAGGAAAAGGGGCGCTAACGCGCACAGCGCCCCTGCGGTCGTCAGATCTGCGGCTCGATGAGCCCGTAGTCGCCGCTCCTGCGGCGGTACACGACGTTTACTTCTTCGGTCTCGGCGTTCATGAAGACAAAAAGTCGTGCCCAAGCAGCTCCATCTGCAGGACGGCTTCCTCGACGTCCATCGGCTTAATGGGGAACCGCTTGACCCGCACGACCTTGATCTCGTCGTCCGTTTCCGCCACGGCGTCGCGATCGGCCGCTTTCAACTGGGGACGCGGCCCGCGCGCGCGAAACCTCCGGTTCAGTTTTTCTTTATACCGATGAATTTGCTCTTCCAGCTTATCCGTCGCCAAGTCGATGGATGCATACATGTCAGGCGATTTTTCTTCCGCCCGGAAAATCACGCCGTTGACGAACACGGTCATCTCCACGCGGTGATCCAAGCCCTCGACAGCCATGGTGACGTAGATTTGCTTGTCCGCCTCTCGATCAAAGTAGCGAGTGAAGCGCGCGATCTTTTTGTCCACGTACTCTTGCAGTGCGGCTGTGACGGCGATGTTGTCGCCATGAACCTGTGCCTTCATCGACAACCCCTCCTTCGTGGGTGCATCCATTATAACGCGATTGCCCCACGAAGAATTTGAAATTTTGTAGCCATGGGTTGACGATGCACGAGGAAGTCCTGCAGAGCGCGAGGCACTAGCGAAGGCCGTCCTCCGCATCGTTCGACTCAGCAAAGCGCCACGCCCAGGAAGGGCGGAAACGCCTTCGGCTGATACAGAGCACGCACCGCGCAGAGCGCCTCCTCCATGCGGTCGATCACGGCGTCCGTCCGATACCGCTCCACGGAATGAACACACACGTCCTGTGCTGGCAACTGGAGATGGCCGCGCGCGAGCCGGTCGAGAAGTGCCGCCAATTCATCTGAACGCCCGGGTTCGAACAGCCAACCATTGTGCCCATCCTGGACGATTTCCACAGGACCTGAACAGCGCGTCGCGACGACGGGGATGCCCCGTGCCAGCGCCTCCACGAGCACCATGCCGAAGCCCTCGACATCTGACGTTAAGAGGAGCAGCGAAGCTTCGCCGACGCACGACCACGGATCATCCAGCCAACCCACCCATCGCACCCGCGCTCCAAGGCCAAGCTCCTGGGCGAGCCTTTCGAGCGCCTCCCGGTCCGGTCCGTCTCCGATGATGGTCAAGCGAAAATTCATCTGCGTTCGGGCGAGCGCCTGAAACATCACGTCGAGCCGCTTGTGGAGGTTGTCCATTCTCCCGATGGACAGAAGCTCCCAGCGGTCCTTCGGGCGCGCGACCTGTCGTACCCCTTCCCGAGTCACCGGATTCCCAATGGAAAACACAGGTGCATCGTCGGACACGTACCGGCGAAGGGACGCCTCGACGCCCTTTGAGATCGCGAGGTGCCCATCCGCATACGCGAGGAGCTCTCCTCCGCCGTATGCCTCCGCGGGTCCATGAAGCCACGAGATGATAGGCGGTCTCCGCTCGCCAAACACGGCAACGGCCAGGTGCGCAAGGAGCGACAAATAAGGCGTATGGGTCGCGAGCAAGACGTCGGGCGGGCCGAGCTCGAGTATCTTCCTGCGATAGCCCAGTGCTTGGCGAAAGATGGGAACTTCACCTGGAAAAGTTCGTTCCTGACCAGCTGCGACGGGATCGTAAAAGTGCATCTCGGGCAAGGTGGACACCCACTCCGGATGCTGTGGAGGTTCAAATTGAAACATCCTGACGCGATGGCCCCTCTGCTGCAGCGCCTGGCTGACAGTCGTGAGCACGGACTCCAAACCACCGCGGCCGAGCGCGCGACCGAGCACAATATCGATGACCAACGCACTCACCTCCCGACCTTTAGGCACGCTGAAAGCGAAGCCAGCATCCGCCCCACGACGCGATCGACGGAAAATTTCTGCACGCTCTGGACGGCGATCTCGGCCATGCGTTCACGCTCGGTGTCGGACCGCGAGAGTAACAGCGACAACTTTCGGCGCAAGTCGAGGGAGTCGCCACTTCGAAACAAATAACCGTTTGCGCCGTCCTCGACGAGATCGCGCGGGCCGGTGGGACAATCCGACGCAACAACGGGAACACCGCGAGCCAGTGCCTCGGCGAGCACCATGCCGAAACCTTCGATATCCGACGTGAGCAGGAGTGCGGATGCCTCGCTCACTCTCTCCCACGGAGACGGCACGTAGCCATGCCATGTGATCCGTCCGTCGATACCGAGGCTTTCCGCCCAGTCCTTGACCAATCCACGATCGGGTCCGTCCCCGTAGACGTCGAGGTGCCAGTCCTCGTCGAGTTGGCTTAGGCCGTGGAGCAGCACATCCAAGCGCTTCTGACCATTTTCGAGTCGTCCCATGTAGAGAAAGCGTGGCTTCCCCTTGGGCGCGGGAACCCTTGACACGTCGATTCGCACCGGATTTCCAATCCAGTGAACATGCGCCGCCCCACCGACGAGCTCCGCGATAGATGACGCAATCCCCGACGAAATACACCAGTGAAGATCCGCGTATTGGACCAGATGGGGCTCGGCGAAGAGTTGTAGCGGAGCGTGGAGCCAGGACACAACGGGGACACCGCGCAAATGGCCATAGGCCATCCTGGCGTAGAGCGCGGTGTGCGGCACGTGCGTCGCGACCACCACATCCGGCTGCGGCAGAAGGCTTGCCGTGTGGCACAAGCCAATGATGCGGGTGGCGACGTGGTCCAGCGCAGACCTCGGCGGGGGTGCGGACATCGCGTAGTACACCGTGCAAAGTGGAGCTTCCCAGGCCGGATTGTCACTGGGATGGGGCATTAACAGCACGACCTCGTGTCCCTTGTCGCGAAGGTACGTGCTCACCGTGGTGAGGACGGACTCCACGCCGCCCTGTCCCCCGAGGTGTTCTAAAACAAAGAACCATCGCATACGGATTCCTCCGCTCAAATCGTCACACAGGCACCCCCGCGCGCCATGCACATGCTACACTCAATGAAGGCCAGTAGTTCGACGAAGTGCAACCGAAAAACGGCGCACAAGTCGGACGGCCATCTCACTCCAGCTGACGGGGAGCGTTGAACGAAGTTGATGGACCAAGCCTTCCAAGTCATTGATGACGTCATGAAGACGTATGTTTCGCGGGAAGATGTCCCCAACCGATGGCTTATTCACCAAACGCTCGCCACGGCAGCTATACGCCGAGCCGTCCTCCGCGCGCTGCCCATCCGCGCCGGGATGCGTGTCCTTGACATCGGCTGCGGATTCGGCGCCCTCACCTTTGACATCGCGGCGCTTTATGCCGTGCAGCTGACAGGCATCGACCGATCATCCACAGCGCTCGCGGTGGCAAAGCGCGTGGAACACGACCTCAGGAACGCGGGCGCAATAGCCGCGGGATGCGCCATCGAGTGGAAGACGGGCGACGCGGAGGCGCTGCCGCTCCCAGACAACGATGCCGATGTCGCGGTTTCGCGCTTCTTATTCCAGCACCTCACGAATCCGAATGCAGCCGTTCGGGAGATCTTCCGCGTTTTGAAGCCGGGTGGCTTCACGTGCCTGATAGACGCCGACGACGCGCTGAGCCTCGAATATCCCGTCGATCCCGTCGCCGCCGAGGTCAAGGACGCCCTGAGCAGACTACAGCAAACAAACGGAGGCGACAGACACATGGGAAGGAAACTCGCCAGCCTGCTCGCAGGAGCTGGCCTCTCCGTCGTCCAGACGTTTGTCGTGCCTCAAGCGCACTATGCAGAAACACCCAGTCGCCTTGCTCGCCTTACGCTCCTCGAACAACTGCGGGAACGCCGCGCTGGGCTCATCGAAACCGGTATCATCAGCCAAGCGTCGTATGAAGCGCTCGCAAGACGCTTGCAGCAAGAACCGGAACAGCCGCAGTTTTCCATGCACGCGGAAGTCGCCGTGATCGCGAAGAAGCCGGCCTGAACAGCGTTCAGGCCTGCACCTTGGCCCACGTGTCGGCCCAGGACTGCCAGAACTGCCGCATCTCTTGGTATTCGTCTGCCACCCGCGCAGGCTGGAGAAACCAGCCAACGAGCATTTTATAGAAATAGCCGTAAGATGCATTGGCAGCCTTCCCCGCCTCGGTGGACACGTCGAGATTGCTGCGCAGGAACGTGATGATGTCCTGCACATATTGGATGTACGTGCGCGCTCCCATGATGTCCCCCTGCTTCACAAGCTCCATCACCTGATCCACGCACTCGACAGCGCGCTCGTGCAGTTTCACAATCTTCACTTTGAGCGGCATGGTCGCCACGGACATTTGATAGGCCCGGTGTGGGTTCATGGTCGTTCCCTCCTCGAGCAGTTCATCCAAGGAACGCGCTTGGCGCTCCGTCACATGCAGGCGCTCCTCGATGTGTCGCAGAATGTCTGATGACGGAAACCAGGCCCTGGCCTGTCGAACGACCGTGCTGGCGTGATCCACGTTTCGATGTGCCAGGGCTAGGTCAGCCTCCATCACTGCGCGGCGGACCGTGGGTTCGTACGCCAAGCCGCGCTCAAGCCATTTGAGGCTCGTGGCGATGTCGCGGCGGTGAAATGCGGCTGTGGCGAGAAAGTCACACTCCCAGCCCCGCTCCCCTCTCCATGCGACGTGATGGAGCATATCGCGGAGCGGCGAGGCGAGCACACGCGATAGCACTTCGTCGCGATCCGCCGCCTGGGGGAGAGACTGCAAAAGCAACCGATGAGCGCGGACAAGCAGAAGCTCATCAAGGAGCGGCCCGATGTGCAATGGGGTCCCGCCGGATAGCCACGGTTCAAGTTGTGCGAGTCGTTCAGGCTGATCTTGCAAAAGGGACCGCGCCAGATCCCCTTCCCTCCGGTTGATCGCCAACAGGGCCTGAAACCAGCGCTGCTCTAGCTTTGCAGCGGGCTCGTCCGGCAAGGAAGATGGTTCCAACTTCCCCAATGCCACACCAGATGCCCTGAGCTTTGCGAGAATCGGAGACGTCACTGGCGTGTGATCGATTTCGTTCAGCGCGGACCAGACCCAGTCCTGACGCCACATCGCGCCAGCGATGGCGAGGTACGCAAGGCAGACCGGGTCGTGCTCGGCGGCGCGCCAGAGTTGGGACCACACGGGCGCCTCCCCCAGCGGCAAGAGCGATGCCAGAAAGAAGAACACACCCTCCTGGCGGGGATTCGCGCGCAGGCTCTGCACAAAGTAGTCGCGCGCGCGTTCCACATCGCCTTCGAGCAGCCAAAGTTCCCCAAGCTTCGCGGCTGCGACGAACGAACCCGCGCCAGCGATGGTATCTACAATCTCGGACCGCACGGGGCCAATCTCGAGGCATCGCTCAAATAAACGGATGGCCTTGTGCCACCTGCCTTGCTTCATCTCATACACGCCATGGATAAAAGGCAGGTCAGGGATGGACGGAAAGAGTTGTTCGCCTTCCGACGCGAGACGCTCGAGGCGGTTCGAATCGCCGATATCGCCGTAGGCCGCAGCGAGCATGCGGTATAGCCGCAGGACGAGGTGCGGTTCCGTCACGAGGTGCGACGCCGCGATGGCATAAGCCCGTTCTCCCACCTCGATGACGCGCTCAGGCTGATTGATCCTGGCGTATTCAGCCATGAGGTTGGTGAGATGAAACAGGTTTTCGGGATCCTGATCCAGCACCTGCTTGAGTATGGAAAGGTTTCGATCCGGCTTTCCCTTCATGGCAACAAATTCTGCGAGATAGCCGAGATGGTGCAACTCCACATCGAGCACCTGGACGCGGCCGCCCCGCGCCGCAATTTGCGGCAATATCTGTTCGTGAATCGTCCCCTGATAGGTAAAGCCTCGCCGGAACACGCGCACAACTCGCACGCCGGGAGCGCGCACGAAGCGAGCGACGGAGCCGACATAATTGACGAGATCGACCGTATAAGCGTCCGCTTCGCCGGCTTCGATGGCGCGCCGCAGCCGCTTGCCATCCTCTTGGGGAAGAAATTCATCGGCGTCAATGACGAGCACATAGTCGCCCTGCGCGTGCTGGAGCGACCGGTTCCTGGCCTCTCCGAAGTCTCCTGTCCAGGGCGCTTGGTAAACACGTGCACCAAATGCTGCCGCGATGCGCGGCGTATCATCCGTGGAACCGGTGTCCACGACGATAATCTCGTCCGCCACGCCCTCAAGCGACTTCAGACATCGCTCGATGACATGCGCTTCATTTTTGACGATGAGACATGCGGAAAGCAACACGCGAATCCGCCTTTCGATTCGATGATGTCGCTGCGTGCGCCTGACTGGCCGCGTAGGCGCGGATGACCGGCCAAGCCGCCAAAACCCGGTCGCGATCCTTGGTCAAGGACCTGTGTTTTTCCTCCGCCGCGATGCGAATCGCTTCCGTCTGGGCCATGAGGCGGCACATCCACACCTCGGAGACGCCTCGATGCCCGTCCAAGCAAACGGCGAGCACCTCGGCCCGGTGCTGCATGATAGCCGCGGCCTCATGCAAACAATTTGACGCAAGAAGCGACAAGACCTCGTGGCCCAAGTTCCAGGCCTTTTCGATTTCGCGGCACCCCGCCTGCAGAGCGTCGTGGAGTGGCATGCGCTCACCTCGCTTAGCCATTGGACGAAGACGTCTTGAACATCGCGGACAATTGCTGCATCTGCGCCTGTGCCTGCTGCATGACCTCATTCAGCCTGTTCAATTGATCGGTGTACTGCTGCACCCGATATTGAATCTGCTGATCGACCAGGTTGAGATAATTCTGAAGCGACGTCTTTTCGTCACCAAGCGCGTTGATTTCCGCCTGAATGGGCGACTGCCCTGTGCCGTTCGGATTCCCCACGAGCATCGTGCTCAGGAAGTTATAAAGGTTCCCAAGCACGCCGGACGTTGGAACAGCCTGCGACGCTGTGGTGTTGACGACGCCGAACAGCTGCTCCACGTTCGAGAGGCTCGAGGTCAGTGCGTTCTGGAAGATGCTTTGCCCATCCGGCAGCGTTCCCGACGCAGAGCTGAACCCCGAAGCGGACTGGAATTCGAGGTGACCGGTCGATGGGTCGAGGACGATGCCAATCGACGCGAGCGAATTGTACGGCGATGTGGCGCCACTAACGACGCTTGAGACCGCCGCAGGAAGGGCCTGCAATAGCTCCTCCGCGAGCGGATCCCCGAAGAGGGGGCCGGCCTGCCCAGCGCTCGTACCTGTCCCCGGCGTATAGGCGGTGTCCTGCCGGATGGTGTCAATGAGCGTGTTGTATGCGCTCATCCACGTCTGAACCGCCTTCAGCGCCCCGCTCGTATCCTGTGACACGGTGACAGTCGCCGTGCCTTTTGAATTCACCTGGAGCGTCAGGCCGGGAATATAATTGGCAAACGTGTTAGTAGGAGATGAAAGCGTCTGACCGCCGACGGAGATCTGGGCATCTTGAGCCTGGGTATCGGTCTGGAACGTTAGCGCGTCTCCGGAGGAGCCAACATTCGTCTCCGTGACGTCAAACCCGTACGCGGCTCCCGTCTGTACTGATGAAAGGGCGAGGAAATACGACTGCCCTGTTGAGAGAACGGATGCGGCGACACCCGTTTGACTCGTGTATTGGTTGATGGCATTGGCAATGCTTTGTAACGATTCATTCTGGGCTATGCTGATGGAAACCGATTGCCCTTGATTCAGTGTATGCGGCGTGATGACAAGGGTTCCACTCGCCAACGTGGAAGCCCCGGTGGCACTTGTTTGAAGCGCGGAATTTTGAAACATCGTCTGCGCGTAAGCTAACTGACTGACACTTATTTGATAGGTGCCAATGTTCGCACCCGCGGAGGCCGTTACGGAAAGCACGCTCGAGTCGCTGCTCGACGCCTGTACCGTGCTCCAGCTCTGGAGGCTGGCAAGCGTTTCGGTCGCTTGTTGAAACGCCTGAAGCGCCGACTGAAGGGACGTCAGCGCGGACTGTTGGGACGAGAGCGAGGAGATTTGATTTTGAATGGGCTTTTCGAGTTCCTGTTGAAGAATCGTTTGCAGATCCTGAACGTACTGGCTAACAGGCAGGCCGGTGCCAGATGGGTTGGAGACCGTATTCAGTTGCTGCAGCAGGCTGGCGGCCGTCTGCAAATTGGTCGACATGCTTGTGGAGTTCACCGACACAGTGGGCTCCTCCTTTGAGAAAGCCCCAGCCAAGCCGGCCGGGGCTCAAAAATCGGGCGGGTTATTGCAACAGCTTCAGGATAGCATCAGGCTGCTGGTCTGCTTGCGCCAGCATCGCCAAGCCGACTTGCTGCAGAACCTGCTGCTGGCTGAATTCAGTATAGGCCTTCGCCATGTCTGTGTTGGTGATGGTCGACTCGGCATTCTGCAGGTTGTCGGCCGTGTTCTGCAGGTTCGAGACGGTGTAGTTCAGCTGATCTTCCACGGCGCCCACCTGGGCCTGGTACGCCGACAGGCTCGTGATGGCCGCCTGGACAACGGAAATTGCCTGCTGCGCGAGCGTCTGCGATGTGATGTGCAGATATCCTCCGGACAGAACAGCCGAACTGAAGAGCGCCCCGATGCTGACCGCGGCGATGGTCACGGTGAGCTGGGAGTTGGTCGTGCTGTCGGTGTTGATCTGGAATACGACACCACTGCTTGCAAACGAACCATCGAGCAGCGTCATGGTGTTGAACTTCGTCTGGCTCGCGATGTTGTTGATCTGGTTCTGCAGGGCGACGAATTCCTGATCCAGGTTGCTCAGGTCCGTCGAATTCTCCGTGCCGTTGGCCGCCTCGACGGCGAGCGTGTTCATGGTCTGCAGAATCGAGGTGACTTGGTTCATGGCGCCGGACGCGGTCTGCAACATGCTGATGCCGTTTTGCGCGTTTTGAATGGCCTGGTTGAGCGCGTTCACCTGAGCGGTCATCTGCTGTGCAATCGCGTATCCCGCCGGATCGTCAGCGGCGCTGTTGATTCGGTTGCCAGTCGACAGTTGCTGATATGATGTGTTGATTTCGTTGTTGACGTACTGCAGGTTCGAAAGAATGCTTGCGGCGGACGCATTGTTGTTTACACTGAAATTGAGGGACATCTCACGTTCCTCCTCCGTTTTTCAAATGTCGTGTCTTGGGCGCCTCGCGGCGCCTCTTTTTTGCGTGCACGGATGCCTCACGTCCCTTGCGCGGGGCACCCAGCAGCTCAACTCGGCAGATAGCTCACCAATGTGGGGAGCAGAATCTGAGCGCCCATCTGCAGCGCAGCCTCGTAGATCACCTGATCTGTGGAGAACTGCGTCATGACCTGGGCCATATCCGCCCCTTCAATCCCCCCTTTCAAGTTGCTGAGATTGGTCTGATATTGGGTCAACTGGTTTTGCGCAGCGGTCATGCGCTGAATGCGCGCCCCGAGCGCCGCGTTCAGGTTAATAACCTGATTCAAGTTGGCCTGGAGGTTCGTCAGGTCCTGCTTCAAGCCGGCCGTGTTCCCGCTTTGCAGGTCAGTTTGAATGTCGTTCAGCGTATCCTGCAAGTTTGGGCCACCGCCAGGCGACGTGAGGAAGATGTCGTAAGCAGTGACGGTTACACGAATGGAAACCTGATTCCCGATGATCTGGTTCACGTTTGGCGGACTCGCGTTGGCGTCGTCAAACGGATTGTAAGGCGTCGACTGCGGCCCGGCGCCCGGCGGAATCACCTGCGGGGTCCCGTTGGGGGACGTTTTGAGGTACGTGGTAGGTGCCACGTTGTCCGCTTGACCTCCGAACAAGTAGCGGCTGCCGACGGTCTGGTCGGCAATCTGGTACACACCCTGAATGAGCTGCGCGATGGTCTCGGCATAGCCCTGGAGTCCCGCGCTGCTCTGGTTGGATGTGTTCATCGCAGCCACCAAGTTGGATTGAATCTGCTGAAGTTGGGTCACCATCCCTTGCATCGCGGACTGCGTCGCGTTCATCCAGGAAAGGCCGGAAGAAATCGTCGACAGATTCGCAGAGATCTGCGAAATCTCGCTTGCCAAATCCATATCTTGCGATACAGCGACAGGATCGTCCTGCGGGAGGTTGAGGACTTTGCCGGTGGACAGCTGCTCCTGCACGTTCTGCATCGCAGTGTTGATGTTCTCAAGGTTGTACAGGAACTGCTGCTGCTCCATCGCCGTTGTAATCCGCACCTTCGTCACCTCCGCCGCTTACGGTTGAACCATGTTCAACAAGGCGTTCAACATCGTCTGAAACGTCGCGATATATTTGGCCGCAGCCGCGTACGCATTTTGAAACGCAATCATGTAGGATGCCTGCTCGTCAATCGAGACCCCCGAAATCGACTGCCGCAATTGGGAGCTCTGTTGAAGAAGCGCGTCTGCCGTCTTTTCTCCCGCCGCCACACCGGAAGCCGTCATGCCGACTTGAGACACCATGCTTGCGAGCAGTTGATCGAACGTCCCCGTCGCGGATTGCGAATTGCCGCTGCCGTCAATCCATGTAATGGACTGCGCCTGCGTCTGCAGGTTGATGACATTCACGGCGTACGTATTGTCTCCCGCGACATACGTGGAAGATCCGGGAGGACCGCCCGGCCCGAGCGCGAGCGTTGCGCTGGTCATCTTGACATCGACGCCAAACGGGCTCGTGTCAAAGAACGTCTGTCCGCCCAGCGCGGAGTTAATTTGCGTCGCAAGTTGGGACGTGAAAGCATTCAAATTGTTCAAGAGACCTGTGAGTTCCGTAAAACCCTGGGCGTTTCCCGCAATTTGTCCGCCGGAGACAACGGACGAAAGCGAGTACGTCTGTGTATTGGAGCCGGAACCCACACGCAGAACGAGGACGCCGTTGCTGCCTTCCGTCACCGACGCCTGAGTCAACGCGTTAAGCGGTATCACCGTGCCCGAAGAGCCGCCTGGCCCGATGGAGACGGATATGGTTCCATCTTGGTTTTGCGATAGCGTTAAGTTTGCCAACTTCGACATTTCGTCGATGATAGCAGCCTGCTGGTCGAGTAGCTCGTTTGGGTTTTCCACAGCGGACGATGACGCCCCACCCGCTCCCACGTTGCTCTGCGATATCGCTGCAATTTGTGCCTGCACCGCGGAAAGTTCTTGCGCATATTGTTCCAGCTGCTGAAATTGATCATTAATTTGGCTCAGAACATTCGATTGCAAAGTTTGGAGTTGCGACGTCACCGTGTTTGCGGTCTGCGCCAATACCTGCCCCTGGGTGATCACCGCCTGGCGCGCCGCCGTATTCGACGGATCCGTGGAGAGCGTCTGCCACGCGCCGAAGAACTGGTCGAGCGCGTTTTGAATCCCATTCGAGCTTGGTTCGCTTAGAATGCCTTGGACCTGCGTGAGGATAGAACTGTACGTTGAATACATCTGATAGGTACTCTGGTTCTGCCAGTCCTGGCGGTCATAGAACCAACTGTCCTGACGAGTGACGGACTGCACCGACACACCTTGACCGTATTGGCCTCCAATCATCGGGCCGTCGCCAGGCACCGGCGGATACGGATGGCCTTCGACCAAATTCACGCTTTCCTGCGCGTAACCCGGCGTGTTGGCGTTATCGATGTTGTTGCCAACCACACTTTCCGCCTCTTGCATCGCCTGAAGTCCCGACAACCCTATGTACAGAGGGGAGAATGTCGGCGTCCCCATCACACGTCACCTCATCCATCAAGCCCAACTCAAAAAGCCGTTACGTTGATAAATTCGTCCTAGAAACGCCTGCGAAAGACCCAGGCCCTGTTGAATCAGTTGCTGTTGCAACATGGCCCGCTCTGCAATTAGCCTTAACCGCTCCCCGTGTGCCTCAAGCGAGACACCATCCAATTTTTGCAAACATTCACACTGCGCCGACATGAGCGGCAACAACTCTGCGGTCTCGCCGCGGATCAGGCCGTCCAGCACCTGGTCCACAAGGCTTTCCAAGCGCGCCAACAGACTGTCCACGTCAGTCACGCTCATTGAACACGCCTCGCTCCACCATGACTTGTGCGATGCGTTCAAGATTCACCTCGTAGGTTCCATCGTGCACAGCTTGCTGCAGTTGCTGAAGCCGATCCGATTTCACCTGATCCACCGTCGAGCGGAAGGTCCCGTCGTTCGCTGGATTGGGTGAAACGGGAAATGAACTCGGCGGTATGGCCATCCGAAGCCCCCCTTGTCCCTTCACTTGTTACAACGTCCGGTTTTGTCGAATCGTTCGTCGCAGGAGAAAATTTTTTTGCAAACGCGATGAAGGGGCGGTGCGAGAGATTTTTCTCACACCGCCCCGCGCAGCATCAACAACCATTCAAGCCCAGATTTCCTTGTCAGCGGAAAGCCCCAACTTTACACGCAGCTCCTTCAGAATGGCCCGATATCGGTGGTACACCTGTGACTTGGTGAGTCCGAGCACCGTCGCGACATCTTGAAAGCTGAGTGACTGTTCAAAGACGAGTGACAACAAGATCTGGTCTTGTCGCGGCAGTTCGGCCATTTTCGACACAATCTCGCGCACGAGCTCGTCCTGCTCCCACTGCTCAATGGGATTGCCTGCTGGCACGCGCTCCAGCTCGTCAGCGCTTTTCGCCTTCTGGTAGGCCTCGATGGCCTGCGCCATGGGCACGGAACGAGGCATTTTCAGCAAAGATGAATTTCTCAGCAGCGTGAGCATGGCATACTTGATGATCTGCTTGGCATACTTCTCGTCCAGCGCCTGTTCACGACCGCGCTGCCAGAGCGCGCTCATCGCGACCGAAACCAAGTCTTGCTCATCGACCATCGCACTCCTGCGGTACCGGACGAGGCGTTGAGCAAGCCTGTAGATGTACGGTATGTACTGCTCGAATGCCGGCGAACTCCCCAAGAGCCCTCAACTCCTCGACGGCTCATCAAGATTTGCTGTAGTATCCCTTGCCGCGCCCCTGGTCGTTGGCCTCGAGTCCCCGGTCGTCTCGCGCCCGCATGTCCCGCTCCAACGCCCGCCCCATCTCCTTCGCGCAGTTCGCGCAGAGCCTGCCCGACTGCGTCGGCGTGCCACAGCGCTCGCACGGGTACACCATGTTCGGGTTGTTGCGCAACAAGAGCCGCCCGTCGCGGATGAATTGGACAATCTCGTCATACGACACGTCCGTCCCCTTCGCGACTTCGTAGATGTTGGCGAGAGGGTGTTGGCGCAGATACGCCCGGATGGTCGCGAGTTTCTCGTCCTCGTCTTTGACGCACGCCGGACAGATGTCGCGCCCCACGCGGTTGAAGAGCCTCCCGCATCGGCGGCAATTGGCAATGGCCACGGTCATCCCTCCACCGTCATGATTCGCGGTTCCTCGACAAAATCCTGCCACGCCCTCACTCCACCCGCGCCATCACGACGGCGTGCACCGCGCCCGCCCCCGCCCCGTACAACGCCTGGGCGCACGTCACGAGCGTCGCGCCGGTCGTCATCACGTCGTCCACAAGCAGCACGCGCCGCCCCCGAATGGCACTGAGGTCCGCGGCGACAAACTGGCCCGCGAGTTCGCGCAGGCGGCGGGATTTGTCTTTCGAGGTCTGCGAGCGGGTATGGCCAGATGTGCCGAGGCGCGCAAGCGCTCGCGCACACGGCAACCCTTCCGCGCGGGCGAAGGACGAGGCCACGAGCAGGACGTGATCGTACCCCCGCATGCGGAGCCTGTCCGGCGCGGTCGGCACGGGCACCACGACATCCGCCGGTGGATGGGCGCCACGCGTGGCGGCGAGCGCGGAGGTGAAGAAAGGGGCGATCTCGACGACGCGATCGTACTTGTACGCGCGGATAAGCGTGCGGACGAAGTGATCGTAGACGAGGGCGCTCGCGACCATCATCGGGCGCCCGGCGGCGCGAAGCCGGGTATGTTGCACCCGGATGGGCACGAGCGCGAGATTTTGCTGGCAGAAGGCGCAGAGCCGCCCCATCGCGCCACGCTTCCCGGGTCGGGACTCGGCGAACTCGGGCGGGATGAGTCGACTGCAAACGGGGCAAAGTTCATCATTCGAGGGAAAAATCCAGTTGAGCGTCTGCCGCACGAAGCGTTGCACGAGGAACGACGGCGTGTACGCGCGAGGCACGGGCGCGCCTCCCCTCCTATTAGGCCATCACGGACGCGCGTCGAGCCTGGAGAGCGTGAACCAGAAGTCGCTGCCCTTGCCCTCCTCGCTCTCGACGCCCACCTCGCCGCCGAGCGCGGTGACGATGTGCTTGACGATGGCGAGCCCGAGTCCCGTCCCGCCGGAGGCCCGACTGCGGTCCTTGTGCACGCGGTAAAACCGCTCGAACACCCGCGGCAAGGACTCCTTGGGAATCCCGATGCCGTTGTCCTTCACGTGCACCTTCACGCGATCCACCAGGACGTCCCAGGTCACGCAGACGCGGCTCTTGGGCGGCGAGTAGTGGATGGCATTCGTCAGCAGGTTGAGAAACACCTGCAGCAGGAGATCCGGCTCGGCCCAGACGTGCAAGCGCTGCTCGCGCGGCAACTCGATGGTGATTTCCTTTTCGTCCGCGACAGGCCTCACGCGATCCACGGCGCGCACGAGCACCTCGTACAGGTCCACGGCGACGGGATCGACGTGACTGTCGCTCGCCTCCAGCTTCGAGAGCTCGAGCAGGTCCGAGACGAGGTTGCCCATGCGGAGCGACTCCTCATAGATGGTGCGCAGAAACTTTTCGCGCGCCTCCTCGTCCACTTCGCCGTCGAGCAGCGTCTCGGCGAAGCCGCGAATCGCGGCGATGGGCGTCTTCAGCTCGTGCGAGACGTTGGCGACGAAGTCGCTCCGCATGCGCTCGAGGCGGCGCCACTCGGAGACATCGTTCACGAGCATAAGCACGTCGTGCCGACCGTCGGCCTTGCTGCGCATGCGGGGCGCCGCAGAGATGGGCACGAGGCGCACGGCGACGGTGACGCCCTCGCGGACCTGGAACTCCCCGGACCAGGGCGTACCGAAGAGAAGGGCGTGATCAATCGCCGAGCCGAGCTGGTAGTTGCGGAAGACGGTCCAATGGTCCCGGTCCTTCCACTGCTCCGCAGGCCGGCGGAACAGACGTTCGGCGGCGTGGTTGACCATCTGCACCTGGCCGTCGCTTCTCAGGTAGATGACGCCAGTGGTCATGTTCTGCAGGATATGCCGAAGAATATCCCGCTCCTGCGACAGATCCGCGAGCGTCTCCTGGATGCGCTCGGCCATGCGGTTGAAGTGGCGGAAGATGGCGATCTCGGCGGGGCGGCTCCGATACTCGTACATGCGCACGTCGTAGCGGCCCTGAACAATGGCGTCCATGGCGTCGAGCAGGTAGCGCCGGAGGCTGCGAAACCAGCTCATCTGCCAGATTGCGAACAGCCCGCCGATGGCGAGGCCGACGCCGAGCCCGATGGCAAACGCGATCATGACCCGGACGTGCCTTCCGTGAACTTGTATCCAATGCCCCGCACGGTGCGAATGTACTTGGGATTCTTGGAATCCTCCTCAATCTTTTCGCGAAGATGCGAGACATGGACGTCGACGATACGGGTGTCCGTGGCCGCGCTGTAGCCCCAGACCCGGTCCAGAAGCTGATCTCTCGACAGCACGTGCTCCGGATTCTCCATGAAATATTGCAGAAGTTCGAATTCCTTGGGCGTAAATTCCACGAGTTGCCCCCGTACCCGGACCTCGTGGCGCGCCACGTCCATCACGATGTTGCCCGCGCGCAGCACCTTTCCGCTCGATGCGGGCTGGGTATCCTCTTCTCGGCTCTCGGTGCGGCGCAGCACCGCCCTGGCTCGCGCGACGAGCTCCCGCGGGCTGAACGGCTTGGTGACGTAGTCGTCCGCGCCGAGCTCGAGGCCGAGCACGAGATCCACCTCCTCGTCCCGCGCGGTCAGGAGGATGATGGGGATCTTGACGCCCTCCTGGCGCAGGCGCCGGCACACTTCGAGGCCGTCCATCCCCGGCAGCATCAGGTCGAGCACGACGAGATCATACTTCGACGCACCCTGCTTCAGCTTCTCGTACGCGACGCGGCCGTCGTCCACCGTTTCCACGTCAAACCCCGAGCGACTGAAGTTGTATTCCACCAAGGTGCGAATGGACGCCTCGTCGTCCACCACCAACACGGTAGGCACACGTTTTCCCTCCGCTCACTGGTACTGGTCTTATTGTAGCAAGAAGCGACAGACCGAGGCCACGATCAGGATGGAGAATTCCTTTGAATCTTGTCAAATCCATGCCAATATGTGAAACTTAATGTCGGAAGCTAGAGGAAGTGGGTGTGGACGTGTCGATAGGAGAAGCCATCCGAACCCTCCGCACAGCGCGCGGACTGAGCCAGGCGGATCTGGCGGATGATCTCGCCAGCCCAGACCTGATCGACGAACTCGAATCGGGCCGAGCCCTTGCACCGTACTCGCTCCTCATCCGAGTGGCGGATCGCCTCGGCGAGCCCATCGACAAGCTGGTGGCCGGCGCGGATCCGCACGCCCTGCTCCAGGCGGCCATCCGCGTCGCCCAGTACGACGTGGCCGCGGGACACCCGCATCGCGCGCGCGACATCCTCACGCATTTGCCGGAGGCGTCGTTCCACACGCGCAGCCTGAGTGAATACCGGCTCACGCTCGCGCGCGCCCTGCGAGGCCTCGGCGAAGAGGAAGAGGCGGTGGCGCTGCTCATCCCGCTCGCCGAGGCGGCGCAAGGCGCGAACGATCCGCGCATCGCGTTTTACGCCTTGCGGGAACTCGGCTTTGCGGAGTGCGATCGCGGCAACGTCCCCGGCGCCGTGCGCCTGTGGAAGGACGCCCTCGCGCGCGTCGACGCCCTTGCGGCCACGCACGCCATTCCGTGGCACGAGCTCCACGCACTGGCGCTGGAACTGTACCTCCACCTCGACGATCTCGACCCCCACGACGAGGGCTTCGACATCCCGTGGCGGCGCACGAGCTTCGACCCGCAGCCGCGCCTGCGGGCCGAATTTGCGCCTGCGGACGCCGCTCTGCCGGTGTCCAAGCCCCCATCGGCGCCTACGGATAGGCCCTACCTCGCCGCGGCGGAGCGGATGGCAGCCTCGGCGCCGGCGCTTTTCGTCGTGTCCGAGCAGCTCATCGCGGACGCGCTGTGTCACCTCGCCGTCGATCCCGCGCAGGCGAAGGCGCTCGCGGAGCAGGCATCGACCCTGCTGTTTGTCGGGCGGCTCGCCGAGGCCCAAGCGTCGCTGCACGCGCGCCTGTTTGCGAGGGACCGTGCCGCGGTGAGCTTGTCCACCCGGCTCCGGCACGCGTACCTCATGACCGCCGTCTCGCCCGGGCGCGATCTCGCCGCGTTCGCTGACGAGATCGCCCGCCTGTTGGACGAGGGCGAGATCGACCGCGCGGCGACGTTGCTCGAGAGCGCGAAGGCCATTGCGGCCGAACTGCCAGACCTTGAGGACCTCACCGCGAAGCGGGCGCGGCTCAAGCTCAACCTCCTCGACATGGAGGCCGCCTACGCCAAGCGGCCGCGCGAGCGGGCGTCGCTGCGCAAACGGCTCATCGCCTACGAGCAGTCGTTCCCCGACTGGGGCGATGCAGCCCTCCACCGCCGGGCCTGCCAGCTGCTCATCCGCTGGCTCGCGGAGGCGCGCGAGTTCGAACTCGCGCTTCGCTATGTGCAGAAGCTCGACGTGTTGAGCCGCGAGCCGCGCCCGCCGGTGCCGTTTGTCTTCTGACTCAAAGCGCGGCGCAGGTGCGAATGACGCCGCCCACCACGTGGATCACGTGGACGCGCACGTCCGGCGCGGAACCCAGGCGGATGGCGGCCACCTCTCGGTCCGCCTCCGCCCAGTTCGCCACCGCGAGATACACCACCTCGTAGGCCATCTTCGGCGCCAACCGCTCGACGATGGCCCGCGCCTCATCCGCAGGCGCCACGTCGATCACGACCACGCACGATATTGGGCGCCGCCACCGCGCACACGCCCTCCGCAACACGCCCTCCACGGCGCCGCCGCAGCCCTCGGCCACTAGGACAAGCCACTCGCTCTCCTGCGCCCCAGCCGTCGCCCCGCCCGCCCAGTGTCCCGCCAGCGCGCATGCCAAATACACGGCCACCGCCGCGGCAAACGCTATCGCCACCCACATGCGGGCTCACCCCCTTGCCCCAGCGTATGCACCGGAGCGAGAGGGGGCCCTTGCGGCCTTCCACTTTCAAAGCTGATCCGGCAGGATCCACCGCTCCCTATACGCGTGCAGCACCGCCTGACTCCTGTCCGACACGTGGAGCTTCGCCAGAATGTGCGACACGTGATTTTTCGCCGTCTTGAGCGTGATGTGAAGCGACTCCGCAATCTGTTCGTTCGACTTGCCCGCGGCCATCTGGCACAGCACGTCAAACTCGCGCGCCGTCAGAAGGTCCTTCCATCCGTCGTTCGGCTTGGCGTACCGTTCGATCTCGCCGAGCACCGCGCGCATCACCTGCGGGTGCACCATGGCGCGGCCCTCGTGCGCCTCGCGGATGGCGCGCAGCAGGTCCTCCATCGGCGCGTCCTTCACGATGTAGCCGCTCACCCCTGCACGCACCGCCTCGAGCACCACGGGCGACTGCTCGTGCATGGTCAACACCACAATTTTTGGGCGCCAGGCGAGCAGAGGCGCGGCCTTGAGCACGCAGAGGCCGTCGACCTCAGGCATCGTGATGTCAAGCAGCAGCACATCCGGGCGTACATGCTCGACGTCGCGCAACACCTCGTGGCCGTTCGCCCAAACGGCCACCACCTCCATATCCGGTTCGTACGCCAACAAGTCCGCCAAGGTCAGGCGGTATTCCGCATTGTCGTCCGCAATGGCAACGCGGATGGGCAGTTCGTTGGTCATTCCATCCCCCTTGCTTGCAATGAGCCCCGAATGTCCAATCTCTCCTTCAGCTCGATGATACCAGATTCCCGCCCAGGCGCGCGCGACGGCAAAAAAATGCCCTCCGGCATACGGCCGGAAGGCACACATCATGGGGTGTAAGGGTGATGTCACATACATTCGATGCCAAAAGCGGTGTTTGTGAGGGTCCACTGGCGCCGCGACAAACTTTTGTCAGCGTCGGCAACGCGCCCGGCTCGCCGCTCAGCTCAGCGCGAGGCGGCGGATCTCCTCCACCTTGTCCGTGCGCTCCCACGGGAGATCGATGTCCGTGCGGCCGAAATGGCCATACGCCGCCGTCTGGCGGTAGATAGGCCGGCGCAGGTCGAGATCGCGAATGATGGCGGCCGGGCGAAGGTCAAACACCTCGCGGACAATCTCGACGATTTTCTCGTCGCTCACCTGCCCGGTTCCGTAGGTGTCCACCGAGATGGACACGGGCCGCGCGACGCCGATGGCGTACGCGAGCTGGATCTCGCACTTCCTTGCGAGCCCGGCCGCGACGATGTTCTTCGCGACGTAACGAGCCGCATATGCGGCGCTGCGGTCGACCTTCGTCGGATCCTTGCCCGAGAAAGCGCCGCCGCCGTGGCGCGCGTACCCGCCGTACGTGTCGACGATGATCTTGCGGCCCGTGAGCCCAGCGTCGCCCTGCGGCCCGCCAATCACAAACCGGCCCGTCGGGTTGATGAGGTACTTCGTGTTCTCGTCCAGCCACTCCGGCGGGACAATCGGGCGAATGACGCGCTCAATCATGTCGCGTTCGACGGTCTGAAGCGTGGTCTGCTCGTCGTGCTGCGTGGAGATGACAATCGTGTCCACCCGCACGGGCCGATCGCCCTCGTACTCGATGGTCACCTGCGTCTTGCCGTCGGGCCGCAGGTAGGTGAGCTCGCCGCTCTTCCGCACTTCCGCGAGGCGGCGCGCCAGCCGGTGCGCGAGCGAGATGGGCAGCGGCATGAGTTCGGGCGTCTCATCGCACGCGAAGCCGAACATGAGCCCCTGATCGCCCGCGCCAATCTCGTCGATCTGCGCGTCCGTCATGTGCCGAACCTCGAGGGCGCGGTCCACGCCTTGGGCGATGTCCGGCGACTGCTCGTCGATGGACGTGATGACGGCGCACGTCTCGGCGTCGAACCCGAATTTCGCGCGGGTGTAGCCAATCTCCGAGATGGTGCGGCGCACCACCTTCGGGATGTCCACGTAGCAGTTGGTGGTGATCTCGCCGATGACGAGCACAAGCCCCGTCGTCACGGACGTCTCGCACGCGACGCGCGCGAGCGGATCATATGTCAAAATCTCGTCCAACACCGCGTCGGAGATCTGATCGCAAATCTTGTCCGGATGGCCTTCCGTCACGGATTCCGAGGTAAACAGGCGTCGCTGTGCCAATCTGGAGCCTCCTTTGGCGCACAGAGGATTTGGCAAGCCAGGGGATCCCGCTTGTCCATCGCAAAACAAACCCTATCGTAGTCGATGGCCTCTGGGCAGTCAAGGATTTTTCCTTGACAATGTTGAGGAAGGCTGCGATCACGGCGCCTCGCGCTTCGCCGGCGACGAGATGACCTTCAAGGCGAACCTCGGCAGCGCGAGCTGTCGCCGAAACCGCCTGGGCTCCGTGATGAGCCGGTACAGCCACTCCAGGTTCATGCGGCGAAACGCCTCTGGGGCCCGGCGCACGGTGCCGCCCCAGACGTCGATGGAACCGCCCACGCCCATTCCCACGAGCGGCGGTAGCTTCCCCATCACGTCTCGCAGGAACAGCTCCTGACGCGGTTGCCCCATTCCAACGAGCAAAAGATGCGGGCGAAACGCTCGGATCTCTTCGAGAATCCGCCCAAGATCCGGATGTTGAAAATACCCGTGATGTCCCGCAAACGCGTGCGCGGGGTACATAGCCCTGAGTTTCCCCAGGCACGCAGCGAGCGACGATTCGGTGGCCCCGAGCAGGTACACCCTGAGCGGCCGATTTCGCCGCATGGCCTCGGACAGCACCTGAGGCACGAGTTCCACGCCTGTCACGCGCTCGGGCACTGGGCGCCCCTGCCTGCGAGCCGCCCAGACGACGCCGATGCCGTCTGCGGTGACGAGATCAGCCGAATTGACGAGGCGCAGGAGCGCCTCCTGGCGCTGGCACTGCATGACAAATTCCGGCCCCGCCGTCACCACCAGGTGATGGCCGCCGTCCTCCGTCCAGAAGAGGATCTTCTCCACCGCCTCCGCCATGGTGACGCGGTGGAACCTGACGCCGAGCACGTCCACGACGTCCTTGGCAAATCCCTGCACAGCCACTGGCCTATGCCTCCATCATTCGTTGACGTGTGCCGCCCCGCTCGCCCGGCCGCACCCTCACGCCAGCAACCGGCGCACGGCAAGCTCCAGCGCGATGGCCACCAGGCTGATGGCCGTGCACGCAAGCATGACGCTGGCGATGACGAGGTGAACTACGCGCACCAACCGCGCCTTCACCGTTCCGCCTCCCCGCCCCATCCAGTTGGCCACCATCATGGCCAGTTTCGGGCGAGCCTAAACCTCCTCGGCGCCCTGAGGCGCAAGCCGCCGCCGATTCGCCGCGATCACGGCCGCGTTCAGGAGCAGAAGCACCATGGTCACGTAGAACACCGAGCGGATCCCGTACGTCGCGGCGACCTGCCCACCGATGAGCGGCCCGACGAGGTTGCCGAAGAAGGTCGCGCTCGAGTTCAGGCCATACGCGGTCGCCTGCTTGTCTTCCGGCGCGAGCTTGCGCACGAGCGCCTGCAGCGACGGCAGCATGCCGCCGACAAAAAGCCCCAGACAAAACCGACCCAAAAGCAAAAGCCAAAGCGCGTGCGCGAGAGCCTGCGGCACAAACGCGCAGGCGGCGCCGAAGAGCGCGAGCAGCAGAACCCGCTCTTGTCCGACGCGATCGCCCACCCGTCCCAAAGTCGGCGTGCCGATGAGATTCGCAATGCCGCTCGTCGCCACGACAAGCCCTGCGGCAAGGGTGAGGTGCGCGCCGTGGTAGATGCTGCGAGTGAAGATGGTCACAATGGGCTCGATGCTCATCATGGCGAGCTGAGTCATGAACGAGCCAAGAAATACCGGCCAGAGCCCCACGAGGCTTTCCCAGGATCCCCGGGCCTTCGCCCGCGCTCGCCGCGCCCCTTTCGGCTCGTGCACGAACAGGAGCACAATGAGGCTCGCCAGAACGAGCATCGCGCCCGTGAAAAAGAAGCAGCCGCGAAAACCCAGCCATTCGGCCAAGAGTCCCCCCACGAGCGGCCCGATGAGCGATCCGGCGATGTTGCCGGTCTGAAGCGTGCCGAGCGCGCGCCCGGCGTTCTCCGCCGGTGTCACCGAGGCCTGAAGCGAGATGGCCATGGCGATGAACCCGGAGAACACGCCGTTCACGAGCCGGAGAACTAAAAGCTGCCACGGGGCCCCGACGAGCCCCATGAGCGCCGTCATCACGCCCATGCCGAAGCCGGCGCGCAACAGCATCGGCTTGCGCCCATACCGGTCCGCGAGCGAGCCCCAGATGGGCTGAAACATGAACGAGGTGACGAACTGCGCGGAAAAAACCCAGCTCGCCCAGTGATCGATGCTCCGCTCTGTGTGAAGCCCAAGCTCGGCCAGGTAGAGCGGAATGAACGGGATGATCTGGCTCATGCCGGCCGCGGCGCAGAAGTTCGCGCACCACAGGATGACAAGCGTCCGCCGCCAAGCTGTCATTCCATGCGCGCCCTCGCCGTGAGCGCCTGGACCAGCTTGTCCAACAGCTCGTCCCGCTCTGCCTCGCTCCTTCCGCGCACGCCGAAGTACATCTTCATCTTCGGCTCCGTGCCCGACGGGCGAATGGCCGCCCAGTGACCGCCTTCATAGATAAATTTCTGCACGTCCGATACCGGCAGCGTCAAGGGCTCCACGCGATCCGTCCCCGGGAAGCGCCGCTCCCTCGCGAGATAGTCCTCCACGGCGACGAGCGCGAGCCCCGGCACTTCGAGCGGGCGCTCCCGCAGATCCTGGAGCGCGCGCTTCATGCGCTCCACGCCGTCGTGGCCCTCGAGCTCCACGTTGACGAGCTTGTCC
This sequence comes from Alicyclobacillus acidocaldarius subsp. acidocaldarius Tc-4-1, assembly GCF_000219875.1. NCBI lineage: Bacteria > Bacillati > Bacillota > Bacilli > Caryophanales > Alicyclobacillaceae > Alicyclobacillus > Alicyclobacillus acidocaldarius. The sequence goes on from NC_017167.1 coordinate 2,732,251, forward strand.
CCGTACCAGCCGTATTGCTCATACAAGGAGCGCAACACATCCACGAGCGTCCGGCCGTGCGCCAGGTGCCAGGCCGCCATCTCGGCGATGACGAGCGCGCCCTGCACACCGTCCTTGTCGCGGACGATGGGCGACACGAGGTACCCGTAGCTTTCCTCATAGCCCGCAAGCAAGCGGTACGATCCGTCCGCCTCGTGGCGCGTGACGCGATCGCCAATGTACTTGAAGCCCGTGAGCGTCTCTTCCACATGAACGCCGTACGATTCCGCGATGTGCTTGCCCATGTCGGACGTGACAATGGTCTTGAACACGATGGGCGGAAGTTGAGCCCCGCCCGTGTCGCGATGACGCTCGCACAGGTAGTGGACGATGAGCGCGCCCACCTGGTTGCCGGTCAAAAGCTGCATGCGCCCGGACGCGTCGCGCACGGCGATCCCGACGCGATCGCAATCGGGGTCATTGCCCATGACGAGATGCGCGCCGACCTCCTCCGCGAGCTTCACGCCGAGCGAGAGCGCCTCCTGTTCCTCCGGATTCGGGCTCTTCACCGTCGAGAAGTCGCCGTCCGGCTGGACCTGCGCCTCGACGAGGTGGACGTCCGTGTAGCCCGCCGCAGAAAGCGCCTCTCGCACCGGGATGTTGCCCGTGCCGTGAAGCGGCGTGTAGACGATGGACAGGCGGGATCGCTCGTCGCCAAGGCGCGGATCTCGGACTTCGCGCACCACCGCCTCGACGTACTTTGCGCGAAGCGACGCTGGAATGAGGGCGAAAAGTCCGCGCGCCTCCGCCTCGTCCCGAGCGAGGTGCGGAACCGCGAATAGATCCTGAATCGTCTCCATACGCGCCTTGATGTCCCGGGCGTCGTCCTCGAGGATCTGCCCTCCGTGCTCGTTGTACACCTTGTAGCCGTTGTACTTGGGCGGGTTGTGGCTGGCGGTGATCATGACGCCCGCCGCGCAGCCGAGTTCGCGAACGGCAAACGAAAGCTCCGGGGTCGGGCAGACGACTGGCATCAGGTGCGCCCGTATGCCGTACGCCGCGAGCGTCAGGGCCACCGCCTCGGCGAACGTGGCGGAGTTGTGCCGCACGTCGTACCCAATGGCCACGCCTCGCGTAGCCGCGTCCTCGCCAAAGCGCTCCTTCAAGTGAAGCGCCAGGCCCGCCGTGGCGCGCCGCACTGTGTACACGTTCATCCGGTTTAGCCCCGCGCCCATGATGCCGCGAAGCCCACCCGTGCCAAAATCGAGGTCCGTTCCGAAGCGTTCCTCGATCTCGGCATCGTTGCCGCGAATGCGCTCGAGTTCCGCGCGGAGATCCTCAGGCAGATGCGGTTGTTGCAACCACTGTTCATACGCCTGCTGCGCCTTTGTCACCGTTTCCATCCCTCCCAAATTCCGCGCTCCTACGCGCGGCGAATTCATACGCCCCCAGTCACCTGGTTGAAGAACGTGAGGACTTCCGCGAAGGCCGACCGCGCCGCCCGCGGATGGTAAGACGCCCGCGTGTCGTTGAAGAACGCATGATGCGCGCCTTCGTACACGCGGTACTGAAAGTCCTTCCCCGCCTTTTTCATCTCTTCGGCAAACGCCGGAACCGCGTCCGTGATGCGCGGATCGAGCGATGCGTAGAAGCCGCGCACCGGGCACTGGATGTTGGGAATGCGGTCCGCGCTCGGAGCCTGCCCGTAAAAAATGACCGCGCCCGCGAGCTTCGCATCGAGCGTCGCCAGCCTCGCGGACAGGCCGCCGCCCATGCAGAACCCAACGGAGACCACCGGTTGCCCCTTCGTCATGCGGTACGTGTCTCGCAAAAAGCTCGCGGCAGCCAGCAGATGGTCGTTGTACGCGTCCAGATTCAAACCGCCGAACAGCTGTCCAAACGTGTGGCGAACCGTCGTCCGCTCCGGCTCGGGCAGCGTCTCCAGGGCGCGCTCTCGCTCGGACGCGTCGTGCCACGCCTGAGGCGGTACCGAATCCAGAAACCGCTTCACCGCCTCGATGGCCTCCGGCTCAAGTCCCGGCTTGCGCTTCCCGCCTTCCGCGTACAGGTCCGGCGCGAGCGCCACGTATCCTGCCCGGGCAAACCGCTCCACGACGTCCCGGATGTGGTCGTCCACGCCCCAGATCTCCTGAAGCACGATGACGGCCGGTTGTCCATCCGACAACCTGTCGTGATGGGCCAAATACCCCAAATACTTCCCGTTTTCGCCGTATCGAACCCATTCCGTGTGCAGTGCCACGTTTGCCACCTCCACGGTTATTGTGTCACAGTGAGAGGAGAGGCTCAACATGGAAGCGTATGGATTACACTGCACAGAGGAGGTAAAACATGGACACCATGCGCACGGCCGCCGTGATCACTGTGAGCGACTCCGCGAGTCGAGGCGAGCGCCAAGACGAGAGTGGGCCGCTCCTCGCATCGTTGCTCCGCGAGGCGGGGTTTGACGTGCGCCACGCCGTCGTGGTGCCGGACGATCGAGCCCGCATCGCCGCGCGCCTGCGCGCGCTCGCGCTCGAAGGCGTGCATCTCGTCGCCACCACAGGCGGGACGGGCCTCGGCCCGCGCGACGTGACGCCGGAGGCGACGCGGGACGTGATCGAGCGGGAGATCCCGGGTATCGGCGAGGCGATGCGCGCCTCCGCCTGGCCCAACAAGCCGCACGCCATGCTCTCCCGCCAGACGGCTGGCATCCGCGGCCAGACGCTCATCGTCAACTTCCCGGGCAGCCCTCGCGCCGTGGAGGAGGGGTTCCAAGTGATTGCGCCCATTCTCCGTCACGCGCTCGATCTCGTCGCAGGCATCACCGAGCATCGGCCAAACTGAAGCGTCAGAGGGCCTGGGGCCAAGCCTCAGCCCTCGCGCGTGTACTCGCGCCCCATCTCCTCCGCACGGACAGCCGCCCGCCTCACCGCCTCGACGATGGCCTGATACACGCCCTGCGACTGCATCACCTCGACGCCGGCGTGCGTGGTGCCGTTCGGCGACGTCACGCGGCGGCGCAATTCGCTCGGGCTCAGGTTCCACTCGCGCAGGACGTGCGCCGTGCCGATGACCGTCTGCACCAGAAGCTTTCGCGCGAGTTCCGGCGCAAAGCCGAGTTCCACCGCCGCCTGCTCCATCGCCTCGAGGAGATAGCTGATGAACCCTGGCCCGCTGCCGGAAAACGCGGTGGCAGCGTCCATCAGTCCCTCCTCAATCTCCACCACCTGCCCGAGGCCAGCCAACATCTCGACGACTCGGCGAAGCTTGTCCCGCGGCACCGTCGAAGGCGCCGACAGCGCGATGGCGCCCATGCCAACCGCCACCGGCACGTTCGGCATGGTGCGGACGATGTACGGATGCCCTCCCGTCGCGCGCTGCATGGCTTCAATGGGAACGCCTGCGGCGAACGACAAGAGCACCTGATCCGACAGATAAGGCCGCAGTTGCTTTAAAACCTCCATCATGTCGTACGGCTTCACCGCGAGAATGACGAGGTCCGCGTCCGCCGCCCGCGCCATCGAGTGGGCGGGCGTGATGCCATACCATTCGCTCAATTCCAATAATCGCTCGCGGCGCGATCGGTTGCAGACGAAGATGTCCCGCGGATCGATCACGCCCTCTTCCACGATCCCTTTGATAAACGACTCGGCCATCGAACCGGCGCCGAGGATAAAAAGCCGCTTCAACCCTCCACCTCCCGTGGGCGCGCGGTCATTGCGACCGGTCCACGTCCGTCAAAAACCGCACGGTTTCCCGAATGACCTCGGCCTCCCAGTGCCGGTTGTTGAACGTGTGATCCGCCTCTTCGATCAGATGAAGCCGCGCGCGCTCGCCGTAGACTTCGTTCTGGTACTTTAGGGACACCTCGTATGGGACGGCCTGATCCTCCATCCCGTGGATGATGAGCACCTTGCCGCGAAACGGCTTGGCTCGCTCAAACGCGTCGATTTGTTTGAGATCTTCGTACAGTCGACGGCCCACGAGATTTCCGCCGAGATCCACGACGTCCGCGTCGGCTGCAGCGCCGAGCGCCTCTGCCTGCTTCTCTGCGATATCGGCCATGTTGCCCGCCGGCGCAAGCAGCACGAGCTTATCCACTTTGTTCGGCTCGTCCCCAGCCACGATGGACGCGACGTAGCCCCCCATGCTGAGGCCGATAAGGCTTACGCGGTCCGGGTCAATGCGGGGATCTCGTCTCACCCAGTCCAAGATGGCCTTCGCGTCTCGGATCTCCGAGGAAGCCGTCATGTCTTGAAACTCACCGTCGGAGTCTCCGCTACCGGCGAAATCGAGGCGGAACGCCGCCACGCCCTCGGCCTCGAGCGCGCGGCTGAGTTTGACGAACAACTGATGAGGCTCGATGTGAGTTCCCGTAAAGCCGTGAAACAAAATCGCGGCAGGCACGGGTCGGTTCGCTGACTCGTCCGGCACGTGCTCCATCCCGCGAAGGACGAGCCCTTCCACTTCGAGCTCAACGGCTCTCTGCATCCCAACACGCTCCCTTGACGGAATCGCCATGGATTTCCCCGAATGGGACAGTTTCCGCACACCATGTTACCACGAAACCGCCGGTCACGCTGGCCACCGCGGACGCAAAAAATCTACGGCGAAGACTTGACTTCACGCGCGGGACCATGGTAATGTACTGAATGCGCGCGGGGCCATCTTCCTCGATGGAACACCGGCGCAGGTCGCGGAGGGGTACCAAAGTGGCCAAATGGGGCGGACTGTAAATCCGTTGCGTAATGCTTCGCAGGTTCGAATCCTGCCCCCTCCACCAGCCCAACGCTTTGGCGTTGGAGTTTGCTTTCCCTTTGATCTCGTGTGGTGAGTGTGGCGAAGGGGTTAACGCACCGGATTGTGGTTCCGGCATGCATGGGTTCGAATCCCATCACTCACCCCAAATGCTGGGGAATAGCCAAGTGGTAAGGCAGCGGTTTTTGGTACCGCGATCGAAGGTTCGAATCCTTCTTCCCCAGCCATTCACGGCGCAGCGAGGACGCGCCCTTCGGCGCCGCCGGGGGCGCGTCCTTTGTGGGGGTATAGCTCAGTTGGGAGAGCACCTGCCTTGCAAGCAGGGGGTCGTCGGTTCGAATCCGGCTACCTCCACCACCCGTTCCTCGATAGCTCAGCGGTAGAGCATCCGGCTGTTAACCGGAGGGTCGCAGGTTCGAATCCTGCTCGGGGAGCCAGCTCGGCCCCATGGTCAAGTGGTTAAGACACCACCCTTTCACGGTGGTAACGGGGGTTCGAATCCCCCTGGGGTCACCAGTGCCCAGGCATGTTCCATGCCTGGGCGTCCGTTTCTCCAACGAGCCATCGCGGAAAAGCGGCGCGGGGTGGAGCAGTCGGCAGCTCGTCGGGCTCATAACCCGAAGGTCGCAGGTTCGAGTCCTGCCCCCGCAACCATGCGGCTCGGTAGCTCAGTCGGTAGAGCAGAGGACTGAAAATCCTCGTGTCGGCGGTTCGATTCCGTCCCGAGCCACCACTCGTTTTTCCCTCACCGCCTTCGGACCAGGTTGTACGCCACAGGCCCTTCCGGCGTCTGGATGACGTCAAACGCGACGTGATCGCCCGGGCGCACGCGGCCCAGTCCGGGACAATCTGCGGCGTCAAACGGCAAATCCCCTCCCCCGTGCACGCGGAGTATCCCTTGTCGGCCATTCGGATGCACCAGGCAGATGACGCCCCGCTGCATCGTTACACCCCCTTCTTTTCCCGCGCGTGTCGTCTACAATATTCCCGTTCCATCACGATTCCCTTCGATCACGCTTCAGGGGCGAGGAGGCTAGCCATGGGCACACGGACAGATCAATCGGAAGGATGGAAGCGCTGCGTGGAAGCCGTGCGAGAGGCCGCGGATATCGCGTCGACGTTCGATGGCCGTCTGTCGCACGAGCCCATGGACGGCGGCGTCAGGCTCGTGTTTTCACACCCCGGGCGACCCATACGCTCGTTCACCCTCGCGGTGAGCGGACATGCAGGCGAAGTGCGCGTCGACGCGCGCGCTGAGGAGGACAAAGCGAGGGTCTGCGTCTATGAAGGGCCGCCCAAACCGGCGTCCGTGATGCAGGCGGCCATGCAGGCCATTGGGCGGTGGTACGGCGGAGAAGTGCGGCGGTTGGGAACCACGTAAACTCGGCCGTCGACGCCCCGCGCGGCAGCCGGGAATGGCGCGGCATGCTCCCCCCTCCCCCCCGCGGCGCGTATCCCCGCTTATTTGGCCACGCGCATCTCGCCGCGGAGCACGGTGACCGCGTGACCGCCCACCCAGGCGCGCATCGGCGGACCCGCTTCCACGCGCGTCAGGATGACGCCCGGGCGCCCGAGATTGGCGCCCTGTTCGAACGCCATCTCGCCCGCCTGGACCACACCGCGATCCGCCAGCAGACACGCCAGCGCGCCCGCCGCCGTGCCCGTATGCGGGTCTTCCGCGACGCCGACCGCAGGCGCGAAATCGCGGGCCACGGCCACAGCCGACGGATGGGCCGGATCGAGCGCGTACACGTGGACGCAGATGGCTCCAAGCCGCCTCGACACGTCGCGCAGGCGCAACGTGTCCGGTGTCAGGGCGAACAGGGCGTCGCGGGATTTCACGGGCACCATCACCTGCCAAATCCCGGTTGACGCGAGGGCAAACGGCAGCTCTCCGTCGAGATCGTCCTCGCGAAGCCCAAGTGCCTCGAGCAGAACCGGGCGGGCATCGTCCGGCACCTCGCGGAACTTCGGCTCGGCCTGACGCATCCAGACCGGCCCTTCCTCGTCAAGCCGCATGGGCAAGATGCCCGCCCTCGTCTCCGCCACGATGTCGCCGACGATGTCTTGTCGCTCGCGCAGCAGATGGAGCGCAGCGATGGTCGCGTGCCCGCAGAGGTCCACCTCCGCCTCCGGCGTATGGTACTGGAAACGGAACCGATCCCGCTCGTACTGGACCACAAACGCCGTCTCCGAGCAGTTCATCTCGCGCGCGATGCGCTGGCGCAGATCGCGCGGCAAGTCTCCCCCGTCGATCACGACCCCGGCGGGATTGCCCGAAAAAGGCTCTTCGGTGAACGCATCCACCTGGAACACTTCGATCTCTCGCACCACCTATCGCTCCTCGGTCATTTGTTTGAACGCCAGATCGAAAGGATCAGCAAAAAGAGCAGAAACAGGCCGACGGCCACGCCGACTTCGGTCGTGGGAAAGGACCAAAGCCCCGCAGGCGATTTCTTCAGCACCGTCGCGATGAGAAGCCCAGTCATAAAGATGCTGAATGCGAGCAGCGTGATGCTAAACGACAGCCGGTTCCCAATGCGCACCAACTGCCGGGTCAGCGCGTCCAGTTCAGCCATTTCGAGCTCGATGCGGATTTTCCCTTGTCGCCAGTGGCGCAGAATGTCCATGACGTGGCGGGGCACGTCGCTCAGAAACTCCAGCCCTTCGACGGCGCCGCGGGCGAGGTACGAGGCGAACTGTCGAGGCCGTGCGCGCTCCTTGAGCAGTGCGCGGCCGAACGGTTCTGCGATGTTGAGGATGCGGAAGGACGGATCGAGCCCTTCCACGACGCCCTCGACGGTCACGAGCGCCTTGCCGACGAGGGCGAGATCGGCGGGAATGCGGACGCGATGGCGATAGGCGACGGCAAACAGCTCGCTCACCGCCTCGCCGAGGCTGATCTGGGTGAGCGGAATCTCGTAATACTTTTCGCGCAGGTGATCCACGTCGCGATACAACCGATGTTCATCGATGTCGTGCGGCACCACACCCATTCGGTTGAGCACGCGGAGAATGGCGCGCGTGTCCCGGCGCATCAGCGCAATGACGAGCCCGGCCAGGTGCTGCTTCATGTCGGCCGACAGCCGGCCCACCATGCCGAAGTCCATGAAAAGGATGCTGTGGTCCGGCAGCACAGCGAGATTGCCCGGATGCGGATCCGCGTGAAACACGCCGTGCACCAACATCTGCGTGAGCACGGCGTGCGTCACGCGCCTGGCGATCTCGTCTGTCCGGTATCCCTTCGCGATGAGCTCGTCCCGATGCTGGAGCTTGATACCCCGCACGTACTCCATGGTGAGCACGCGGGGCGTCGTGTACTCCCAGTAAATCTCCGGAATCCGCACGTACGAATCGCCCTCGTGGACGCGCCGGAGGCGATCCGCGTTGTGCGCCTCAACCGTGTAATTCAGCTCGTTGAGGAGCGTGTGCCGGAATTCTTCGACCACGCCCGTCAACTCGTAGTGCGCGGCCCACTCAAAATGGCGCTCGGCCAGGCGGGCGAGATCCATGAGAATGTCGAGATCGATCTCAATTTTCCGCCGAATATCCGGGCGCTGAACCTTGACGGCCACCTCGTCGCCATTCCGGAGCTCCGCGCGGTGCACCTGGCCGATGGACGCCGAACCGACCGGCTCCTCGTCAAACGCTCGGAAGACCTCGTCGAGTGGCTGGCCGAGCTCATCTTCCACAATCTTTCGAACCTCAGCAAACGCCACGGGAGGCACGTCGTCCTGGAGCTTGGCAAGCTGCTCGATGAGCTCGGGCGGAAAGACGTCCGCGCGCAAGCTGGCGATTTGACCCAGCTTGACAAACGTCGGCCCGAGCTTCTCGAGCACCACCCGGACGCGCTCGTAGGTCGAGAGCGACTCCCGATCCTCTCGCCCCGAAAACAGTCGACGAGGCAGCGAAAGCAGATCGAAGAGCCCTATCTCGTCGATGAACCAGCCGAAGCCATTGGCCACCAAGATCTGCGCGATGTCCTTGTAGCGAGACAGATGGCGCACCCGTCTGCCGAGCATGTGTCCTCCGACCATGGTCTACTCCTTTGCGGCGAAAAGACGAAAAGAAAGGTTGCGCCAACGCGCCGGCGCTCACGCCTGCGGCTCACCAGGATTGCCTAGCCGTGCCTCGAGTTCCGCCACGCGCGCGTCGAGCCGCTCGATCATCGCCCGAAGCTGTCGGATCTCGGCCCGCAGCGCCTCCTGATCCTCCCGGATGCCGAGCCTCGTGAGCGTGCGCTGTACGCTCTCCTGGATGGAGTTCTGAAATTCCGCGCGCTCCTTCTCTCCGCGCTCCACCAGCTCTTGCACGAACTCCTTGGTCTGTTGGGGCGTCATGCGCTTCTCCTCGGCCCATTGCCGAGCTGCCTCGGCAATTTTCTCGCTGCTGTACGTGATGAGCCCAATGCCTAAGTCCACCATCTTGCGGAACTGATCTTCGACGTCCATCTCGTGCACCTCCACCGGCATGCTTTTCCTCACCAGGTTTTCTTTTAAGTGTACCACGCGAACCTCGCGTTCGCTTCGAAAAGACGCCTATCTTTCGCCTCTTCCGTCGTAGGCGCGAAGCGCCTCGATCTCTTCCTCCGTCAGCCGGCGGTACTCGCCAGGCTTTAAGGCCGGATCGAGCGACAAAGGGCCCATGCTGATGCGTTTCAGGAAGGTCACGCGCTTGCCGAGCGAGGCGAACATCCGCTTCACTTGGTGGTATTTGCCCTCGTATACCTGGATGACGGCCTCTGACTCCGCGCCGGATCGCAGAATCTCAAGCTCGGCGGGCATCGCCTTATACCCGTCGTCGAGCACCACGCCCTCAGCGAGCGCCCGCGCGTCATCTTCCCCAAGCGCGCCCCGCACGCGGACGAAGTAGCGCTTGGGCACGTGGCGCCGGGGCGCGAGCAGGCGATGGGCCAGCGCGCCGTCGTTGGTGAGCAGGAGAAGCCCTTCGGCGTCCTTGTCGAGGCGCCCGACGGGAAACACGTCCCGCCAGATATCCTCCTCGTCCAGCAGTTCCAGGACAACCGGATCGCGCGGGTCTTCCGTGCTGGACACGTAACCAGGCGGCTTGTACATCATGAAGTAGACGAGCGGCTCGTACGGCACCCATTCCCCGTCCACCTCGAGCACGTCCACGGCTGGATCCGCGTGCTTCGCAGCGTCTTTCACCGTTGCGCCGTTCAGGAGAACGCGGCCGGCGCGGCAAAGCTTTTTGACTTCGCTGCGCGATCCATACCCGGCCGTGGTCAGCCATTTGTCCACTCGAATGGTTGCCATGGTTCTGCCCCCATCGCATCGCTCTGCGTGAGCGGGTTGTGTCTTGCACTCGAAGCGGTACAATAAGGTTAGCTCGTTCGCTTGGTGCGAACGGAAAGCGAGGTGTTGGCCATGCATGTGGCGACCATTGTCCTCATTGCGCTGCTGGCCGTCGTGGCTGTGTTTCTCGGCGTGATTGCGTTTGTCGCGCTCACGGTGTGGTGGACGTTCAAGCCTATTCTGGACGTGCTCGGCAAGATTGCGCTCGCGCTCGATCTCGGCCGTTTCCTTTACCGCCACAACCGATGGCAAGTCTTTCGCCGCGCACGGCATCACGAATAACCAAGAAGCATTCGGCGCGCCTTAGGGCGCGCCTTTTTCGTCCTCTCCTGAGGTGAGCCACCGAAGCACCGCGCGAGCCTCGTCCTCAATCTTCTCCACACACCTCGCTGGATCCGGGTCATGCACGAGCTTGCCGTTCACGTACGCAAACGCGTGCACCTGGCAGAGGCCGCAGGTGTTGGTGCAATCTGTCTCCAGCACCGTCGCACCCGGCACGCGCCGCTCCGTCTCGCCAAGCCAGCCGCCATGAAGCCGGTTGTTGGCACAGACCTCGATCACGACAAGCCCCTCCATGAGCCTTCCCTCCCGATATCTCTACGAAGTCCATTGTACACCGGTGCGACCCCGTTCTGCCCGAGTGCGTATCCACGCTCGTCCTAGTATGCTCTTTCCCACGCGCAGCGCCCTCTCCAATGAAAATTCAAGGTCGGCATGGAACACTGCGGATGAAGACGAGATAGCAGGAGGTTAGACCATGACGCCAGATGACAAGAAGCTTGCCAAGCTGGCGCGCGAGCGAAAGATGCACCGCTGGCTCACGGCGCTGTCCTGGTCCGTCCCCGCCGTGTCCTTTGGTGGCATGTTTACGATATGGCACGCCATCGCGAAAAGCCCGGCCTCCACTGCGGCCAAGTCGCCATCCACCCAGTCCGCTCAGACGGGAGGCACGCATGTGACCTCGGCGACGGGCCGGGCGACGATTCGGACCTCGGCGGCCGCGGATCCCGTAGTGCTCCAGCAGGGTGACAAGGGCAGCAAGGTGGCCGCTCTCCAGCAGGCCCTTTCGACCCTCGGCTTCTTCAACTACGCCATCACGGGAACCTATGGCCCCATCACGGCGGCGGCCGTCGAAGCGTTCCAGGCCGCGGAAGGGCTGACGCCCACCGGCGTGGTGGACGAGCGCACGCTCACGGCGTTGCAACAAGCCGTGAAGGCACACGCCACAAGCGCACTGACAGGCAGCGGCTCATCCAGCAGCGGTTCATCCAGCAGCGGTTCATCCAGCAGCGGTTCATCCAGCAGCGGTTCATCCAGCAGCGGTTCATCCAGCAGCGGTTCATCCAGCAGCGGTTCATCCAGCAGCGGTTCATCCAGCAGCGGTTCATCCAGCAGCGGCTCATCCAGCAGCGGCTCATCCAGCAGCGGCTCATCCAGCAGCGGCTCATCCAGCAGCGGCTCATCCAGCAGCGGCGGCAGCACCATGCCGAGCTTTCCGGGCCCTGTGACGTCCGCCTCTTGAGGTGATGCGATGCAATCCACTGCATTTCGCGCCATGGGCACCGACGTCGAGCTGTTCGTCGACGACTGGCTGACCGGCCCCGAACTCTCGAGCCTCGCCTGCCAACTTGAGGCTTCCATTCGGCGTTATGAGCGGATCTTCTCTCGGTTCGATCCGGCAAGCCATCTCTCGCGCCTCAATCGACAGGCGGGATGGTGGGTGACGGTCCCTGCCGAACTCTACGAGGTTCTGAAGCTCGCGGCGCACTGGTTTGAGCAGACCCGCGGCTATTTTGACCCGTTTATCGGCGAGGACATGCGCCGCATCGGCTACAGCGTGAGCTTTGATCGACTCGACGTCACCGTTGAGCCCGTCCTCGCCTCCAGGCGCGTGCCGCCCGTAATACCGCCCATCGAATTCCGACCAGACTGCACCGTGCGGCTGCAGCCCGGCTATGAGGTTGATCTTGGTGGAATTGCCAAAGGCTTCATCGTCGCGCGCTGCGCCGAGGAGCTTCGCGCCCAGGGTCTCCGCAATTTCGCGCTGTCCGCGGGCGGCGACGTTCTGGTGACGAGCGACGCTGAGCCCTGGCCGGTCCGCGTGGCGAATCCGTTCGGCGGCGCGGAACCGGTGGGCACGCTCTACGTGAAACAAGGCGGCGTCGCGACGAGCGGCACGTACAAGCGCCGGTGGCAAACTCCAACCGGCCGGGTGATGCACCACCTCATCGATCCCTTCACCGGGCTGCCGGCCGACACCGATGTCGTGTCCGTGTCCGTCTGCGCCGACGAACTCACAACCGCCGAGGTGCTGGCCAAGGTCGCGCTGCTCCTCGGGGCGGAGCGGGGCACGCCATATCTTTGTGCCGCGCGCGAAGCGGGCATCTGTTCTTCCTTTCTCCTCGCCACCACGAAAGGAGCTGTGATCCCATGCAATTGATGGCGAAACCGCAGCGATGGCCGTTCTTGTACACGTGGATCGTGATCCTCGGGATGGTCTTCGCGTCGTACGCGCTCACGGTCCTGACGAACCCGGCGCCTGCCACCGCCAATCTGACCCACTGGTACATGGCGCGAGCCGCGGGGATGACGGCGTACCTGCTCCTGTCGCTCACGGCGTTCCTCGGTGTCACCACGACGAGCGGCGTATGGGACAAGTTGAAGCTCAGGAAGCTCGTAACGCAACTGCATCAGTTCTCCGCGATGCTCGTACTCCCGTTTGTGTTCTTTCACCTGTGGGGTTTATACGAGGATAGGACGGTCCCGTTTTCGATCTCGGCTCTCTTCGTCCCGTTCGCGGATACCTACCGGCCCACCGCGGTCGCGCTCGGCATCTTGAGTCTGTACACCTGGGTCCTGCTCGTCCTGACATCCTACCTTCGAGAGCGGCTGAACGCCACGGCGTGGCGCCGCATCCACCTGCTCGCGTTCCCGATGTTCGCGGCGGTGACGCTGCACGGCCTGTTGGCGGGATCCGACAGCCACACCGCCTGGGCGAAGCTCGTGTACGCGGTGCCGAGCGCGCTCATCTTGGCTGCGTCGGTCGCGCGGTGGCGAAAGGCGAGAACGAAGGCCGGCCGCCAGCCGTCAGCGGCGTGAGGCTCATCCGCCCATTCGCGCGACGCTCTCCCGCGAGACCAATTCCACGGGAATGGTAATGACGCGCGGAGGGCGATTCGGATTCTGCATGAGGTCAAGGAGTTCGCGCGCCGCCTCCTCGCCCATGGCACGCGTGTTCTGCCGGATGGTCGTCAGGGCGGGCGTCACAAGCCGGGCAATCGCCACGTCGTCAAAGCCGACGAGCGAAATGTCCCGGCCAGGCTCAAGCCCCCTTTGGCGCAGCGCCTTCATCGCGCCGATGGCCATCATATCCGAAGCGAAAAAGACGGCGGTCGGCCACTCGCGTGCCTCGAGAATCCGGTGCATGGCCTCTTCGCCCGACTCCTCCATGAAATCTCCTTCCGCGACCCACTCGCTTCGAAACGTGAGTCCCAACTCCTGCATGGCCATGTGATAGCCGAGCGCGCGGTCCTGGCCCGGCTTGGTTCCGTAGCGATCGCCGACAAAGCCGATCTTGGTGTGCCCCATGGCAGCGAGGTGCTCGACGGCGAGCCGCGCCCCGCCGACGTTGTCGGAAGACAGCCAGCTTGCCCGCGGGCCGAACAGGTCGAGATCGACCGACACGACGGGAATGCGACTGCGGACAAGCGAAGGCAGGCCTGGCGACGTGCGCGGAATGCCGAGCAGGAACAGGCCGTCCACGCCGCGATGGCGGGCCCGCGCCTCAAAACCCTGGGGCGCGTGGGGAGGTGTGGTCCGGGAGAAGAAGAGGAGATCGTAGCCGCTTTCGCCGACGACATCCTGGAAGCTGGCGACGATATCGTGGAGGAACGGATGCCGAAAACCCATTCGGGCGTCGTCTTGAAAGAACACGCCGATGGACATGGAGCGGCGCGTGACGAGGCCGCGAGCCGCCGCGTTTGGCTGATACCCCAATTCGCGCGTGATGCGCTGCACCTTCTCGCGAGTCTTTTGGCTCACGTCGGGATAGCCGTTCAGCACCTTGGACACCGTGGTGGCGGACACGCCAGCCCGGCGCGCGATATCGTAAATGGTGGTCATCGGACAACACCTTTTCTCGCGGCGAAAGGGCCGCGACGTGATCGAAAGCGTTTTCGACACAAGCTGAACACGTGTACGAATGACCGTTCTCACCGCCTATTGTACGTTGGCGCATCCAAGGCCGCAAGAGGTGAACGGCGGATCGAAAGCCTTGGACGAATTTCGCCCCGTGTCCGTCGCATGCCGCGCCAAAAAGGCATTCCACGCCTGCTTCGAAACACGCTCGATGGACGTTTTCGCGCCGGATTCGAAAATCCCAAACGGTTTGAAAGCGTTGCCGCAACGTGATATGAATCATAGCGTGAGGACAACCGCAAAGGAGTGTGGTCTCAAGTGCAGTACACGACACTCGGCCGATCCGGCCTCAAAGTGAGCCGCCTCTGCCTCGGCACGATGAACTTTGGGCCCGAGACGGAGGAGAAGGAAGCCTTCCGGATCATGGACGCCGCGCTCGATGCAGGCATCAACTTCTTCGACACGGCCAACGTGTACGGCGGACCAGGCCATCGCGGCTGGACCGAGGAGATCATCGGCCGCTGGTTCGCGCAGGGCGGCGGTCGCCGCGAGCGCGTCGTTTTGGCCACGAAAGTGTACAACCCCATGGAGGACCCGCTCGACGGCCCGAACGATGGCCGCGGCCTGTCCGCGTACAAGATTCGCCGTCACCTGGAGGGATCGCTCAGGCGTCTCCAGACGGATCACATCGAGCTGTATCAGATGCATCACGTGGACCTCTCGGTCTCGTGGGACGAACTGTGGGAAGCATTTGAGGTCGCTCGATATCAGGGGAAGATTGACTACGTGGGCGCGTCCAACTTCGCGGGATGGCACCTCGCGGTGGCGCAGGCGGCCGCCAAGGCGCGCAATTTCTTCGGACTCGTTTCCGAGCAGCACAAGTACCACCTGCTCTGCCGCGAGCCAGAGCTCGAGGTCTTGCCTTGCGCGCAGGCGCACGGCATTGGCGTCATCCCGTGGAGCCCGCTCGCCGGAGGCCTCCTCGGGCGCAACGCGCTGACGGGATCCGGGCAGCGCACGGCGCGCGCGAAAGACGAGATTGAGCGGCTGCGTCCGAAACTGGAGGCGTTTAAGAAGTTGTGCGACGAGATTGGCGAGCCGCAGGACGTGGTGGCCTTGGCGTGGCTGTTGCACAATCCGGCCGTGACGGCGCCCATCATCGGGCCACGCACGCTGGATCAACTGGAGGCCAACCTGCGCGCGCTTGAAGTCAAGCTCGACGACGAAGTGCTGAAGCGCCTGGACGAGATTTTCCCTGGGCCTGGCGGTCCCGCGCCGGAAGCATATGCCTGGTGAACGGCGAGATGTGGGCAGGGGCACCACGGCCCTTGCCCGCCCTCATCCCCCTCCAACCCACTGCCCTAGCATTTGCACCGCGCCACTCACGCGCTCGATGCCGTGCGTCACGAGCAGGATTCCCATGAGGACAAGCAGATAACCGCTCACCCGCGAGATCCACACACTGTAGCGAGCCATGCCGCGCAGGCGGCCGAGAGACGCGAATGCGCCCGCGATGGCGAGAAACGGTATCGAGAAGCCGATGACGTACGCGGAAATAAGCGGAAGGCCAAGCGCGGCGTGCGTTGCCGTGAGTACGAGCACGGAGGACAGAATCGGCCCGATGCAGGGCGTCCATCCGGCTGAGAATGTCACGCCGACGAGAAATGATCCAAGGTAGCTCACACCTCTGCTGTGACCGCGCAACTTCCATTCGCGCATCAGCATGGATGGCTTCAGGACGCCCGCCAACACCAGCCCCATGCCGATGATCAGGAAACCACCCGCGACGCGAAGGATGCCCCGATACTGGATGAACGCGCGGCCCAACGCGCTCGCGGATAGGCCAAGCGCGAAGAAGATGACAGAGAAACCGAGCACAAAGAACAGCGCGTGAGAAACCACACGGATGCGGGCGCGCCAAGTCAGGAGCTGCTCGTCGGCCGGGCGGAGCGATACGCCGGACAGATAGGACAGGTACGATGGGTAAAGCGGCAGGACACAAGGCGAGAAGAAGGAAACCAGCCCAGCTACGAACGAGATCCAAACACTCGGTGTCATGGCGCCTCCTCGTTCTTCCGCGCCCTGCGCCGCGATCAGCGGCTCGCGAGGGCCTGTCCCACGACGGCCCGAAGCTCCGACGCGGAGAGCGCTCCCACATGGATAGAAACCACCTTACCGGTTTTGCTGATGACGTAGGTCATGGGCTCGGCAATTACGCTGTAGGCGCGATAGAAGTCTCCCTGCGTGTCGAAGAGAACGGGGTATGGGATCTGATAGCGGCGGACGAACGCCTCGGCGGCCGGGACGCTGTCGAGCGAGGTCAGGTTGACCCCGAGAAACTGGACTTTAGACCCGTAAGTCCGGTACATGGAGACGAAATGGGGCGTCTCTTCCCGACACGGCGGACACCACGACGCCCAAGCGTTGAGGACCACCGGTTTCTTCCCCAGGTAGGCGGACAGCCACACGCGCTTACCGCTCGGCTCCGCGGTCAAAAGCACATCTGGCGCCAAAGCGCCGGGCACCAGGACCTGCCCGCCGGTCATGGACGCGACGTCGTTCGCGGAACGATGGGCCGTGCCGTAAGCCCCGTTACGCGTCACGGCGGGATTTTGCGATCCGGCATGCGCCAAAGCCGGCTGCGGGGAGGAAAGCCCACAACCGCTGAGGCCGAACGACAGTAAGAAGATGATCGCAGAGACACCCCACGGTTTACGCCTCATGTTCATCTCCCTGCCCTCCCACGCCGGTTCTCCACCTGTACCTCCTAGGGTATCATAGAAGTGTGCGGAAATGTACCTCTCGCGCAACCAACGCGACAGGTTTCGTCGGCACCCACGCGTCCGGTAAGATCACTGAACAGAGCGTTGGAACCACTTCCCAGGGAGGATAACATGAAGCCGAATCGTATCCTTGCGTGGACCGCGATGGTCCTATTGGCCGCATGCGCAGTGGGCTGCGGGACGCCGCATATCGCGAAGCCCGCGGCTCCCCCGCCGTCGACTCCGCCCAGCAGTTCGCCGGTCATCATCGCAGAGGCACAGCTCAGTCCTCGATCCAAGGACGCCATCAACGCGTCGGCGACGCTCGTTGTCAACCGAGAGAATCAGACGCTCACGGTGTCGGTGGACGCCGTGCGCCTGGCGCCGCACCGCAAATACGGCGTGGTGCTCGTCGCGGCGCCAGGCGCGGAAGGCCCGTCGCGATGGCTCGGGACCTTCCAGGCTGACGCGCACGGCGAGGCCGCATACATGGCCGTTGTACAGCAGGTCACGAGCATTCCGGCTTCCGGCTGGCAGGTCGAACTCACGTCCGGCTCTAGCGTGCTGGCCGCAGGCGACGTGCACTTGGTGCCCATAAGCAACCAACTGCCGAAAAGCCTGCCCACGAATTGACCCCGCGCGCCCGGATCCGCACCTCGCGGCCTCACAGCGCCCCGACGGCGTTGAGAAACGCGCGCGCGATGACGAGGTGGCCGTTCAAATAGGGATGCACCCGATCCGGCGCCAACACCCAGGTGTTGAGGTGCGCGAGAAGGCGATCGAACTCGGCCTGCACGTCGACAAACGGGACGCGTTCGCTCGCCGCGACGTCGCGCATCGCCTCGATATACGCGTCCACAGCCTTTCGCATCGGATCGCTGCGATTGGGCTCAAGGTAAAACGGACTCAGGAGAAACATCTCGCGCACGCGCGGCTTCGTCGTCTCAACGAGGCGTCGCAGCGTGTCCCGGTATTCGTCGATCCCGACGTGACGCTCAACGACGAGCGGCATGTCAAACTGGCGCCACACGTCGTTCACGCCGATCATGAGGCTCACGTAATCCGGCTGAAGCGCCATCACCTCGCCCTCCCAGCGCTGCGCCACGTCCGCCACCGTGTTGCCGCTTGTGCCCACATTCACCACGCGGATGCGCCAGTCGGGGTGAAGCGCTTGCAGATGCGCGTCCACAAGGGCGACGTAGCCGTTTCCGAGCCCACCGCGCGGCGCCTCGCCCACCGGATGCGCCCTGCCGCAGTCGGTAATGGAATCTCCCACCATCACGAGCTTAGACCCTGGTTCGATCACGGCCTCTCCTCCCTCCGCGCCGATTGTAGCACATGGCGGCGCGCGCGGACGGCCGCGTAGGCGGCGTTCGCAGCGAGCAAGCCTAGGAAAGGATACAATAGCCCGCTCACGGCGAGGTAGACCGCCGCTGAGATACTCGCCGCCGCAGCGCCAAACGCCACCTGCTCCCACAGGCGGGACGGTGATGTCGGCGGATCGCTCGCCATGAAGCCCGCCGCGAAGAGCGTCGAATTGAAGATGGGATTGTGAAACGCGTCGGCGCCAAGGGCGCTGTGCATCGCGCCGGCGGCGAAGCAGATGGCGAGAAACACCGCCATATACGCAAAGAACGACGCAAACTTGCGGGCGCGCCAAAGGACCCCATACATCAAGGCGACGAGGATCGCGACATAGGCTGGGGGAAGCCCGCCGAGATCGCCCCACCAACTTTCGCTCGCGCCTGCTGCCGCGGAGAGGAGGAGGCCGACGGCGGCCGGATTGAAGACGTGCCGACGGCGAAGCCGAATCACATGTTTGGAGGCGACGGAGACGGCAGCCGTGGCTGGAGCGAGCCACAGCGGGCTGTCCACAGCCAGCACCATGCCCACAATGGCCCCCGTGACGAGCGCCCCTTCCGGCACCGCGGGTCGAAGACCGCGGGCGCGCCGCAAGGCGAGATCGCACAGGACCGCAACGACCGTGGCCATCGCCATTTGAAGCAGCCCGCGCGGAGATCCGCTGCCCACGGCTGCCACAAGACCAAGCGCCCAGAGCGCCGCAGCGCAGACCGGCTTTGGCCTGCGCAGAAGCGCGCGCAGGCGCCGCCACGGCCACTTCGCCGCGTCACTCGAGCACATGGATTCTCCACCCCCTCGTCTCCACGGATGTGCCGTCCTCGTACCACACCTTGGCCTGCGCGCCCGCCTCCTCGCACAGCGGCTCAAGCTCGTCCGGTTCCACCAACATGCAGGCCGTGGCGAGGCCGTCCGCCATCATGGCGTACGGCGCAACGACGGTCGCCGCCAGGGCCTGGGCTCGTCCGGGGCGCGGATACCACAGGTGAGAGGCCCCACGGGGGCTCCGCCGCGCGTACAGCCCGGACGAACACACGCTGCCCGAAGCCAAAGAAAATACCATCGGCACAAAGCCCGGGATCTCGTGGCGGACCTCAACCTCCCACGGACCGCCGCCTGGTGCGGAGCCAAACGCGGCCAGATCGCCGCCCGCGTTGACGAGCGCGCCGTCGAGAAGGGCGCCGCGAAGCCGCGCAAGGGCGAGATCCACCGCATAGCCCTTCGCCACGGCGCCGAGATCGAGGAGCAGGGGGCGGCGCGTTCGCACGGCTTGGCGCGCCGGGTCGAGGTCCACGTCGCGAAACGTCGCATCCGGCGAGCACTCGGGCCAAGCAAGTCGTTCGCCCGTCTGATAATCCCGATCAAAGCCGAGCGCGGCCAGGCGATGGCCGCATGCTGGATCGAAGCGGCCGCCGGTCCACTCGGCGAGCCAGAGGGCAACCTGCAGCGGGTACCAGACGTGCGGCGACACGGGCACCCACACTCCGGGCGTCGCAGCGATGCGCGCGACGTCGCTGTCCAGGCGAAACCGAGTCGCCACGGCCTCCACCTCGTAGAAGACGCCCGCCGCGTCGTCGAGCGCCCGCACCAGATCCTCCTCGCGCGCGCCCTCCCGCCACGCGGCCATGTCGATGCGCGTGTCCATAGCCATATACGCGCGGCGGACGTAGGTCATGCGTCTCCCCCCGCAGAGCCCGGATTTTTGGCCTCGTCAAGGGCCTGTTGCACGGCGAGCGCGAACGCGAAAGACGACAACGTTGCGCCGGAGACGAAGCGGATGTTGGCGGATTGCGCCTTCGTCACCTCGTCGGGCAGGGCGGGATCGATGTCGCTCTGCGGGTAATGCGTGTTGCAGCGGGTGATGACCACCTTGGCGATCCGCCCGCCGGCAATGGTGACCTCCACGTCGATGGTGCCGATTTGATCCGAACCGGACCCTCGATAGACGCCATCTCGATACCGCGTGCTCACCGTCCCCCGTTTTCCTTCACCCGCGTGTCGCTGGGAAGATGTCGGTGGAGAACCCTGTGACGCGCGGTGTGCGTAAGGCTCCGTGATGACGTAGCCGGCGGCGTACGCCGCCGCGAGGGCCGCGGTGCAGATGGCGACAAGCGGCGCGCGGCCCAACTTTCCCACGGACATCTACTCCTTCGAGAAACCTCTGTCCGCAGTATAACCGTTCTCTCTGAAAGACGAATGGAGCCAGCCCGGGCTGGCTCCAACATTCATCCTTTGTTCACTCCTCCGCGCACGCGCCGCGGTTGTAGCCAAGCACCAGGTACGTCCGCCCGTCCACTGCGGACACCTCCTGATACCCGTGGGTCAGGAGCGTGTACACAGCGTCGCGGGCGAGCTCTCCCCGATGGATGTCCGGCGCACCCGCGCTCTTCACCACCCGCACCACGCGATTCGTGCGCTTGTCGATGGTGAGAACCACGACATGCTCCACGCCTCTCACCTCGCTTCCAGAGAGCGGTGTGTCCGCGCGGACACCGTATCGTGTGCGAGGCGAGGCTTGCGCGGCATGGACAAAAGGTCCGCCAGGCGCAAAAAGGGGCCCCGGCCGCGAACGCGCCGCGGCGAGGAGCCCGCCTATGCTCACGCGAAAGGCCGATCGCGAGTCGCGATCGGCCCTGTTCAGCGATTCACGCGATCTCATCCGGGACGATGGTCGCTCGCAAATCCCGCAGGTGCCCATCCGGCGTGTACAGGATGGCATCGGCCGTCCCGGCCTGATACGCGTCCTGCACCTGCGCTTTGGTCAGGCTGAGCCCGTCGCTCGCTTCCTCGAGCCCGAGGGCTTCGCCTTTTGACGCGCGTCGTTCATGGCGCTCTGCCATCCGCCATCCCCCCGTCCATCGAACGTGATCGCCAAGTGTAGTTTGCCTCGATTGGCCTCAGGCATGCGCGCGATTCGCCTGAACCTTCGCCTGTTGCTCCATGAGTTTGGCATGCGAAGGCAAAAACCACGCGATCACGACGATGGCGAGGCTCACGCAGAACATGGCGAGGAAGATGTCGTGCAACGTGTGCGCGAGCATGCCGTCCACGAATCGCTTGACCTCAGCCGGGATGCCGGCCGCCTGTCCGCCGCCAGACAGATTGTTGAGGATCTGCGTCAGGTCTCCGCGATTCACACCCGCGGGCGCGTTGGTGCGCACGTAGCTCGCCGTGATGCTGTTGAACAGGCTGCCGAACACCGTCACGCCGATGGTCTGGCCGAGCGCTCGTGCGAACTGGTTCGATCCCGTCGCGGCGCCGCGCATCTGCCAGCTCACCACAGACTGAATCATGACAGTGGTGGGCGTGTTCAGGTATCCCATGCCGAGGCCCATGACAATCATGACGCCGACAAAGAACCAGTACGGCGTGCCGAGTTTGATGGCGAGGAGCCACGCGGTAGCCACAGCCACGAGGAGGGTCCCGGTGACCGTCGTCCGCTTGGCGCCGATGCGGTACATGTATCGCCCCGACAAAGTCGACGCGAGCGGCCAGGCGAGCGACATCGGCATGAGCGTGAGGCCCGAGTTCGTCGCGCTGTGCCCGAGGATGGTCTGAATCCACATGGGCAGGTACACGTTGCCGCCGATGAGCACGAACGCGGCCAAAAACGCCAACACGTCCGACACGGCAATCACGGGATTGGAGAGCAGCTTGAGCGGCAGAATGGGTTCGGCGACCTTGGCCTCAATCCACACGAAAGCCGCAAGAAAGACGGCGCTCGCAGCAAACAGCCCGAGGATGACCGCGCTCGTCCACGCGTACTTGCTGCCGCCGTTCAGGAGCGCGTAGAGCAGCGACGAGACGCCGATGGTGAAGACCAAGGCGCCCCACACGTCCACGCGGTGCTGGCGGCGCTCAAACCGCTCGTGCAGGAAGAGAAGCACGAGGACGAGCGAGAGAGCGCCGACGGGCACGTTGATGTAAAAAATCCAGCGCCAGCTGACGTGATCGACAAACAGGCCACCCACCAAGGGGCCGAGAAGTCCCGCGACGCCCCAGACGGAACTGAACAAGCCCTGCATGCGGGCGCGCTCCTCGCCCTGAAAGATGTCGCCGATGATGGTGAACGTCACAGGCATGACCGCGCCGGCCCCGAGACCCTGAAAGGCGCGGAACCAGACGAGCTCCGCCATGTTCTGCGACAGGCCGGACAGCGCGGAACCGATGACAAACAAAACGACGCCGATGCAGAAGATGGTCCTGCGGCCAAACAGATCGGCCAGCTTGCCGTAGATAGGCGTCGTCACGCACGTGGTCAGCGTGTAGATGGCGAAGACCCAACTGTATAAGTTCAAACCGTGCAACTGGCGGACGATGTGCGGCATCGCCGTGCTCACGACGGTGACGTCGATGGCGACCAAAAACACGGCGAGCATCATCGCCACAGAGACCATGCGCCTGTTGGTGTGATGCATCCTCACGCCCTCCTCCCCAAATCGATCAAAGCCGCCGCCCATTGTAGTCGAAGAGAATCCGCCGAGCAAGGGAGGACGAGGCGCGCGCAGAAGACCTACGGATCCACGTGGAACTGGAAGTTGTCGATGAGCCGCGCCTTGCCGAAGTACGCGGCGACAGCGAGCATGATGTCGCCCTCGATGCGCTCGATGGGTTCGAGATCCGGCATGGAGACGAGATCGGCGTAGTCGAGCCGAGCGATGGGATCCGCCTCAATCCGCTCGCGCATGCCCTGGCGAATGACGTCCGCGCGCCGCTCGCCGGCCAGAATGGCGTCTTTTGCCCAGCTCAACGTGCGATAGAGGACGACGGCGTGTTCTCGCTCCTCGGGTGTCAGGTACACGTTTCGAGAGCTCTTGGCGAGGCCGTCCGGCTCGCGCACCGTGGGCACCCCGACGATGCGGACGGGGAAGTTGAGATCCGCGACCATGCGCTGAATGATGGCGAGCTGCTGCCCGTCTTTTTGTCCGAAGCAGGCGACGTCGGGCTGCACGATGTGAAACAGCTTGGAGACGACCGTGGCCACGCCGGTGAAGTGGCCCGGGCGGGATTGGCCGCACAGACGGTCCGACAAGGTCGGGAGCGACACCTCCGTGCGCATGGGTTGCGGATACATCTCGTCGACGCTCGGCGCAAAGACGGCGTCCGCCATGCCCTGCTGGCGAAGTAGGCCGAGATCTCGGTCGAGATCGCGCGGGTAGCTCGCGAAGTCCTCGCGCGGGCCGAATTGCAGCGGATTGACGAAGATGCTGACGACGACGAAGTCCGCCTCCTGCCGGGCCCGCTCGACGAGCGCGAGGTGGCCCTCGTGCAGGTAGCCCATCGTGGGAACAAGCGCCACCTGCCGACCTTCGCGGCGCACCGCTTGCACCGACTGCCGCGCCTCGGCGATGGTGCGCAGAAGCCGAGGACGATCACTCACGCGGGCCACCCCCGTGCCGCGCGACCATGGATTGAAAGAGCCGCAGCTCCCCATCCTGCAGGTGAACGGTCTGTTCCTCGCCCGGGAACACGCCTTGCGCAACCTCCTCGATGTACTGGCGCGCGGCGTCCCGGATGACGGACGCAAGGTCCGCGTATCGCTTGTTGTGCTTCGGAATATAGCCCGACGTGTAGCCGATGAAGTCGTGGAAGACGAGGACCTGGCCGTCGCAGTGTGGCCCCGCGCCGATGCCGATGGTGGGAATGGACAGCCGGTGTGTGATCTCGGCCGCCACCTCCGCGGGGACCGCTTCGAGCACGATGCTGAACGCGCCGGCCTCCTCGAGCGCCAGGGCGTCTTCCATCATCTCGAGGGCGCGATCGGCCGTCTTGCCCTGCACGGCAAACCCTCCAAAGGCATGCACGGACTGCGGCGTGAGGCCGATGTGGCCCATGACCGGAATGCCGGCTTCGACGAGGCGGCGCACTGTCTTGGCCACCTCGCGCCCGCCTTCGAGCTTGACGCCGTGCACGCCGCCCTCCTGCATCAGCCGGCCAGCGGACCGCAGCGCCTCCTCGGCCGACACCTGATACGTCAGAAAGGGCAGATCCGCCACGACCATGGCGCCTTCCGCGCCGCGCGAGACGAGGCTTGCGTGGTAGACCATGTGATCCAGCGTCACCGGCACGGTGGTTGGCTGCCCCTGTACCACCATCCCGAGCGAGTCACCGACCAAGAGCACGTGGACGCCCGCCTCAGACAAGAGTTTGGCGGTCGGATAGTCGTACGCGGTCAGCATGGCGATCTTCTCGCCCGCCCGCTTCATGTTGGCGAGCGTGCGCACGGTCACTGTGCGTGCCATCTACATTCCCCCTGTATCCGCAAACCATTGTGACAGGCGGCCCGCGGCCTCGGACCCAAGCGTCCCCTTCGCCACCGCGATGGGCACGGTGGCCGCCGCAAGGGCGAGATACACGCGGCGCGCGGCCGGATCGCGCTCGAGGGCGCGCAGGTGCTCGGCCACGGTGTCGACGTCGCCGCGCTCGATGGGCCCGGTGAGCGCCGCCGGGATCCCGAGCGACGCGAGATTTTCAAGCGTCCGCTGCGCGAGCGGCAACAGGCTCTTCGCCCCTTCGGGGAGAGGCGCGAGGCGCGACGCGGTGGCCATGAGGGCGATCACGGCGTTGGACGCAAGCACCGCCGCGGCGTGATACGCTGGCTTGTCCGCCGCCGCGATGGCAAACGGGCGGGCTCCCCACGCCGCTGCGAGGGAACAAGCCAGGCGCACGGCCTCGGGCTGCCCTTCCACGGCCACGGCCACGCCCTTCAGCCGCTCGGCGTCGTCCTCGTCGCCCGCAAACGTCTGCAGCGGGTGCACACTAGCCGTCTTCGCGCCGCGAACGGCCGCTGGCTCCAGGACGTCGCTCGCGAGTGCGCCCGAGGTGTGAAACACCACCTGCCCGCGCCGCCACGCCCCCGCCTCCGCGAACTGACGGCACACCGAGGCGATGGCGCTGTCGGACACCGTGATCCAGACGACGTTCGCCTGCGCCAGGACCTCCTGAGGGCGGTCCATCCCATACACCGGGGCCCCCGTCATCCGTGCAAACGTCTGGGCCCTGTCGCTCTCCGGCTGGCGCGCGAGAGCGCCCATCACCTGATGCCCCGCGCGCATCGACGACAGCGCCAGAGCGACCGCCGTCCGGCCGGGCCCGACAAAAACCATGCGAGCAGCGTGAGCCTCGTGTTCGGCGCCGGACATCGCACCGCCTTCCTTCCTTGTTTGGAACATGCGTGTTTCGAGGTGATTGTACCAGTCCGGCATGAAAATGTGGAATTGAGCCAACCTTGTGGAGAGAGACATCTCCCAAGAGAGGTGCAAGCCCATGCAGGCGTTCTGGCAGTGGATCCGCCGGGAAGACCGATTCCCGCGTCACGCCAAGCTGCTCGGCGGAATCGCGTTCGCGCTCGGCCTCGCGTGCGCAGTCATGCCGCGAACGGGCGTGCTCCGCCTCGAACCTATCGCCGTGGTGTGCGGGACGGTCTGCCTGTGGGCCGGGTTGTCCGCCCTCGGGTACGGCGTGTTTGTCCTCCTCGCCATGGACCTCATCCTGAGCCCCGCGTTCTGGCGCAGCCTCATCCACCTGGCTGCCCCGGGCTCTCTCGCCGACAGCGCGGGCGCGTACTTCGATCTCGTCGGCGTGATCGCCATGTCTGTGGCGCTCGTGCGGCAGGCATTCCTTCGAAGGCAGGAAGTTGAGGTGGCAACGCCCGAACAAGACTCGGACGTCGAATCCAACTGAAGGAGGCGAGCACATGCGCCGGCCCGCGTGGCTCGGAATCCTTGCGGCCAGCCTGATTCCGTTGATCCTGACCCTCGGCAACTCGATGATGGTGCCCGTGGTCCCCGTGATGCAGTCGGCCTTTGGCATCACGCCCACCGCAGGGAGCCTGCTCATCACCGCATATTCCGTGATTGCCGTCGCCCTGATGCCCGTGGCGGGGTTCCTCGCGGACCGGATGAGCCGCAGGCGACTCGCCATGGCGGCGCTCGCCGTGGCCGCCGTCGGCGGTGGCATCGCGGCCGTCGGCGCCTCAGCCGCCCACAGTTACGCGTGGGTGCTCGGAGGGCGCGTTGTGCAGGGCGTCGGGGCTGCCTTCGCCATGCCGCTGGCGCTTCCCCTCGCGGGCGATCTCGCCGAGGAAGGCGGGCGCGGGCGGGCCGCCGGATTCACGGAAGTCGGCAACACCCTAGGCAAGCTCATGAGCCCCGTCCTCGGCGCGCTGCTCGCCACCTGGGCGTTCTTCGCGCCGTTCTGGGCCGTGTTCGCGCTCTGCGGATCGCTCTCAGCGGCTATCGCATGGATGATCCCAGAGCGGCGCGCACGAGTCCCTCGCGTCCCCCATGCCGCGGCCTGGCGCGTCGCGTTTCGCACCCACGCGCCACTTCTCACGGCGACCTACCTGAGCGGTGCGGTGAGCATGTTGTGCCTCTTCGGAGGGCTTGTGAGCCTGTCCGAATCCCTCGCCGATGGCGCTCACGTGCCGGAGTGGCAAAACGGCCTGCTGCTGTCCATTCCGCAGGCCATGCTCTGCCTGGCGAGCCTTCTGACCGGCCTCGTTTCAGACCGATGGAAGGCGCCATCTCGCGCGGCCATCGCGCTCGGCCTCGCCTGGACGGCTGCTTCCTTCGGCGCCGCAAGCGCACGTCAGGACATGGCGTGGCAAATCGCATCTGTCAGCCTCGGCGCCTACGGCATCGGCACGACCATCACGGCCATCGACGCGTGCCTCGCCACCGCGCTCGCTCACGAGGTACGCGGAAGTTTGTCAGCCCTCTACACGAGCGCGCGCTTCCTTGGCCCCACCCTCGGTCCGCCCCTCGCCTCGTGGCTCCAGGCGTTCGGAGCGCGAACGCCGTACGCGGTGCTTGGCGCCATTGCCCTTGCCGCATCCCTCACCTCCGGCGCGCTTCTCTGGCGAAGCGCCCGAGGCGGCGAACCAGCGGCGGGAGACGCGCGCCCGGCCGCACACGCCTAGCTGTTCTCGGATCTCCAAGCGGCACGTTCGCACTGTACGCTCCGGTCTCAGCGGCCTCTGCGGGACACCGCCTAATTCCATCTTCACCCATGGCGCGCGGGTGTACAATCGGAGAGGGTGAACAAGGCCCCGAGAACGGCCTTCCTGAAAGGAGCCGGCTCATGACGTTGGAACATTCCCAGGCGCGCGCCGCGGCCATCGAATGTCCCTCGGCGGTCATCCTGGCGCTCGACGCGCTGTCGATCACGGCCGTCGCGCTTCTGCTTCGCCTTCTGTGGCTCACCGCCGTGCATCCTGTCCCCGCATCCGATTTCGCCTGGTATCGCGATCACGCCCTCGCCCTCGCGGCCGGACAAGGCTACACGTACGACGGCAAGCCGACCGCCTATTTCCCCATCGGATATCCGCTCTTTCTCGCGGGAATCTATGCCCTGTTTGGCAGCAGCTTTTGGAGCGGCACTGTCGCCAACGCCATTCTGAACAGCCTGACAGCGGGACTCGTGACCACCCTCGGAACCGTTCTGTGGAAGCGGTCGGCCGGGCTCGTTGCCGGCTTTCTCTTGGCGGGATACCTGTCGCAAATCGCATGGTCGAGCGTCCTCTGCAGCGAGATGCTGTTCACGTTTCTTCTGACGCTGGCCGCGCTCATCGGCGCCACACGGGGAGGGCGAGACGTCCGGCTCGGCCGCTCGTTCGCCTTAGGGTGCGTCGCCGGGCTCGCCTGCGCCGTGCGCCCCGTCCTGATGCTCGCGCCCGCGCCGTGGTTCGCGTACCTCATGGTCGCGCGCGTCGGATGGCGCCGCGCCTGTGCGCTTGCGGCCGCCATGCTGTCCGGCGTCCTCCTCGCCGTGGCCCCCATCACCGTGCGCAACGTGATCGATCTCCACGCCTTCGTCCTGGTCTCGACGAACGGTGGTGTCAACCTGTGGCAGGGGAACAACCCGCACGCGAACGGCGCCTATTTTTGGCCGCTCAACCCGCATCAAAACCCCTTTCTCTCCTACGTGTCAAGCGAGGTGACGGAAGATCACGCAGCCGCAAAAGCGGCGCGCGCGTACATCTTCACGCATCCTCTGCGCACGCTCGAGATGGGCTTTGTGAAGTGGTGGCACCTGTTCGACGGAGTTTCGAACGCACTCTACTGGTCCGTCGGTCAGAGCTCGCCGCCTGTCTCCCGCTGGTTCGCGCGCGCCGTGCACGCGGTCGATCTCGGCACATATTTGGGCATGCTCGCCTTCGCCTGCGGCGGGATCGCCATGGCAGTGCGCAGCGCACGGGTGCGGCGCGACCATCGGGCCTTCTGGCCACTTCTCATCCTTGCGTATTACATAGCGCTCTTTTTCATCTTTCCCGCGTGGGATCGCATGCGCGCACCCATCGAGCCTTTGTTGGCGCTCTTTGCCGGATATGGCGCCATTCAGATGACGAGGGCGGTTCGACGCGCACGCTTGGTGCTGCGTTTCGCGCGCGGGTCCAGCGCAGGATGAACCTGGATGGAACAAACGGCTTGGCATTCGACGCCGAGCGTGCTATACTACTGTAACAAGCTCCTGTGATGTTCGTGGGGCAGTTTTGGTTTTCATCCACGCGAGACCTACGGGAATCCGTGTCCGTCTGCGGATGCCATGCCTCGGCGTTGTGGACGGTTGAAACCGGCGGTAGGATACCCACCTTGGAGATGGGGATGCAAAACCGATTGTCCCACGGCAGAACGGGGTTACATACCAAGCCGCTTGTCGACGCGGACATCGCTCGGCGGGCGGCTTTTTCATGTTGATCGGGCTCCTCACGAGCCCTGGCCGCCCGCGTCCGCGCAGCGATGGCAGTAGCCGTAAATCTCGAGCCTGTGGTCTTCGATGCGAAAGTTCGGAACCTGTTGCCGAATCCGGTCGATGGGGCACTCTTCGATGGGGATGGACGCTCCGCAGCGCAGGCACACGAGGTGATGGTGATGCCCTCGCGCGCACTGAAGGCGGTATCGAGCCCGGTCGTCCGCGAATTCCATAGGCTCGATCACGTTCTGCTCCACGAGGATCCCGAGCGTCCGATAGATGGTGTCGAAACTCACGGAAGGGTAAATTTGACTGACGTGATCGTACACCTCCTTCGCCGAAAAATACCGATCCCGATTCTCGACGAAGAGGTCCACCACCGCTCGCCGCTTGCCGGTGAATTTATAGCCTGCCTCTTTCAGCGCTTGAAGAATCGAGGCCGTGGTCTCGTGCACCGGATGCAACTCCCTTCTTTCGCCCCTATCATAAATCGAAATCAATCCGATTTACAAACCGCACCCAACCTGATATACTCCTCTCGGCAACCCAAATCGGAATCGTTCTGATTTGAGAGGATGGAGAGAGACCATGAAGCGCTCATGGTGGAACACAGCCATCGCCGCGGTGTCCGCCGCGCTCGTCATGACGGGCTGCGGCATCGCGAAGCCCGCGGCAAAGGGGAGTGCGGCGGCAGCGCAGGCGAACATCCGCGCCGTCGGCGCCGAGAGCGAATACGCGGACCTCATCCGGCAGATTGGCGGGCCGTACGTGTCCGTGACGGCCATCATGTCCAACCCTGCAGTGGACCCGCATGAATACGAGGCCAATCCGAAAGACGCCATCGCGGTGGCTGAGGCAAACCTGGTTGTCCAGAACGGGCTCGGCTATGACGAGTTCATGAACAAACTCGAGCAGGCTTCGCCGAATCCCAACCGCATCGTGATTGACGCAGGCCAGGCGCTCGGATACCGGGCCAACACCGCGAATCCTCATATCTGGTATCAACTGAATACGATGCCCCGGTTGGCGAAGATGGTCGCATCGGATCTGGGCAAACTGGATCCCAGTCACGCGGCCTACTTTCAGGCGCGCGCGAATGCGTTTGTCCAGTCGCTCAAGCCATGGGACGAGGCGGTGGCCCGCCTGAAAGCGGCCTATCGCGGCCGTGGTGCGGCGGTCACGGAACCGGTGTCGGACTATCTGCTTCAGGAGGCAGGTCTCCAGATCAAGACGCCCTGGGCATTTCAGGCAGCCATCATGAACGGCACGGATCCGTCGCCGCAGGATGTGGCGCTGCAGACGCAGCTGTTCACGCACCACGAGGTGAGCGTGTTCTGCTACAACAAGCAGGTGGTGACGAACGTCACCAAGATGTTCCTCACACTTGCCGAGCGAGAACATATCCCGACGGTCGCCGTGTACGAGACGGAGCCCACGGGACTGACGTATCAGCAGTGGATGCTTGAGGAGACCAACGCCATCTACAACGCGCTCGCGCACGGCACGTCCCTGGAGGCGATCTCGTGACACCTGTCATCTCGTTTCGCGACCTCACCGTATCGTACGGCTCCCGCACCGTGTTTGCGCATCTGACGGGCGAGATTCGGGCCGGACAATTCGTCGGCGTGCTGGGACCAAACGGCGCCGGCAAGTCGACGCTGCTCAAAACGCTGGCCGGGCTCATCCGCCCCGCTGGAGGTGTTGTCGAGATCGACGGCAAACCCGTCCGGCGACGCAACGAGTCCATTGGCTACGTGCCGCAGGCGGTGCATTTGGACGAGGACGTGCCGCTCACCGGGCGCGATCTCGTCGGCCTTGGTCTGGATGGGCATCGCCTGGGGTTTCCGCTCCCCTCCAGGCGGCGACGCGACGCGATTGAAGCGGCGCTCGCGGAGGTGAACGCGCTCCACCTGGCGGACAGGCGCATCGGGCGGCTATCGGGCGGCGAGCGCCAGCGGCTGCTGATTGCGCAGGCCATCGTCTCGAAGCCGCGGGTGCTTTTGCTCGACGAGCCGCTCAACAACCTCGATCTCGCGTCCACGCACCAGGTGGTGGATCTCGTAAAGCGGCTCGCGCACGAAGGCCAGATGGCGGTGTTGCTCGTGGCGCACGACGTGAATCCGCTCATTGGCCGCGCTGATGAAATTCTCTATCTGGCCAATGGCCGGATGGCCAAGGGCGCCCTGGACGACGTACTGCGCCCGGAGGTGCTGTCGGGGCTTTACGGGTACCCGGTGGAAGTGCTGCGCGCGGGAGGCCGGATCATCGTGGCCGCGGGTGCCATGGACGGGCACGCCCACGCCGTGTCAGCGGCGAGCCCAGAGGCGAGCGTGATGCTGCCATGACGCTCGGTTGGCTGAGCGAGGCGCTCGCGAGTGCGCCAGTCGAGCACGCGCTTGTCGCTGGCACCGAAATCGCGTTTCTCTCCGGCCTCGTGGGCGCGTTCGTCATCTTGCGCGGGCAGTCGTTCGCGGGCCACGTGTTGACGGACGTCGGCACCACCGGCGGCGCCGGCGCCTACCTCGTCGGCATGAACGGCTGGCTTGGGTTTCTGTCCTTTGGCGTCGTAGCGTCCGTCGGCATGGAACTCGCCGGCGGCCGAACGCGCGGGGAGCGCGATCTCGCCACCGGGGTCGTGCTCTCCCTCGCGCTCGGCTTCGGTGCCTTGTTCCTGTACCTCGACGCACAGCTCGCGCACGCCAACGCGTCGATGGCGGTGCTCTTCGGCTCCCTGTTCACGCTCGATCCCGCCCTCGTGCCGTGGATCTCGTTGGCGGCCGCTGGCTGCGTGGTGGCGATGCTCCTCATCTGGCGCCCGCTCGCCCTCGCCTCCGTCAACCCGGATCTCGCGCGCGTGCGCGGCGTGCCGGTGCGGGCGATATCCATCGCGTTCACGGTGGTGCTGGCGGTGGCGGTCGAGACGGACGCCCTCGTGGCCGGATCGCTGCTTGCCACGGCGCTCATCGTCGGGCCAGCCGCGATAGCCGCTCGTTTCACGGCCAACCCGCTTCGCGCGGGTCTCGCAGGCGGCTTGATCGGCGCGCTGATGGTGGCCACAAGCGTACTTTTGTCGTACGACAGCTACACGTGGCTGCCGCAGCACACGAGTTGGCCGGTGAGCTTCTTTGTGGCGGCGCTGGCGTTCTTGACATACGCCGCCGCGGCAGGCGCAGACCGAGCCATATTTCGGCGCAGAGCGGAGGGAGAACTTCGATGAGCCCGTTCGTGATGCTCGCTTTCCCGTTCGCCCGCCACGCCTTTTTGGCGGCGAGCTTCGTCGCCGTGGCGGCGGGCTGGATTGGCTTCTACGTCGTGCTTCGGGGCACGGCGTTCGCGGCGCACGCGCTCCCGAAGGTCGGGTTTGCCGGCGCAAGCGGCGCCCTCGTCCTCGGCGTGAACTCGCTCGTGGGCGTGAGCATCTACTCAGCTGCCGCCGCGCTCGGCATCGGCGCACTGGCGGAACGGGACCGGCGTGATGTGGCGACGGCGCTCGTCCTCGCACTGGGCCTTGGCACGGGCGCCCTGTTTCTCAGCCTGGGCAACCTGTACGCCGACGATGCCATGTCGCTCCTGTTCGGCCAGGTACTCGGCGTGAGTTCGTCCGGCGTCATCGAGACGGCCTTCGTGTCGGCCGTTGGCATCGCGCTTGTGACGGCGTTTCACCGCAGGCTGCTCTTCACCACCGTCGCGCGGGAAGCCGCCAAGGTCCGCGGCGCCTCCAACCGCACGGCCGATTGGGCACTGCTCGTCAGCCTCGGCCTTGCGACGAGTGCCATGATGCCCGTGGTGGGCGCGCTCCTCTCGTTCAGCCTGCTCGTCGGTCCAGCGCTCGCCGCGCGCCATCTCGCCCGCCGGCCCTGGCAGGCGATTGCCCTCAGCGTCGCGCTGTCGCTCGTCATCACGTGGCTGTCGCTGTCCCTGTCATTTGTGCTCGGTTGGCCCGTCGGGTTCTTCGTCGCCTGCTTGTCCGCGCTCGCTTACGGGTTGTCCCGGGGCGCCGCGCGCGCCTTCGCCCGGCAAGTGCCCGCCCGCGCCGCCTGACGGGGCGATGGCCGTTTTTCGACATCCGCTTCTCCGCCGGGGCCGAGAGCGCTTACACGATTTGCCACTCGCGTTTTGGGTCTGCTAGGATGGGTCTCGTCATCATGGTTCGTTCTCGACGAGGGGGGAAGAGGATGGACGAACAAGAGCGGCTTCGCCCGAAGACGTGCAAAGAGTCGCGCGCCACGAAAATCCTGCGCGTCTTCCCGGGCGATCTCAACGATCACCACACGATGTTCGGCGGCAAACTGATGGCCTACATCGACGACGTGGCCTCCATCTCCGCGGAGCGGCACGCCCGCGCGCAGACCGTCACGGCGTCGACCGACAGCGTCGATTTCCTTTTGCCCATCACGGAGGGACACTCGGTCTGCCTGACCTCGTACGTCACGTCGACGGGCCGCACGTCGATGGAGGTTTTCGTCAAGGTCGTGATTGAGCACCTGCGGACCGGCGAGCGAAAAATCGCAGCGACGGCGTTTCTGACGTTCGTCGCGCTGGGCCCGGACGGCAAGCCCATTCCAGTGCCACCCGTCATCCCGGAGACGCAAGAGGAGAAGGCGCTGCACGAGAGCGCGCCGGCGCGCGCCGAGGCCCGCCGGAAACACCGGGAGCAGAGTCGGCTGTTGGCCGCGCATCTGAAGCCGGATCGCCTGTGGGAAATGGTGTAAGGGAAGCCGCCCGCGCGGGGCGGCTTTTTTGTGCGGAGTTGTTGAGATCCTCGCGGCTTCATCACTCGATGGCGACGCGCCGCCCCGTGCGCGCCGACAGAAGGCACGCGTCCAGCACGCGCATGTTGGCCACCGCGTCCTCGGGCGGGAACCGAAGCGGCTTGCCTTCCAGGATGGCGCGGCCGAGATCGTCCACTTCGAGGGCGTAGGGGTCGAGTGCATCGAACGTCTCGACACGCTCGCCCTCCGGCGAGACGACGCGCAGGGTCACCGGCTCGCCGAGGAAGGCGTGCTCCAGGATAAGGCGGCCGTTTACGCCGATGATTTCCACCTCATTCCGATCCGCCGCCCACATGCCGCAGTCGAAGGTGAGCGAGACGCCGCCCGCGAACTCCACGAGGCCCGCGAGGTACATGTCGACGCCGTCGTGATCGGGCGAGAAGAACGCGTGCGCCGTAGCCGCGACGGGCTCCTCGCCCAGTATGAGCCTGGCCGCGGAAATGGGATAGCATCCGACGTCGTACAGCGATCCGCCGC
The DNA here is from genome assembly GCF_000219875.1 of Alicyclobacillus acidocaldarius subsp. acidocaldarius Tc-4-1. NCBI lineage: Bacteria > Bacillati > Bacillota > Bacilli > Caryophanales > Alicyclobacillaceae > Alicyclobacillus > Alicyclobacillus acidocaldarius. The sequence goes on from NC_017167.1 coordinate 2,766,502, forward strand.
CCCAGTCGCGGCGAAAACGGATATTGCCGCGATCCGCCGCGTTGTTGAACGTGAACGAGCCGCGCATGCCGCGCACGGGCCCGATGGCGCCGGCCTGGATGAGTTCGAGCACCCTGTTGTAGCGCGGATGGTGACGGTACATGAACGCCTCCGCGAGGTATACCCCGTGCGCCCGGCAGGCGTCCACCATGGCCTGCGCCTCGCGGGCGTCGAGGGCGATGGGCTTCTCGCACAGAACGTGTTTCCCTGCCTCAGCCGCGTGGATGGTCCACGGCTTGTGCAGGTGATTGGGCAGCGGGATGTAGACCGCGTCCACGTCGGGATCGCGGAGCAATTCCTCATAGCTTGCGTACGCGCGCGGCGCTCCAAACCGGCGCGCCACGTCCTCGGCTTTGGCGCCGTCGCGGCTCGCGACAGCGTACAATTCCCCCGTCTCGGACGACAGAATCCCAGGGATGAGCTTGCGAATGGCGATATCCGCGCAGCCGAGAATGCCGAAGCGGACCTTCCTCATCTGAACACCCCTTTGCTCCTGGATGACAACCAGCTCTCCCCCCATTCTGCCACACGGCGCGATGGGTGTCGCCGTGATCCGATCTCCGGTGTCGAATCGGGCGGGCGAGATCGGATCTCTCCTGTCGAAAGCAGGCGGCGAGATCGGATCTTTTTTCGAATATCGCGCCGCGCCTCGTGGCATGGCAGCGCCTTCGTTTGCGGCGGCCCTTCGAGCACGAGCATAATGGGTGCGAGGTGATTGACGTGCATCCTGGCCTTCGAATGGCCCTCGCCGCACTCGCGATTTCGTCCGCGCTTGGGGGGTGCGGAACGGCGCCCGCCACGCCCACGCCGACCCATTCGACAACGCAAGACGACCATCTTCCCGAAGGCGCGTCCCCTGGCGCTCTCGTGGCGTGCGGATCGACGGAGGTGGCCGAGTACACGGGAGGAAAATGGATTTACTTCCCTGCCTCGTCCATCCTGAGCGCGCCGTCGACCATCTTCGAATCCGTGGACGTATCCCCGACGGGAGAGGTCGCCGCGGTGACGAGCGGGTCGCCCGACGCGTCCACGCCCGGCATGTCCTCTGCCAACATGCTCTGGACGTATCGCAAGGGCTGGCACCTGGTGTCCATCCGCAACGACACGGATGTGCAGCTGCACACGTTCGGGCCGGACGGCTCGCTGTACGTGGTGCCGGACGACGGCACCCTGCCCGGCATTTGGCAACTGACGGCGAGCGGGTGGCACCAGCTTCCCGGCAGCGCGGAGCTCGGCTACATCTCCTCGCTCGCCTGGTCGCCGAAAGGCGTGCTCACGGTCGTGTCGGTGCCGCAGAACGGGGCGACCACCGTCTGGCAGTTTGTGAACGGCCGCTTTGTCGCCATGACGAGCGATCGCGCCCCGTTTGCCGCCGACACGCTGACGGTCGGCTTTGCCCCCAACGGCGATCTCGCCGTCGGCACGAGCGCGCACGGCGTCTGGATTGACGAAGGGGGGCGCTTTGTCCAGCCGGGCGGCATGCCATGCCCCGTCACCGACGTGGGACAGTTCGCCTGGTCGCCGAAGGGCATGCTCACGGTGAGCGGCAAGGCGGGATCGCAAAACGGCCTGTGGCAGTTCTCCGGAGGACGGTGGCAACGCGTACAAGGCGCGGGCCCAGACATTGGGTCGGACAAGATCTACCAGTTTGGCTGGTCGCCCCACGGCGTGCTGACCGTGAGCGACGCCTCCAGGTGCCAAATCTTCGAGCTCGTCGGTGGTCGCTGGACCCCTGTATGGACCAAGACGCACGCGACGGATCGAAACGCCGCGCCGCCGAAATTCGCGTGGTCCCCCGCCGGCACGCTCGTGACGAACGGCGGCGATCTCGGCGGGCTCTGGGAACTCACCCCCGAGGGCAACTGGACAGAAATTGGCGGCCAGTCCTCCCCGTTCGCCGGCGAAGTGGGCGTGAGCTTCACGTTTGCGCCGACGCGGTTGGTTCGCTCGTGAGCAGAGGATTTCGTGCGAAGGATGGCGAATTCAACCGGCAACGCTTCAATTGAGCGCAAAGGATGATGACCCATCTTGCACCCAGTTCCGCAGACGTATATTCCGATGCTCGTGATCCTCTCTTATGTCGTCGCATCGCTCGCCGCGTACGCCTCGCTCGATCTCGGTCGCCGCGTGCTGGAAACCAAGGCGAATCGCCAGCTCGTCTGGGTCGTGCTCGGCGGCGTCGCGATGGGCATCGGCATCTGGTCCATGCACTTTGTGGCGATGCTCGCTCTCATGCTCCCCGCGCAGATGACGTACAACTGGGCCATTGTCGCGCTTTCCTTGATGTTTGCCATGGCAGGCCCCGGAGCGGCGCTGTATGTGGTGGCGAGATCCGCGTCACCGGCGAAACTTGCATACGGGGCCTTGCTCATGGGCGCGGGCATCGTGTTCATGCACTACACGGGCATGGCCGCCATGGCGGTGCAAGGCGGCAGCTTCTACTATCGCGCTGGGCCGCTTGCGCTGTCGGTCGTGATTGCCGTCGTCGCGTCATACGTGGCGCTCTGGCTCTCGTTCCGGCTCGCTACGGCGCGAGGCTGGCTCGCACATGCGGCCAAGGTGGCTTGCGCGCTCGTGATGGGCATCGCCATCTCGGGCATGCATTACACCGGAATGTGGGCGACGGTATTCGTCCTGCCGACTCGCCGGCTCGCGGCGCCCATGGCGTACAGCGGGCCGCTCGCATGGGTGGTTGCCGTGTTCAGCGCGTTCATCCTCCTTGCCGCCATCGCGACCGTGATGCTGGACCGGCGACTCCAGGCAGACCGTCGCCGCCTGCGTCTCGCGGACGAGCGGTTCCGCTCGCTCTATACGCACCATTCAGACGCCATCTTCACGCTCGACGCGCGCGGCGCCATCGTCGATCAAAATCCCCGCGCGAAGGAACTGGTGCCTGAGCACCACCTGCGCAAATCCGCCCGGGCGTTCGCGCGGATGATCGACAGACGGGATCGGCCGCGGGTGTTCGAGGATTACCGCTGGGCGCTTCGCGGCAGCACCACGAACGGCGAGTTCCTGCTTCGGGCGGGAGACAAGGCGCTGCACATGAGTGCCACGCACATCCCCATCGTGCTCGACGACGAGATCGAAGGCGTGTTTCTGGTGGCGCGCGACGTGACGGCGGAGAAGGTGGCAGCGGAGCGCATGAACTACCTCGCCTTTCATGACACGCTAACGCGTCTCGCCAACAGGCGCCATTTCGAAGCGCGCGTGGACGAATTTATCCGCCACGCCCGCCCTGGCGACGAGATGCAGATTCTCTTTGTCGATCTCGACCGCTTCAAATCGGTCAACGACACGCTTGGACACGAATTTGGGGACAAGCTGCTTCAGGAGATTGCCCGCATCCTGAAGGAAGTGGCCGGCGACGACGCACTCGTGGCCCGGATGGGCGGCGACGAATTCACCATCACGCTCTTTGGCCAGCCCATGGAGCGCGCCATCGCCGTGGCGGACGCCATTTTGAACCGCCTACGCAAGCCTGTGCGCGTGGAGGATCGCCCGCTGTACATGACGGCGAGCCTCGGCATCGCGAGCTTTCCGCGCCATGGCGTCACGCGCGACATGTTGCTGCGCCACGCCGATCTCGCCATGTACACGGCGAAAGCCGAGGGGCGAAGCACGTACCGCTTATTTGAAGAGCGCACGGCGGCCGACGCGAAAAGCCGCTTGGAGCTCGAACAGGAACTCCGCACCGCGGCCCAGCGCGGCGACTTCGAGATTCATTACCAGCCGAAGATCGACATGCGCGCGAAGTCGGTCGTGGGCGTGGAGGCTTTGCTTCGCTGGCGCCGGCCGAGTGGCGAGTACGTGCCGCCGTGCGAGTTCATCCCTATTGCCGAGGAGACGGGCCTGATTGCGCCCATCGGGGAGTGGTGTCTGCGCACCGCGTGCCGCCAGGCGAAGGCGTGGCTCGACGCCGGTCGCCCGCTCAGAGTGGCGGTCAACCTCTCGCCGTACCAGGTTTTGACCGACGGTTTCCTCGACGTGGTGCGCGAAGTCCTCGACGAGACCGGCCTGCCCGCGCAGTACCTCGAAATCGAGGTGACGGAGAGCGCTATGATGGACGCCGAGCGGGCTGAACGGTTTCTCGCCGGATGCCAGGCGCTCGGCATCGAGGTGTCGCTCGACGACTTCGGCACCGGCTACAGCTCGCTCAGCCGCCTGACGCACCTGCCACTCAACGTGGTGAAGATCGATCGCGCCTTCACACAGCGCGCGGTGGATGGCGGCCGGGCGCGGGCCCTCGTGGCGAGCATCGTGGACATCGCACACAATCTCGGCATGCGGTGCGTTGCGGAAGGCGTGGAAACCAAGGAACAGTTGTCCGTCATCGAGGCGCTCGGATGCGACGAGGCGCAGGGATTCTACTTCGCGCGTCCCCTCCCCCCATCCGATCTCGAAGCGCTCTCGATCACGGCGGGGTAAGAGGTGAGACGATGGACAGGCGGTTTCGGGTCGCGATCGTCGGCTGCGGTCAGATGGCGAACACCTGGGTGGACCTTCTGAAACGAGAACCGGACGTGCACATCGCCGCGCTGGCAGACGTGGATCTCGCGCGGGCGCGGGACATGGCGGCAAGGCACGGACTGGAGGCGCCCATTTTCGCATCCGTCGAGGCCCTGCTCGACGAAGCCCGCCCGAACCTCGTGGTGGACACGGCCATCCCAGAAGCCCGCCGCGCCATCTGCGTGGCGGCTCTTAAACGCGGTTGCGACGTGATCGCCGAAAAGCCGTTCGCCCCCACCCGCGCGGATGCTGACGCCATTCTCGACGCCGTGACGCGATCCGGCAGGCGCTACATCGTGATGCAGAATCGCCGCTTTGAGCCGCACCTTCGCGCCATCCGGCGGGCCATCGAGCGCGGGCTCATCGGCCGCGTGGAGCAGATTCACGCGGATTTCTTCATCGGCGCCCACTTCGGCGGTTTTCGGGAACGCATGGAACATCCGCTGCTCTTGGACATGGCCATCCACACGTTCGACCAAGCCCGGTTCCTTCTCGGCGGTGCCAAGGCTGAGACGGCTCTCTGTCTGGCGTATAACCCGGCGAGCTCTTGGTACGAGGGATGCGCGAGCGCCATCTGTGCCTTCGAGATGGAAGGCGGCGCCGTGTTCAGCTATCGCGGCAGTTGGTCCGCGGAGGGGTTTAGGACATCGTGGGAGTCGACGTGGCGCATCGTGGGAAGCCGAGGGACCATCTTGTGGGACGGATTGGCCAGTCCCGAAGCGGAAATCGCGGTGGAGGAAGCGCACGGATTCCTGCGACCGTGCAGGCGCGTGCGCATCGATGTGGAACCGATGGCCGAGCAAGGCCATGCCGCATGCCTGCGCGAAATGCTCAATGCGCTCAGGACTTCGCGGCCAGCGGAAACCGAGTCGTCGGACAACATCGAAAGCGCCCGGATGATGTACGCCGCCATCGAAAGCGCGGCCATCCGAGCCGCCGTTCGTGTCGCCGACGGCAGCCCGGCTGCGCCGCGCCACTGATGACTCAAAGTTGAAGCGGTTCGCTCGCCACTTGTCCGCGACGGCGCAGGCGGATGGGAGCGGTTTCACGAATGAAGAACGCCATGATGCCGCTTACAAAGGCGCCTGCGGCCGCAATCCACATGGGTGCCGGCAGCCCGAAGTGATCGGCGGCCACGCCTGCGACGGTGGGCATCACCGCGCCACCAATGAGCTCGCCGACCATCTGGACCAGGCCCACCGCGGTGCCGACGTATTTCGGCGACAGCGACTCGCCCGGGATGACCACCATGAATAGCGGGAAACACGCCTGCCCGGCACAGGTGAGAAAGCCAAGCACGCACATCAGCGCGACCGAGCCGTGCACGAAGATGAGCACGAGCGGGGACAGCACGGCGATGAAGGAGAACAACACCAACGTCGGTCGGCGCCCCCACTTGTCAGAGATGTAGGGCCCCATGAACCCCCAGAAGAACGTCCCCAGGCCCATGGCTGCCGAGATGACACCCATCTGTTCGCCCGTGTAGTGATCGTACTCGACGAGGAACGTCGGCGCGAACGATGTGAACGCAAACAACCAGGTCATCATGAGGACCGCGATGAGCAGGGTAAACCAGATGTTCCACGTGCGGAACACCACCGGGAAGTCCTCTTTGCGCAAGCGATGTTCGCTCTTCGCAAGCTCCTCTTTCGACATGCGCTTGTTGGGGTCTTTCATGAAGAAAAGCAACACGAAGAACATGATGAGTCCCGGAATGCCCGCGACGTAAAAACCAGCGTGCCAGGAATACTTCGTAGCAGCCCACGTGAGAATGAGCGGACCGAACGTCGAGCCGATGAGGCCGAGCGCGCTCTGGACAAAGCCCATGTTGAAGCCGCGCCTCGCTTCCGTCGAGTCGGCCATCACGGCAGCCTGCGCGATGGGCAACACCGGGCCTTCCGAGACACCCATCAGGGCACGAATGCCAAGCATTTGGCCGAAGTTCTTCGCAATGCCCGTGAGGAAGGACAGCAGTGAAAAGGCCAGCGTGATGGGAACGAGCACGTTCTTGCGTGAGCCCAAAAAGTCTGAAATGGTGCCGAAGAAGAACCCTGAGAGTGCCCAGCAAATCGCGAGAACCGACACGATCATGCCGAGTTGAGCATTGTTCAGCTTGAGATCCGGCGCCAAGTAGGGAAACAAGTACACGACGCTCAGGCGCTCCATGAAGACGAAGCCGAACGTGAAGAACATCATGAGGACGACGCCGTTCTCATAGCGCCAGAATCGCTTCTGAGGTCCCTGATCCATTCGGGGATGTCACCCTTTCCAGATCATTTTGTCGACAAGATTGCCTATCAAACGAAATCCAGCGCGCCCGTGTTTGCAACCGGTTTCATAGGGTGTGCGTCACTGTTGCTTCTCCCCTCCCTGTGTCCGCGTCACTGCCTTCGAAGGTACCGGACCCTTGCGCGAGGATCAACGCGTATATTCCTGCATGCGGAACGCGCCTCTCTATATTGTCTGACAATGTGATCAAACCATATATCATGATCATTTTGAAGTCAAGATTGTATGTTGTTCTCGCCAAAAAGAAGACCCGCTTGGACATGATCGTCCGCGGGCTTCCCGTTCCGACGCGACGGGATTCGGATCGATTCAACGCCACATCCGCCAATCCTTCCAGGCCATCTGCACGAACATGATGGCCGCGCCGAGGGCCGACAGCACGCCAACACACACCGCCAAAGCCAGCCACACGCCCCACGGGTTGGCGCCTGCTGCGCCCGGCATTCCCGCGCTTCCGTACGCGGAGAGCACGTATTGTTCCGCAAAAATCCATACCAGAATGACCGAAATCAGAAAGAGTGCGACACATCCGGATGTGAACCACTTTGCGCGCATCGCCATCCACCTCCTGTGATGAAGACGAACGGTCGGCCGAATGTGTTTCACGGCCTCCGTCACCGCGTCACCGTTGATTCACAAAATGCTCGTGTAACCGTCACCAATCGCTTGGCCGTCGCCGTTTCCGCAGCGCCTCATTCGCCTCATACTGAAAGTGTGCAACCGTCTTTGAGGAATTTTTGAGGAGGTGATATCGCAGGCATGTCGAGAATGCGTGTCCGCCTATGGGCCTCGGTCGCAATGTCGTTGGCTGCGCTGGCTGTGGCCCTGTTCGTTCGCACTCCATCCGCCGCTGCTCACGCGTACGTCGTTCATTCGTCGCCCTCGCCTGGCCAGTCGCTCGCGTCTTCACCCGGGCGGATCGAGGTGGAATTTGACGAAACGGTTCAACTCATCCCCGGCGGCCTGACCGTCACCAATGTCGACAATCAGCGCGTCGATCTCGGCGATGGGCGCCGCAATCCTCTGCATGCCAATGAGGTGGACGTGGACGTGCCAAAACACCTGCCCAAGGGACTTTACACCGTGCACTGGCAGGTGATCTCGGCCGACGGGCACATGGTCTCGGGCACCATCCCGTTCGGCATCGGCGTCAACGTGCAGTCCCTGCAACTCGGCGCGTCCGAGCAAGGGTATCGGCCCGGTTTCTGGATGGTGGTCGATCGCGTCCTGACCTACGGCGGCCTGGCGCTGGTGCTCGGCGGTTGGGTGGGACTGCGCGCGGCAAGGCGATCCCTGCCCATCGCGGACAATCGGCTCGGAGTTCGGTGGGCACTCGCGGGGTGGCTGGCCCTGTTTGTGGGCGTCCTGTTCAACCTGCCGCTCGAGGCGGCCATCACCTGGAGCATTCACGGTCTGACCGCGTTTGCCCCGCGCTATCTCGCGCGGACGCTCAATTTCACGGTCTTCGGTTACCTGTGGGTCATCGAACTGATGCTCATTGCTGTCATCCCGGCGGTTCTCGCCGCGCTGTCGACGGCCAAGCCCAGGGAACGGCTTGCAACAGCCATGATCCCCATGTTCGCTCTGCCGGTGACCTTCGCCGTGCAGGGACACGCCTTCGCGGAACCCCACCCCATCTTGCCCGTCCTCGCGATGGCGGTGCACGGCGCGGCGGCGAGCGTGTGGATCGGCGGGATCGCGCAGATGCTGGCTCTCGTCCTCCAGGCGGACCGAATCCCCGGCCCGGACGATGAGAGATTGCGCAAGACCGTTCGGTCCTTTGGCTGGATCGCGGTGGCATGCGTGATCGCCCTGTGGTTGACAGGTGTGTACTCGGCCCTGCTTCACATTCCGACCTGGTATGCGCTCGATCACACGGAATACGGCGTCGCCCTGCTCGCCAAACTGGGCCTCGTCCTTCTCGTGTTGGGATTCGCCGCGATGCACGCGCTGACCGCGCGCCCCAGACGGGCCACCTATCGCGCGTGGATGAGCCTCGAGCTGATCTTCAGCGTCGGCATTTTCGTGGCCACCGCGCTGCTCACCAACCTGCCCACGGCCGACATCCGCCCCGGTCCGGTCGACGCGGTCAAGCGAGTGGGACCGTATGCCGTCCACCTGTCGATCACGCCCAACCGAGCAGGTTCCAATCTGTTCGTGGTCCAGATCACCAAGGGAAGCCGCCCCGATTCCGCAATCCAGCAGGTCGAACTCTCGCTCTCATCGGGCAGCGCGACTCCAAGCGCGGCGTCCGTCCCACTCGGCGCCAGGGCGCCAGGCATCTTCAGCGCGCGATCGTTGGCGCTCTCAGGTGCAGGCGCTTGGAACGCAGAGGTGCAAGTATTGACCGACGACTTTCAGGTGCTGACCGTCGACTTCCCGATTCACGTCGGAACGTAGAAAATGCCAGTGGCTCAAGCAGCGCACGGAATGATGCTCAAGGAGGGACGTCACATGAGAACACCTCGATGGATGCTGTCACTCACCGGACTGACCGCCGCCTTCGCCATCGGCGCGGCGACGGCGTCGGCGCACGTGGTCGTGATCGCCGACAACCCCACCCCGCCGGCCGCGGGCGGCTTCGAACAATACACGATGCGCGTGCCGTGCGAAAAGAACAATCCGACGGTCAAGATCGTGCTCAAGGTGCCGAAGGGCGTCTCGTTTGTGTCCTATGAGCCGGTGCCGGGCTGGAAGGTGACAGAAAACCAGGTGAACGGGCAGACGCTGGTCACGTGGCAGGCGACGGGAGGCGGGATTCAACCTGGACAGTTCGAGCAGTTTCCGTTCCTCGCAACGAATCCTCGACAGCCCGGCGTGATCGCCTGGGATGCGTTCCAATACTACCGGGACGGGTCGATCGTGGCCTGGACCGGCGCGACGGGGAGCGCGACGCCCCACTCGACCACGCAGATTGTCGCCGCCGGCACGGCGAGCGAACCCCCTGCGAACGCGGTGCAGACAGCGCCTGGCGAAGAGAGCACCAGCTCGGCGAACAGCTTCGGCTTGGGCTGGACAACGGCCGACACCATGGTCCTGGCCTCCTCGGTGGTTTCCCTGCTGCTCGCCGTCATCTCCCTCGTCTTCAGCCTCCGGCGCGACCTGAACCGCTCCTGATGTGGAAAAGGACAAGCCGCTTGCCGGCTTGTCCCTCTAGCGTCACAGAAGCGCCAACTTAGTGAGCCCCGCCGCGATGAGCCCAGACATCGGAATCGTCACTAGCCACGCGACGAGGATGCGTCCCGCCACATTCCAGTGCACGCCTCGCGCACGCTTTGCTGCGCCCGACCCCATGATGGCGGAGGAGATGACGTGCGTGGAGCTCACGGGCAGTTTAAACAACGTGAAACCGAAGATGATGATGGAACTCGTCAGGTCGGACGCAAACCCGTTGATGGGCTCAATTTTGATGATTTTCGACCCGACGGTCTTGATGATCCGCCAACCCCCAGAGGCTGTCCCGACGCCCATCGCGATGGCGCAGAGCGTCTTCACCCACAAGGGGACGTGCATCGTGTGCTGATACCCTCCCGCGATGAGGGCAAACGTGATGACGCCCATGGTCTTCTGCGAATCGTTCGTGCCGTGCATGAACGCCTGCGCAGCAGCCGAAAAGCACTGTAACACACGAAACACGCGGTTCACCCTGTGCGGAGACCTCCAGCCGAACACGCCGCGAAACGCCCACATGATGGCGAAGCCCAGCGCGAAGGCGCAGATGGGCGACGTGATGAGCGCCTCGATGATCGAGGTGAATCCGGCGAGATCGACCGCGTGAAAGCCCGCCGCGCCAATCACGGCCCCCGTCAGCCCGCCGATGAGGGCGTGGGACGAGGAACTCGGAATGCCAAAATACCACGTGAATAAATTCCAAAAGATAGCGGCCACGAGTGCACACAACACGACGATGGTCCCGTGCGGGATCTTCAGCGGATCGGCGATCTTGCCGCCGATGGTCTTGGCCACGCCGGTGAAGGTCATGGCGCCAATCAGATTCATCGCGCCCGCGAGCAACACAGCCGCCCTGGGCGACAGAGCCCGCGTGGAGACGCTGGTCGCGATGGCGTTTGCGGTGTCGTGAAATCCGTTGGTAAAGTCAAAGACCAGTCCCAAGATCACAATGAGCACGATGACAACCAGCATGCGGACGCACCTCAGGCGTTTTTCAGAATCACGGACTCGAGCACGTCCGCCACATCTTCACAACGATCCGTCACGCTCTCCAGGATCTCGTAGATCTCCTTGAGCTTGATGAGCTCGATGGCGTCCTTGCTCTCGGCGAAGAGCGACCGAAGCGCGGCGTGCAAAAGCTGATCGCCGTGTTTCTCCAGGACGTTCAACTCCTTGACGTGATCGCGAATCTGGAGCAGCTTGCGCTCGTTCAGCTTGTGAATCGCTTCCTGGATCTCCTTGGCACTGCGATGGATGTCCTTCGCGAACTCGATCATCGTCGGCGTTGAACCCGTGACGTCATACAGCGTGAAGCGCACGCTGCAGGCGTGGATGCCGTCGATGATGTCGTCGAGCGTCGTGGCGAGCATGACATAGTCCTCGCGCTCGAGCGGGGTGATGTACGTATTGTTGAGGAGCGAGATGAGTTTGGAAATCAGTTCGTCGCCCTTGTCCTCGTACGTCTTCATGCGACTCGCCAGGGCTCCGAAATCGCCTCCCTGCTCCAGCTCCCGCTGGAACGTCTCGGTCGCTTGCGCGATGTTCTCCGCGATCTCGACCAGAAACGCAAACAGTTGATCACTGCGCTTCGACACGGCTCATCCCCCATTGAATCGAATCGTTAAGAAACTACATGATTCGCGTAAAGCTGTCGTGATGGTTTTGTTAAGTTTCCGTAAAACCTCGACCAAGTTCGACAATGTTCGGAGCTTGGTCACAATCTCACCGCACGGTTCTCTGTGAAGTGTGCCCATTTGGGGAAGATGTGTGCGGAGTGCGCCCGCGATGGCGCCGGTGCGTGCACGCTGAGGGTGAAAGGTACACGGCAAAACCGCATGGATTGGCGAGCCATGAGGAACGTTAACCGCGAGGTGGTTGAGGATGTCTCGACGTCATCGAACGCTCACGGCTCGCCATGAGGAGAATCACTGGGGATGGCCCGTCATTGGAGGGATTGGGGTCGGCCTCGGCGCCACGCTCTTGTGCATCCCGCAAAGCCGCGAGGCCATGTTGAACGCGGTGGGGCGGCTGTTCGACCGCGCTCAGAACGCGCCGTCCGCCAGTCGGCCTTCCACCCACCGAAACAGTCCGTACGGGCCGTGACTGTCCATCGGCCGCGCGCGGGCGCGGCCTCATCTCCCGATGGTGGCGCGCGACGTCACCCTGGCGCGCGGGCCTGCAAAGAAATCGTGCAGGACAAGCGCCGCCGAACCAATGGCGCACGCGTCCCGGCCGAGCGCGGAAGGCTGCACCACCACCTTGGCATAAGGGCTCACCAGGCACCTGGATAGAATGGCCTGCTGCATGGCGTCCGTCACCATGCGCCCGCCTTCGGCCAGCCGATTGCCGAGGATCATCATGGCCGGGTTGAGGCCATTTACCAGGTTGACCGCCCCTGCGCCGAGATACCGCCCGACTGTCTGAAAGGCTTGAAGCGCGGCCGGATCGGACGCTCGAAACCGGGCCAACACCCCGTCGAAGTCCAGTTCCTCGCCGGTCAGCTTGGCGTAGACGGCGATGAGCGCTCGTTCCGAGGCGTACAGTTCCCAGCAACCCACGTTGCCGCACGGGCAGGTTTCCCCGTGCAAATCGATGCTCATGTGGCCAAACTCGCCGGCCATGCCGTCGGCGCCGCGGATGAGCTCGTCCCCGATGACAATCCCTGTTCCGATGCCTGTCCCGGCACTAATGTACACGAGGCTCGACACGTGCGTCGCCGCCCCGTACAGCTTCTCTCCGAGCGCGCCCGCATTGGCCTCGTTGTCGACAAGGACGGGCTTGCCGAACCAACTCTCCATCATAGCCTTGAGCGGAATGTTCTCCCACTTGAGGTGAGGCGCGCGCAACACCACGCCGCGCGCAAAATCCACGAGGCCCGGCACACCGACACCGATGCCGATGACCCCGTAGCGACTCTCTGGCGCTTCGGCGAGCGCCTGCGCAACCGACGCGCGCAACCGCTCAAGCACCTCTTCCGCGCCGAGGTTTCTCGGAAGCGGCACCTCACGCACGCTGAGCGCCCGCGCGGCGAAGTCCGTGATGGCCACGCGGACGTACTCGACGCCCAGTTCCACTCCAAGCACGCTGCCCGCACTGGCGTTGAACAACAGCATGATGGGCCGCCGCCCCACGCGGGATCTCCCCTGTCCCACCTCCAACACCAGCCCGTCGCGGATCAATTCATCCGTGAGCGCGGACACCGTCGCTTTGTTCAGGCCCGTCTCGCTCGAAATCTGGCTGCGCGAAATGGGGCTGTGGAACCGAATGCGGTTTAAGACAATCGACTTGTTGATCTCCTTCATCAGCGCCTGATCTGCCGTTTTCTCCAAGACGAGTCTCCCCTGCGTGATGATGGATCGCACCCAGCATACTCGGTTCCATTGTACCTCATTTGACTGCCCGCAAGCTCAAATTAGGGCGCCCCGCAGACAAATGCGAGGCGCCCTTTTGCCAGCGTCATATCCGCTCGACGCCCACCGCACTCTGGTACACCTTCTCGTGCTCAATCTCCGTCATGACGCCGCCGATCCGCACCATCCCGCGCAGCCGGATGTCCTCCGACGACGCCCCCACCATAAACTCGATCTCGCCCGGCTCCACGACATACCGCATCTCCCGGTTATAAAAGCCGAACTGGTGCGCCGACACCCGAAACCGCACCCGCGCCTTCTCTCCCGGCGCGAGGGCCACTCGTGCGAAGCCGCAGAGTGCCTTCACCGGCCGCGTCACGTCCGCCGCTACATCGCGCGCGTACAGTTGCACCACCTCTTCGCCCGCTCGCGCCCCGACGTTCTCGATGACGCACGACACTTCGACCTCGCCGTGGACGTCAAGCTCATGCGGAGACAGCGCCAGATCCCGGTATGTGAACTCCGTATAGGATAGCCCGTGCCCAAACGGATACAGCGGCAGATTGCTCTCGTCTACATATGCTCCCTTCCAGTGCGACCGGCCCCCCGAGGGCTTATGCCCGTAGTAAATCGGCACCTGCCCGACGCTGCGAGGAATCGTGATGGGCAGTTTCCCGGACGGGTTCACGTCGCCAAACAGGACCGCGGCCACCGCCTCTGCGCCTTCCTCGCCCGGCAGCCACGCCTCGAGAACGGCGTTCGCTCGCTCAGCGATGTCCGGAATGGCGAGCGGCCGGCCGCTCACGAGTACCACGACTGTCTTCGTTCCTGTCGCCATCACTCGGCGCACAAGTTCCTCCTGCCGCCCGATGAGCGAGAGCGTGGCCCTGTCTCGCGATTCCCCTGTCGTGCACGCGTCCGTGAGCCCGGCGCGATCGCCCACCACCACCACGGCCACGTCCGCCCGCGCCGCGAGCGCCACCGCCTCCTCGATCTCGGCATCGTCCCCGTCCAGGATGTCACAGCCCGTGGCGTACACGACCTGGGCGCTCGTGCCCACGCGCTGGCGGATGGCCTCCAGGATGGTCCGCATCGGAATGAACTCGTCGACGTGCTTCACGCCGCTCGGCAGGGGCGTCTGGAACACGTTGTCCTCCGACTGCTCGAGCAGTGACTCGATGTGGCACGGGTACGCGTAGTCCCCCACCAGATTGCGCGTCGTGTGCGCATTCGGCCCGATCACGGCAATGGTGCCTCGGGGCGCGAGGGGCAGAAGCCCGTCGTTTTTGAGGAGGACCATCGACTTCTCCGCCGCCTCGCGCGCCACCCGGCGCTGATCCGCGTTGTCGAAGACGGCGATGGCCGCGCCCTCGTCGACAAACGGGTGATCGAACAGGCCGAGCCGGAATTTCCACGTGAGCACCCGGCGGACGAGTTCGTCGATCTCGGCCGGGCTGACGAGCCCTCGTGCCACGGCCTCGATGAGCGGCTTGCCGTACACGTCACGCGTCGGCAACTCCACGTCCACCCCGGCGCGCACGGCGAGCGCCGCGGCCTCCGCCTTGTCCCTGGCCACCTGATGATATTCGAACAGCTGATTCACAGCGAAATAGTCCGACACCACGAGCCCCTGAAAGCCCCAGCGCCCGCGGAGCGTCTCGCGCAAAAGCCCCGGATTGTCGTGGCAGGGCACGCCATCGAGCTCGTGGTACCCCGGCATGATGGCGCCGAGCCCGGCCTCGCGTACTGCCGCCTCGAACGGGAACAGGTACACCTCTCTCAGCTCGCGCTCCGGAATGTGCGCAGGCGCCCAGTTCATGCCGCCCTCGGACGCCCCATAACCCACGAAATGTTTTCCCGTCGCCATCACGCCCTGGCTCAGGTCATCTCCCTGGAGCCCGCGGACGTACGCGATGCCCATCTGCGCCACGAGGTACGGATCTTCGCCGAACGTCTCCTCCACCCGGCCCCAGCGCGGATCCCGGGCCACATCCAGGAGCGGCGCGAGCGCCTGGCGCGCCCCCACGGCCCGCATTTGATCGCGGATAATGGCGCCAATGCGGCGGGCGAGATCGACATCCCACGTGCTCGCGATGCCGATGGTCTGTGGGAAGCAGGTGGCCCCCTTGGCCATGTAGCCGCTGCACGACTCCTCGTGGATCAGCGCCGGAATGCCGAGGCGCGTGTGATCCCGGAGGTAGCGCTGAATCTGGTTGGCAAGGCGAGCCACATCCGGCGGGTCCAGATTGGTGGCGCCGCCAATACGGGTCACCTGTCCAATGCCCTGCCCGAGCAGGGCTGTGGCTTTCTCGGCGGAGAATTCGAGATCATCCAGGACTTCGAACGCCCAGATGGACGTGAGTTGAGCGACCTTTTCTTCGAGCGTCATATCGGCCAGGAGCGCGTCGACACGCGCTTCAATGGACTGTGCGGGATCGAGATACACGGGTGTCACGGGAAGCCTCCTCACTACTTTCCGAATCCAGCAAGCATGCCTTGCCGCAAATAGCGGCCTCCAAAGATGTAAGCCAAGAATAGCGGTATGGCTGAGAAGACTACTGCAGCCATCGTGACTGGTACGTCCATCGTGTGCTCACCTTGGAATTGCACAATCGCGAGGGGGAGTACTCGGACGCTTGCACTCTGGGTAAGCACCAGCGGAAACAAAAAGTTGTTCCATGACTGGACGAACTGATACACCGCTACCGAGATTAGGGCTGGACGTGCCAAGGGTGCCACGAGTCGGAATACGATTTGAAAATCGTTGGCACCCTCAATCCCCATGGCTTCGTACAATTCATTCGGGATGTCACGAACAAAGTTTACCAGAATCAGCGTGCTTAAGGGTAAGGCAAACGCCACCATAGGGAGTATCATCCCGAGCAGGGTGTCGTATAACCCCAACTTCGTAATCAAGATGTAAACAGGGATAATCGCCGCCTGAACAGGTATGGCTAGCCCCACCACGAACCAGTTGAACACGGTTCGAACCACTGGATTGCGAGTTCGAACAACGACATAAGATAACAGCAAGGAGAAAATGACAATTAACACTACTGTAGAAACCGATACAATCGCGCTGTTAATGAATGCCCTAGTGAACCCGGATTGTATGACCTGATCGTAGTTCTGAAGAGTTGGATGAAGCGGAGGGACCCAAGGATTCCCTAGTAAATATCCGTTCTGCGAACGCAGACTGGTCGTTAAGATATAGAACACTGGATAACACCCAACAACCAGCCATATAACGCCAAATAATTCGAAGAGCAGGTTACCTACGGAGACGCGTCGAAAAGCTTTCATCGAGTCACGCCCCCTCCATCTGACTTTCCATCTTATTAAATCCCGTGAATTTCAGAGTGACGACGGACAACAACAACCCAAACACAGCCAGAACCACCGCGATGACACTACCCGCGCCGATGTTAAGATTGGTAAATGCCTCTTTATACATGTCGATTGCCAAAACCTGTGTTGCGTCACCAGGACCTCCGTTTGTGACAACATAAATCAGGTCAAAGTAAGTCAATGTGCCCGTAAGTATCAACACCGTTGTCGTGGTGATGGTGTACTTCAATTGGGGGAGCGTGATCGAAAAAATGTGCGAATTGGCCCCGCTCCATCGATCATCGCAGCCTCGTACAGCGACCGAGGAATTTGTCGAACACCACTCTGATACAGCAGCGCATTGAATGGTATATACTGCCACGAGATGATACACGCGATCACGAATAGCGCAATGTGCGGGTTTCCTAACCAGTTCTCGAATCCGTTCCCAATCCCCAACGCTTTAAGCAGGTTGTCCATGAGGCCGAACGTGGGGTTTAAAATGTACGACCAAGTTACACCGATAGCGACTGACGAAAACAACAAGGGAATAAAATACAATGCGCCGAACACAGCGCGGTGCCGCTGAGCACCTGCAGTGAAAACACCTATCACGAGCCCCAATGGGTTCTGGAGCACCCAACACCAAAACATCAGCGCAATTGTGAGCCAGAAGGAGTGCCACAACTCCCCACTCGCAAGCATGGATTTCCAATTACCGAGTCCGACCCATGTGGCAGAGCCAACGCCCGACCAATTGAGGCCAGAATAATATACAGCTACGCACATTGGTATGAGTGCGAAAGCCGCAAAAAAGATCACTGCCGGCAACATCATGAGTAGTCGCGATAGAGTAATACGATTGGTAACCAAGCACCCTTCCTCCAAATCAAGACGAGCTCGGTCGATTATCCCAAGCTCGTCCAATTGTGATACAGTCCTCAGGGCAGCCGGCTTATTTAGTCAAATAAGTGTTCATATCCGCCTCAAACTGTGCCACCGACATCTGGCCAACCATGAACTTTCCGAGATCGGTATCCAGCTCATTGCCCTCGGCGGTCGGCAGCGCGGTATCCCATGATTGTTGGAAGTACGGAGCGTTTTTCGCCAGGTTGTAATAGAACGTCTCGTACGCCGCGTCTTTCTGCTTCTTTAACTGGTTTTCAATGCCCTTGACCGCGGGAACGTAGCCGATCTGCAACAGGTCTGCGACGTTCTTCGAATCGAGATTGTTGTCCTTCAAGAACTCAATGGCTCCCTTAATCTTTGCTGGTGAGTCGTAACTTGGAATCGAGTAGAAGTCACTCGGGTTTCCACACACATCATTCGGATTGCCCTTTCCTCCGGGAACCGAAGGGAACGGGAACCAGCCCAAATTCTTCAGGAAAGCGCTGTCGTCCGATGCTATGGTTCCGTAGCCCCAGCTACCCATCAGCCACATCGCGGCCTTGCCACTGTACAAAAGAGCCGCGTCCGAACCGTTATTGGAGCCGATGGAGCTAAAGCCTGGTTCAAAAGCCCCCATGTTCACCAGCTGTTTCATCATGTTCAGAGCCTTCGTGATCACCGGGTTGGACCATGCATTCGGCTTGCCCGCCATGACGTTATCAAACGGTTGTTGCCCGCCAAGCCGGTCAACCAGATATTCAAAGTACATCAGATCTGGCCAGTTATCTTGACCACCCAGGGAAATCGGAATGATTCCCTTGCTTTTGAAGAACTGAATATCGCTCAGCAGTTGGTTCCATGTTTTAGGTGGGGTGAGATGGTACTGAGCGAACAGTTGCTTATTGTAGAAAAAGTTCACCGGTTGCAGATTGCCGTAAGGAACGCCGTACACATGCCCGTTGAACGTAATGGATTTCATCACAGAAGGGAGAAACCGATTTGCCCAAGACGGATCGGCTTTCAAGTACGGCGTTAGATCAAGCACATCTCCCGCCTTAACGAACGTATAGAGTCGACCGCCGCCCCAGTTACTGAACACGTCCGCTGCTTGATGCGCACCCATCGCAATTTGCAGCTTCTGAAGGTACGGGGTTGACTCAAAGTACTCTCCGGTCATGTGATATCCAGGATGCGTTGCGTTGAAGCGAGCTATCGCCTTGTTGTCTACTTGCTCAGCCAAACCGGAATCGACGTTCCAAAGCGTCAACTGCACTTGCTTCGCGCTCGCCGAGCCCGTGGAGGACACTTGATTCGAGTTGGACTGCGATTCTGTGCCACAGGCCGTCACAGCGATGGTTGCCACAGCCGCCAAACCGACCGCAGCGATCTTACGCACATCCTTAGCCATAGAAAGTACCCCCTCTTTGCACCTTAATTTGTTCACCAAACAAATACACCATGCATTATACCCCTCCAAAATCGATTTTGCAATCGCTTTCTGCGCGTTTTGTCCATGGAGAATAATCGTATTAATGAAGAATCACCCAATTAAGGGGGCCGCCGGGCCCTCGGTCTTTGCGTGCTCGTGCGGACGCTTCCATCGTTCGCATTCAGCGGCCACAGTGTCATTCGCAAGGGATGCTTCGAAACTTCAAACCTCTTCTGGATTTGTGTGGTCCGATAGATGAATACGAAACAGTCATACATGCATGTTTCTTACTGAATCTCGCTCCATGAGATCTGGAATAAGATGTTTGTCGCCACTATGTGCCGGCTCACCTGCCATCATGTTGAGAATCATTCTGGCAACCCTTCTACCCAGTTCAAACCACGGTTGCCTTACCGTCGTAAGTGCAGGACACTGCAATATCATCGTATCCGACGATGGACACGTCGTCTGGGACATGTATACCCTGCAATAAAGCTTCCCTCAGAGCGCCAATTGCCATGTAGTCGTTAAAGCAAAAGATAACCGAGGGAAGACGCTTGGACCTCAGTATTTTCCTCATTGCATTTTGGCCTCCGTCTACATCAAACAGGCCGTCTGCAATCCACTCGTCGCAAATTTCTATATCGAGTTCATCACAGCACGCTCGTACCGCAATTAGTTGTTGCATACGACAGGAAAGTCCTTTGGGATGGTGTCATGAAGGTATTGCGTCACTCCCTCGAACTGAGGCAATACCAGCAACCCATTAACGGACTGTTCAAGCGCCTTTTTGGAGAGCACCTCAAGCTTGTCTGGCGTCACGATGTCAAACTGAACCGAGTAACCTTCCGCCTCCAAAACTTGACATGCACCAGCGGTCACGTGAAAAGCATAGTCCACAAATCGGAGATGCAAATCAACATTAACCAAATAAATACCGATGGAGAAAACTCTACTAGCACGCAAACTTCGAGCACTCATCTTGGGATGATAATTTAATTGCTTTACGGCCTCAAATATCCGCTTGCGGGTCTTCTCGCTCACGGGCCGCGTCACATTGAGAGCCCAGGATACGGTAGCCGGAGATACACCGGCTAACTTCGCAATGTCTTTCACAGCTGCCAATCGTCCGCCCCCAGTTTCAACAATCCCCAATGTAAATAAAATTCAAATAAAATTATATGACTATACCATATTTATTCTCCTCGTCGAAGCGTCGCACGTTATTTAAGGCATGCGCTTTGATCACCAAATCACTAAAACGATTTGGTTGCCGCAATAGGATTTTTCGGCTCATCTCCCCCCACCCGTGAACTCTTCCCGCCTCTCACCGGTCCATGCCCACGGTGATGGAAAGGAGTGATCGCGTGATTCACGCGGCGCTGTTAAACCCGTTCGACGTGCACCTGTACCACCTCATCAACGGCCTGGCGGGAAAGAACAAGCTACTGGACGACGTCATGATCTTCTTCGCGAAGGACGCGCTCGAGCTGTATGCGGCGCTGTTCATCGCCTATTGGTTTGCTCTGCCCAAGGACGATCTCCAAAGCCGCAACCAACTCGCCGTCGCAGGTTTCTCTGGCGTGCTCGCCCTTGTGTTGAACGTCGTCATCTCGCACTTTGTCTGGTTTCGGCCGCGCCCGTTCGTGGTGTTTCCGAAGGGCACGTACACTGAGCTCATCCCGCATCCCGCGGATGCCTCGTTTCCGAGCGATCACAGCGCCGGATCGTGGGGGTTTGCCGGAGGCTCGTGGGGGCGCACGCCGAGGTGGATTTGGCTACCCTTCACGGTCATCGCGGTGCTCGTGATGATCGCGCGGGTGTTCGTGGGCGTGCACTATCCGACCGACGTGATCGGCGGAATGGTCGTGGGCCTTTTGGCGAGCGCGGTGGTGCGCCAGCTCGCATCGCGCATCATGCCCCTGACGCGGCTCGTGGCAAGGCCCTTCGGCTACGGAAGGACCACGGAAGAAGCACAGCGCGCCGGACACACCTCGCGCAGTTGACAGGCTGACCAAGAGACCCCAGCCCGCTGGAGACCTTCGAGGCCCACGCCCGTTCACACGACGACTTGAAAAGCCCTTCCGGCAGCGTCCGGAAGGGCTTTTTCGCGCGGTAAATCCTTACGTCGAGGCCCGATTGGATCTGCGGCGATGACGCCAGCGCCACAGCCATTCGGCGGTCACGCCGACGCCGGCGAGCCACAGGACCAGAAACAAAATCTGGCCGATGATGGGAATGCTAGAAAACGCGACGATGAAACTCACGCCGGCAAGCGCCGCCTTCCACACTTCTCGCGCGCGATCCCGCCCGACAATCATCCGGCCAATCCAGACCGATACGACGGCGAGGCCGACGACGGCGCCTATCGCGTAGAGTGCCAGGCAGAGCGCCGCCACCGGGATGCCGACGAGCGTCGCCGCGAGAAGTCCGGCGAGCGCCAGTACAGCCAGGGTGACAAACACGCCGCTCAGGCCGGCTCGGCGCGCGGACTTCTCGAGTTCGGCGAGGGGCACCTCGATGCTCTCGCGCAAGGCCGCCGCGATGACGGTGAGCAGGGCGGTGAGGACAATCCCGACCGCGAGGAGGCCCATCCACGCCACCAGCGCGCCGAGGCCCGCGACAATGGCGCCGCTCCAGAACGGGTTGCCGAGGGTCGCGTGGAGCAGCTTGTGCACCGTCGCGCCGGGCAGCGTGCGCACCTCACCGCCGAGATCGATGACGGTGTCCACGCGGGCGGTGGGGAGAAGATCCACGTTGCCGTTCACGACCAGGACGTGATCGGCCGTCCCGCCGATGGTCAGGTCGTGGCCGACGACGACGATGTCCCCGACCGACTGGCCCGGCAACACGTCGGTCGCGCTCGTTCGGATGAGCCCCTGATTCGAGACGACGGACGCCTCGGTAACGGTGGGCGCGGTGGCGAACAGCACGAGGCCGCCGATGGCCGCGGCCAGACTTCGCTTCGCCCACCTCATCGCCAGACGACCTCGCTTCTCGTCCAATGGAGCGCCCGCCGCAGACAGGTGAGCGATAGCACGAGGATGATGAGGCTCAGGGCGCCCAGCACTACGAGCCACTCCGCGTGCACGGACCAGGGCAGCGCAAACAGCGCGCGAACCATGGCCAGGGCAAAATGAAACAGAATCGCCGCGGCAGATGCGGCGGGCAGATTGACAGCGGCGAGGACGAACGCCACCCCCAACGCCAAGCTCGCGAAGTACACGTAGGCGAGTCGGCGCGACTGCACCTCTTGGCGCGACAGTCCAAGGGCGTTCAGGACGCGCATGGGCATGTCAACCGGCGCCGTGAGCGTTCGCGCCCACAACACCAACGCGCGTTCATCGTCCCGCATGGCGTGGACAAGCCCTCGGCAGCGCGCGCATGCCGCGAGATGTGCCTCGACGCGGGCCTTGTCGTCCTTCGCGAGCTTGCCGTCCAGGTACGCGGACAACATGGGCTCCACGAACTCACACGATTGCATCAGCTATCACCCCTCTCGCCGCTCAGGTATGTGCGCAGTTGCATGCGCGCGTGATGCAGGCGGGATCGCACGGTGCCAATGGGAATGTCAAGCACCTGGGCAATCTCGTCGTACTCAAGGCCGTGCACCGCCCGCAGGACAATCACTGTCCGGTGCTCGGGACTGAGCTTGGCCAACGCGCGTTCCAGGTCAATCCGGAGCGAAGCGGCGTCCTCACCTCCGGCGACGGAACCGTGAATCTCCTCGGTGGGATCCTGCGCGCGGCGCGCCTTGGCCTGCACCATGTCGAGCGAGATGCGGACCGCGATGCGCGCGAGCCACGTCGGAAACGTGCGGTCCTCGCGAAGCCGTCCGAGCGAGCGAAACGCGCGGATGAACGCTTCCTGCGTCGCATCTTCGGCGTCCGCGGCGTTCTGCAGGATGCCATAGGCGGTTCGATATACAAAGGACTGATAATTGCGCACAAGGGTTTCAATCGCCTGCGGATCGCCGTGCCGCGCTCGGCGTATCAGTTCGAGGTCCGCTTGTTCCAAACGGGCATCACCTCCGTCGGCGAGCGTCGGTCCGCCCCTAAGCCAGGCGCGCCATGGACTCAGCCGCAGGGATCCGCACGATAGACGTCTCCCACCGCGCCGCGGTTCAATCCGAAGGTGGGCGTTGAGATTGCGGCAGCCCCCTTGCCTCCATTGTACCCGTACGCACGGGGTACAAGAAGCTGGAAAGCAAAATCGGCCGCTCCGCGCGCGGCGGAACAGCCGATTCACTGAGGGTGTGCGCCATCGTTGAACCTGGAACTCAGCAGTTGCCTCCTGGGCAACCGGGGTCGACCGTGACGTTCTTCGTCTCGGGCTGCATCACGTAACGCGGAACGTTGACGATGAACTGGCGATTCACCCGCACCACGGGCTGGATAATGGGCACCTCCCGGCAAACGTAGCAGTCGTTGTACTCGTAGATGGGCGGGCATACAATCGGCGGGCATGGCTTCATCATGACCTGCATCCTCCCTTGTACCCTGAGTATTCGCGGGATACTACAGGATACTGGGCCGCCGACCTTCCTGGCGCGGCGCGTGTCCCGGATGAAGCCCGCCGGCGAAAACTTCTGTCTGACGGACGCCTAGGACACGCCCGCGACGTCCACGGCGTGATCGGCCGTGTCCCGCGAATACCAGCGGATGCCGATGGACGGGTGTATCCCATCGGAGGGATTGTGGACGACCATGGCGGGATCGATGGGGCGGTCACCGAGTTCCAGCACGGTGCGGCGCGGGTTCTGGGTGTAAAACGTGATCCCGCGCACCTCGTCGAGCGTGGGAGCGTGCCGGCCCAAGACGGGATCGTCCACGGCGCGGATGTGGATATACGTGCGGCCAAAGGCGTGGGTCACGTCGTAGCGCAGGTGATCCCGGGTGACGTTGTAGTGGAGCAGGCGGCTGGTGCGCGTCACGAGCAGTCTGCCGCTTCGCTCGTGCTCCGCGAGGCGCTCGAGCGCCGCCACGGCGTCGCTTGGCAGCACGCCTGGGTACGGCGTGCCACAAAGGTGCTGCGCCACGACGGCGAACCCGCCGTCCGACTCGAGGCGTGCGAGGTGCGCCTGGGAGAGTTGCTCGCGGAGCCCGTAGGGGGTCCAGTTCCACACGACCGCGCCCTGTGGCGTGTAGCGCTCGTTCGTGTAGCGCCAAAATCCCCATACGCGCCGCCCATCCGCGAGGCGTAGAGGAAACACGACGGACGGGCGCGAGAACACGTTGCTCGAGATGTCCGGCCACACGAATCGAATGCCGTAGGGAAGGGTCAGATCCGTGTGGTAATACGGCGATCCCGGCAGATCGCCTTGCTGATACGCATAGAAGCGCCCGCGACCTCGCGCGCCAAAGTTGTCGACATTGGACCGATTGCCGTGATCCGTCCACACCTCGACGAAGTCACCGTTGGCTTTCAGCGCGGCGACAGCTTGCGCGGCGAGATGGCGCCGAAAACGCGTCGTCTCTTGATTCATCTGGCTGAAGTCGCCGTAGGTGTGCAGGGTGTCGATCCAGCCGTCGCGGATATACGCGTGGATGGCCTTGGCGCCGTAGGGCACCTGGCTCGTGCCGCGGAAGTAGGAGAACTCGCGCTGAAGCGGAACGCGCCCCACTTCGTCCACGATGTGGCGCTGGTCGTTCGCGTTATACACGAAGAACGAGTCGGCGTAGTCGAGTCCGAGTCCCCGGCCGAGTGGGGTCATTTGTGTCGTATTGATAAAGCGATGCACCAGGTTGAATTTGCGCAGCGTCTGACTGTCCGCATCCGAGGACAGAGCCAGCATGGCCCGATACGGATACGGGAACCGGCGCAAACCGTACACCGTCGGCGCGGCGGAAGCCGACTGCCACTCGACCGCTGCCGGATGCGCCCCGCGAACGGCGCGCGGACCTGCTCCCGCGCGCACCGCGCCAGGCAACATCGCGGCCGCCGCGCCGATGGCTATGCCCGTGATTGCAAGCAGGCGAGCCCACCTGCCCTCCATGCAACCACCTCCTCCCCCTCGTGTTCCCGAAGAGGGGGGTGGCTATGTGACACACGAGGCGCAGGTTGCAGGAGAAAAAGGAAAACTCGCCCACGGCGCTGCGAAGCCTCTCGTTAGGTCATCTCCGCGTCCTCGGTCGGACTGCAAGCGCCGTTTGCCTCGTCCGCATCGGCCGCGAACAGTCCCATTCCGAAGTGGCAGTTCGCGCCGAGCGCGATAGGGCCATACACAGGTTCCGCAAACTCCAGGCGCCAGAACGAGCCCCACCGTCCGGGGATGTTCTGCCGCTTCCCGTAGCGCAGCCGACGGAATTTGTGCGCGGGCACCGATTGTCCCGCGATATGGGCCGCCGCACGAGGCGTGATGGCCACGGGTTCCGGCAGGCCCCGAAGCTTTAGTTCCTTGCGAATCTGCTCGACGGGCCCGAATTTGGCCCCGCCGTGCTTTGCATGCCACGGGTGAAGATACGGCGTGACGGAAACAAAGATGCGCGCAGGCCCCACCAGGCCATCCTCGAGCACAGGCGTGGCCCTCTCTCCCACCCTCGGGACGCGCCACAGATCTTCGAGCCAAACGCGCCACCTGCGCTTCGGGCCCGGCCACCAGTCCGGCGTCACGAGCGTTCGGATGCGCTCTAGCGCCGCAATGACGCCTTCGGGAAACGGCTCCTGCGCGTAGATGAGCACGTGATCCAAGAGGCCGTCGTGATCGAGATCCTCGGGCAGCACAAACACGTGCTGATGGCCTCGCCGGCTGACGGCCCCCGGCTCATTCGGCTCGTGCCCCGTGATGATGAGCGGGGCCGGCTCGTCGCGATCGTCGTAACGGCTCAGGATGGACTGATGAAAGACCTCCGAGATGTCCAACGCATCGGTGACCCGAGGACGGGCCGCATCAGCGATGGCATATCGGGCGGCATTCACCTCTGCTCGATTCGCCAACAGACGATACGAACGCCTTGCCCTTCTCGCACCGCGCCCCGCAAGTCCCTCCAGGACATAGGTCACTGGACGCGCCGCGGGCGAAGGAACGACGCCATCGCCTTGTGTGAGGGCATCCAACAGGTGGGCAGGTCTTCGACCGGCGGATGATGCCGGAGCGCTCACCCACGTGTGCGAAGGCAGCGGACATAGCCACTGCACGCGAACTCGGCGCTCAGCCTGCGGCTCACCGGATTCGGCGAAAGAGGCTGGGCGCGCATCCACTCGATCCGGCACCTTGTGCAACACGTGGCAATGGAGCCAGTCCGCCGCAGACCATGCAGCCGGAAGCTCATCCAAGATTTTTTCCAAGATCTCTAATTCGTCCGACTGAAGTGATAGATGAGGCCAAAATACGCAGAGTGCTGACGGGCGAGGAACACGTAGGATGGCGCAAAGAGCGCGCCCTGCCGGATCCGGATGCGAGAGCTCGACGCCCAGCGGAAGCGTGTAGACCGGCGGCTCCAGCGATAGCGCTTCCACGAGCGCATGAAGCGATCCACGAAAGCCTGTCAAGTGGAGCCGCATGCGGGTGGCGGTCGCGACAAGCGCCCGCAAAATCCGCCACGGTGAAGGAGGCCATTCGATTTCCGATTCCATGGGCTTCTCGAGAGGCACGGAGTGCGCGCCTGCGGCGAAACGGAACGCGATGCCGATCACGGTGCCACTTCCCTCTCTGCATGATTCGCGCATGGGGATGGCGCGGAGATGGAGCGTAGGCGACGCAGAGCTCCCATTTCTTTCCCAATTCTCAGAAACCTTGATGGGGCATTCGTGATGCCAAAAGCGGGGCCATCCTGGGATGAAACACCAGAGTCTGCGCTCGACGCTCCGAAGGACAGCCTGACGCACCCATCGTAGTCTTCCTGGGATTGGTCGTCAAGGTCTCCAACGCGCCACCGCCGTTCAATTTTGGCCCATCGAACGACGGATCCCTAGGAGCGAATACGCTTTCCTGTCCGTTTTTCATTTGTTATTCTATTTCATATGCGAATCAACCATTCCCAGCGCCAGGGAGGACCTCATGTCGCAACCTGTGACACATCCATTCGACCAAGCCACCGCGCTTTCCTATGACGGCCAGCGGTTTCACGGAGAAGTCAGAGGCGAGTATTACAACATGGTGGGGCCGTTCGGCGGCGTCACCGCGGCCACCATGCTCAAAGCCGCCATGTCCCATCCCGAGCGCCTCGGGCATCCGCTCGCATTGACCGTGAACTTTGCTGCGCCCGCCAAGGTGGCTCCGTTTGTCATCGAAGCGGTGCCGGTCCGCACGAACCGGTCAACGCAGCACTTCACGCTGACCATTACCCAGGATGGCGAAGTGGTCACAAGCGCCACGGCCGTGTTCGGCATTCGACGCGAATCCTTCTTCCATACCGAAGCCGTCATGCCCGATGTGCCCCCGCCTGGCGACGTGCCGAGATTCGTCGCGCCCGCGCCACTCCCGTGGATGCAATGGTACCACGTTCGCCTCATCCGAGGCTCGGCGTTCGACGACGTTCGGGACGCCACCACCTACCAGTGGATGCGCGACGACCCACCTCGCTCGCTCGATCACGCCGCGCTGGCCGCGCTCTGCGACACCTTTGTGCCGCGTGTCTACGTGAAGCTGAAGCGGCCTGTCCCCATCGGCACCGTGACGTTCACCGTGTACTTTCTCGCCGATCCGGAGACCATCTTCCGCCAAGGCACCAACGAGCTGCTCGGCGTCGCTCGCGCCACCGGCTTTTCGCACGGCTACTTCGACCAAATCGGCGAAGTGTGGTCACAAGATGGCGATCTCCTGGCGACGACCACGCAGCTCGTGTACATGAAGGCCCCCGTCAGCGGCTCTTCATGAGCAGCTCGATGGCCTCCTGGATGACGTGCTCCGCAGAACCCTTGCCGGCCAGCTCTTCGCGGATGCACTGCTCCATGTTCTCGCCGACGACATACATGATGACGCGATCGACCGCCGTGCGGATGGCCGTGAGCTGGTTCACGACCTCTTTGCAGCTCTTGCCCTGTTCCATCATGCCAATGACGCCGCGCACCTGGCCTTCGATGCGCTTCAGGCGGTTTTTCATCTGATCGTTGTATTCCATAGGAATCCCACCTTTGTCGCCACAATGTCGGATGGGCGGCCTCGCGTAAGCCGCCCTCAGTGGATCAAGATACTGATGTTATCGTACAACATGTAAAGTGCAACAAGCACGAGGATCGAGCCGAAGATGGTCTGAAGCAGCGACTTTCGGTTGCCCAATTTCGACGAGACGAGCGTACCGAAAAACCCTCCGGCGATCCCGCCGAGCACGTACAGCAGAAACACGTTCCACGCCACCAGTCCCGAGACCGCGTACGACACGGCCGTGGTGACGCCGAAGAGCCCCACCGACACGAGCGAACTCCCGATGGCGTCGATCATCTCCATCCCCGTGGCAAACATGAGTCCTGGGACAATCAAAAATCCGCCACCGATGCCAAAGAACCCGGACAACAGTCCTGTACCGCCGCCCGTGGCGAGCACCCGCCCCCATCGGAACCGTCCGGTCGGATCCGCGGCCGCAGTCTTCCCGTTTCCGCGCCGTGCCTGAATCAGCGTGCGAATCGCGATGGCGAGGATGAGAAGGGCGAACAAGAACAGAAGTGCCTTCCCGTCGAGCATCTTGCCGAAGATGGAGCCCACGACCGCCCCGATGGCGCCTGGGATGGCAAAGAAAATCGCGGGCTTCCATCGCACGTGGCCGTGCCGCCAGTGCGGGATCAGGTTGATCCACGCGTTCACTGCCACCGCGAGCGCGGTCGTCCCGATGACGATGTGGGCGTTGTGTATCCCCACCACATACAGGAGTAAAGGCACTGCGAGAATGGAACCGCCGCCGCCGATGAGGCCCAGCGTGAACCCGACGATCCCGCCACATGCGATGGCAAGCACAATTTGTAAGCCACTCAGCGCGACCATCGAGCTTCCCCCTCAAATCGAAGTTCTCCGCCCGGATCAATACCCATACAGCTCTGGGTATTGATCCGGACACAAAAGACCCCTGAGACGCTTGTCACGCTCAGCCGTGCACCGCGCAGCGGTTCGGGCCAATCTCCATCTCGCTCGCCTCGTCCGGGTTCGGCGTCAGCTTGCCCATGTTCGCCATCCGGATCTGCTGATACGCATTCGGCTGCGGCGGCAGGTTCTCCGTCACCGTCGTGAAGAATTCGCCCTCGTCCTGAATCTGAAGCCCCGGGTTCTTCTCGTAGAGCTCCGACAACGTGGCGCACACGCAGCCTTGCTCGTTCACCTCGGACGCCCACGCGTAGTGCGCCGGAAGCACCACGAGATGGCCGGGAAGCTGGCGATACGTCTCGTACAGCGTCCGCCGCAGATCCGGCGCGAACTCCTTTGCGCGCCCCGCGAGATCCGGGCGGCCAATGGAGCCCACAAACAGAATGTCTCCGGAGAGCAGGTACTGGCCATCCACCACGAGCGACGTGCTGCCCGGCGTGTGACCCGGAGAGTGAAGCGCCCGGATGGCAATGCGGCTGTCGCCAATGCGGATTTCATCGCCGTCGTTCAGCGGATGGTACGCGTACGTCACCTCGCTGGCATCGCCCGGCGGCAGATAGTACGCGGCCGAAGCTGCCTCCGCCAGCGCGCGCCCGCCCGAGATGTGATCCGCGTGCAAATGCGTGTCGATCACGGCGACAAGCTTCGCACCCTGCTCCTTCGCAAACTGCAGGTATACGTCGACGAACCGCGCTGGATCGACCACGGCCATCTCGCCGTTTGAGACGACGGCGTACGACAGACACCCCTTGCCGACGCGCAGGAACTGATACAGCGCGCCTCCAGCCACGTCCCCCACCTTCACCGGGTGCAGGTACTCGCTCCAGGCCCGCATGCCGCCCTGCAGATAGGCGACGCGCTGAAGCCCCGCCTTCACGAGCTCCTCCGCGACAAACTTGGACGACCCCTCTTTTGCGCACACCACGAGGATGTCCTTGTCTCGCGGAAGTTTTGGCAACAGCGCATCGACACCATCTAGCAGATCGAAATACGGCACGTTCATCGCCTCGATCCCGTCCCCCTCGATGCGCCAGTCCGCGAATGCGTCCTCGTTGCGCACGTCGAGGAGGAAGAACGGCTCGCGGCGAAGGATGCGATGATACACTTCTGCCGGTGTCCAAGCCGTCAACGTCAGTTCCATCATTCCTCCACCTCCGACTGCTCCACAGGCCCGTTCCACGCCGACATGCCAGGCACGACGTTTTTCACGCGCGTGAAGCCGTGATCGGCGAGAATCTGGCAGGCCATGTCGCTGCGATTGCCGGTGCGGCATACCACGTAGATGTCCTTGCCCTCGTACGCCTTCAGTTCGTCGATGCGGGCTTCGAGCGTTCCGAGCGGAATCAGCACAGCCCCCGGGATGTGGCCAAAGGCGTACTCCATCGGCTCGCGCACGTCAATCACGACCGCGTCGCCCTTCGACACGCGCTCCGCGAGCTCCTCATTCGACGCCACGTGTGGGTACTTCTTCTCGGGCTTCGCCTCGTCCGGCGCGGCCTTGCGGATGTAGTGGCGAAACACGCCATCCTTCTCCACCGTGCCAAGGTACTGATGGCCCGTGCGCGTCGCCCAGCTGCGGATGTCCGCGACGGAGCCGGGATCGGTCGCCAGCACCTCAAGCACCTGACCGGCCTCCATCTCGTCAATGGCCTTCTTGGTGCGGACCATCGGCATGGGGCACGAAAGCCCTTTGCAGTCAATCAGCTTGTCGACGGTGTACGCCTGCGTCTGCCCTGTAGAACTCATGCGTTGTTCATCCTCCTAGCAGTGTTGTGTGGATTCTCTATGCCATCGCCCGCCGAAACTGGCGTGGCGTCGTGTGCGAACCTTCAAAAAAGACAGAACTGAATCCAAGCCGCGCGAGCCGCCCGCGCGTGCTGCGCGGGCCGCGGCGGTGCACATGGGACAAAGCACGTTCAGAAGGTCACGGTGACGTCCGCGTCGTACGCGAAGTCGAGGAAGTTGACGGCCCCCGCGAACTCGACGCCGTCGATGAAATCCTCGGGCTTGAGGCCCATCACGTCGACGGTCATTTGGCAGGCGATGAGCCGGACGCCGCTCTCCTTGGCCATCTGAAGCATCTCCTGGATGGATGGCACGTTGTGCTTCTTGAAGTTCTCTGCAAACGGCTCGTTTTCCGGCTTAAATTTCAGCAGTTGCGCTGAATTTTTGTGGATGATGTTCAGACCTTCGAAGGTGAAGAAGATGGCAACCTCGGCGTCCGTGGCGACACCCGCCATGGCGATGTTCAGCACTTTGTAGGCCGTTTCGAGGCCGCCGTTCGATGCGATGATGGCGACTTTCTTCGACATGATGTTCCTCCCCAAATGGCTTCCACGTATTCAGCTCAACATCATCAAGCTCAACATGCGGCGGATGGCCCTCACTCAACCGGCCCGCGCCAGCCGAGCATGCCGCCCATCAGGTTCCACAGATTCGAATATCCCTGAGCCATCAAAAACTGGCATGCGCGCTCGCTGCGCGCCCCACTCCGGCAAACCATGACAGTCTCACGGTGCGGATCAATCTCCCGAAACCGCTCCTGCAACTGGCTGAGCGGAATATTCTTCGCGCCAGGAATCATCCCCGAAGCCACTTCTGCGGGTTCGCGGACGTCAATAATCTGTAACTTTTCCCCGCGCTTCAATCGCTCCTCCAGATCCTGAGCAAGGATTCCGCGCACTTGACTCATGTTCGTCACCTCCTCGTCCTATCGTACGCTTCCTTCGCCGCCGCATCCAGCGACGACCTCCTCACTTACGGTACGGGGTATAGTATAAATACAGCCTGCGCACCTGTCAATATACCCCCTTAGGTATATTTCAGCGATCGCGCGCATAGCTTGTATCATCCGACGGACAAGAAGAGAGGTGACGCGCGTGAATTGGGAGATGTTCGCCACGCTTCTCGCGATTGGATTCGCAGGCTCGGTATTGGCCGGGATGGTAGGCGTCGGAGGCGCCATCGTCAAGTATCCACTGCTTTTGTATCTGCCCCCACTGCTCGGCGTGGGCATATTCAGCGCGCATCAGGTAGCCGGTATAAGCTCGGTCCAGGTGATGTGCGCATCGCTCGCCGCCGTTTGGGCGTACCGGAAGTCGGGCTATCTGCACCGCCGCCTGATTGGAGACATGGGACTCGCCATGTTGGCTGGAAGTTTCGTGGGAGCTTACATGGCGCACTTTTATCCGGAGAGCGTCGTAAATCTTATCTATGCCCTGCTCGCGACCGCAGCAACGCTCATCATGCTGCGCCCGTCCGGCTCCGACGAACTGCGCGGCGACGTGGACGAGGTCGACTATCCGCGCCCACTCGCGGTAGGGCTCGGCGCATTGGTAGGCCTGTTTTCTGGCGTGGTGGGCTCCGCAGGCGCCTTTCTTCTGATGCCCATTCTGCTTGGCGTCCTGCGGATCCCGACGCGCGTGGCCATTGCGTCGTCCATCGCCATCACGTTTGTCGCTTCGCTCGGCGGTTTTGTGGGCAAGTGGGCTGCACACGAGGTGATGTGGGGGCCGGCGCTCGTTTTGGCTTGGGCGAGTGCCGTCGGGGCGCCGCTCGGGGCAAAGTTGGGCAAGCGCATGGACGCGCGCTGGTTGCGCTGGCTGCTTGCAGCGCTCATCGCCGCGACGTGTGTGCGGATCTGGTGGACCGTGTTGGCCGAATGAGCGCACCGAGCCCTGCGCTCGGCGGCGCAGGACCCGGTGGCCACAGCGAAACGTGAGGGTGCTTACTTCTGTGAATAGCAGGGTGCCCCCAAGCGGGACGCCACGCCTGCCTGCCGCGCGTGAGCGCGTCGATTTCGGCCGGGGAAACCACCCCCGCGCTCGACGCCAGCTTCGCCATCAGGTCACCTCTCGAGGACGGTTTGAAGCGGCATGTGCGCCACTTCTCCCGCGTAGAACAGCCCCATGCCGAAGTGACAGTTGACGCCGAGCGCGATCGGACCGAAGACGGGATCCGCAAACTCAATCCGCCAGAGCCCGCCCTTTCGCGCAGGAATCTCCTGGCGCGCGCCGTAGCGCAGTTTGCGGAACTTGCGGGCGTCGTACGATAGGCCGCCGAGCCGGATGTGGCCAAGCTCCTCGACGGACACAGGCTCCGGCAGCCCGCGGCGCCGCAGCTCCTCTCGGATCTGATCCGCCGGTCCAAACTTTGCGCCGCGCTTCTTCCAGTGCCACGGGTGCAGGTACGGCGTAACTGAGGTGAACACCCGCGAAGGGCGGAGGTAGCCGTCCGGAACGTCCAGGCTCCGGCCCTCCGCCGGGCGCTCCGCGTACGGCGGCGTGCGCCACAAGCCCTCGAGGTACAGCTGCCAGCGGCGCGGCCGACCCGGCCACCAGTCGGGAGTGTACAAGTAGCGCAGGCTTTCCAGCACGTCCACCAGCCCGTCCGAGAACGGATCGCCCTGATAGACGAGGACGTGATCGAGATAGCCGTCGAGGTCCTCGTCGGTGGGCAGGATGAACACGTGACGGTGGCCTTCCCGCAGCGGCTCCTTCGGGTTTTCCGGATCCTTTCCGGTGAGGGACGGCGGCACATCGCCGCGCTTAGCGGCAATCCCGACGAGCGCCGCGTGCATCGCCTCGCCGACGTCGAGGGCGTGAATGATGCGGGTCGGCACCGGGCTCACCAGCCGGAATCGCGCCACGTTGGAGGCCGGTCTGAGCGCCGAGATCCGGGGCGACGGAGCCGGATGCCTCAGATCGAGCTTCCGGCGCACGTACGTGACGTGTTCAGCGCCGAGCGGCAGATTGAGCCGTTCCGCCTCGAGCACGTCGGTGCCGAGGAGCAGCGCCTCGAAGAGCGTCTCGGCGGCCGCGAGGCTCGACTTGCGCGATCCCACCGCCCACCTTGCCCGAAGCCGCGGCCAATCGCTCGGCGCCACGGGGGCCAGGAGATCCACCAGCTCGCCCTCTGCGCGCTCGAGCATCTGCTCGGCCTCATCCGCCTCGACAGGAACCGCGTCGAACGCATCCGGCAACCGCTCGGCCACGGACGCCTCCACCCAGCTCTCCGCTCGCCCGAGGTACGGGATGATCGGCGCGAGGTGGCGGAGGAGCGCGTCGGCCTCCTCCGCGAGCTCAACCTTCGGCCAGTACACGCCGAGCGGCGCGTCCGGCTCGACGCGGAGGAAGGCGTCGTGGACGAGCGTCGTCCTGCCTCCCGCGACGGGCATGTAGTGCTTGGTATGCGTGTGGACCGCGTCCGGCAGCGAGTACATCGGCTTCTCCGAAGCGAGCGCCTCCACGAGCTGCCTGAGGGCGGCCTCGCCGTAGCGCGCCGACGCGCTGTATCGGTAGTACACCCCGATGAGCGCCCGGAGGATGCGCCACGGCGAGGGCGGCCACTCGACGTCCGCCTCGTTGACGTGCCGCCCCCATGGCGTCGCGTGGAACTTTCCCGCGACAAAGCGAAACTCGATTCCAACCACGTGGCCACTTCCCTTGTGTGGTATAGCGATCACTTCTTGACTTCGTAGCGGACGCGCAGGTCGTCCGCCGACAACGCGCCCTCGGCGCGCAGCCGCTCGATGAGGCCGGGCAGCTCGCGGTCGATCTCCTCCGCCTGGGGCAGTACGAACCCGCTCGGCCGGAGCACCTCCACCTGCTCGACGTCAAAGTCGCAGGCCGTGCGCAGGCGCAGGCCCTCGGCGAGGAAATGCTGGATCTTGTACAGTCCGAACAGGACAAGGAACGTCTCCGCAAGCGAGCCTAGGCCGTACGAGCGCAGGAGGGCGAGATCGAAGACGAAGTAGGCGTAGATCCGCCGCGCCACGTACTCGTCGCGGTGGAACGGCACGTTGCCGAAGCCCTGGGATGCGTCTCCCTTCGGATCGACGCGGTCGTTTTTCACGCCGCCGCTCGGCGCGACCCGCGCGTCCTCGGCCTCGATAAACGCGGACAGCATGCGCGTGAGCCGCAGGCGACCACCCGCGAGGTCCTTCTTGGCGAGGAACAGTCCGTGGAGGACCGAGTTCGGATCGTACTTGAACACTGTCCGCGCTAGCTTGGGCACGTCGACCGGCTGGGCGTCGCTTCGCAGCCCGAGCTCACGCTTCAGGAGCTGCGCCACCGTGGTGTCCTTGCCCTCAAGGATGTAGGGCGAATT
Organism: Alicyclobacillus acidocaldarius subsp. acidocaldarius Tc-4-1; assembly: GCF_000219875.1. Classification (NCBI taxonomy): domain Bacteria; kingdom Bacillati; phylum Bacillota; class Bacilli; order Caryophanales; family Alicyclobacillaceae; genus Alicyclobacillus; species Alicyclobacillus acidocaldarius. The sequence continues at coordinate 2,801,627 of NC_017167.1, forward strand.
CAGCCGGTGTGCCTCGAGCACGGAGTTGGTGAGGAACGCGCCGTTCTGGTCGTACACGTCCACCCGCGGCAGCCCCTTGAGCGGCGCGCGCCAGTCGTTGGCGGCGTCGTCCCAGCACACCTTCTCCATGCGGTTCGCCATGCTCTGCGGCGACTCGACGAGCAGCATCCGGTACAGCTCGCGCGGGTGATCATACTCGGCCGCGCCGAGATCGGGGAAGCCGGTGGGCTGGAAACGAGTTCCGGCGACAGGTTTGAGCTCCGCCCGCACGAGCAGACGGGGCGCGGTGTTCAGCAAATCGAGCGAGATGGCCATGGGCAAAACTCCTTCCTCACGAGTGCGTGGTGGCTTCGGTCGCCGCTTCGGTCGCGGCGGGATCGTCCTTCGGCCACAGGCGGGCCGCGATGGAGGCGAGAGACGAACGGTCAATCGGCACGACCGCCGAGGCGAGCACCCGGCGCGGGGACAGGCCGAAGGTGTCGGTGCCACGGTGCTTGATGGCGAGGCCGCTCGCGATGAACCGGCGCTCGAGGATCTCCCGCGCCCGGACGGCGTCCGACGGGCGATCCGTCCCGAGCAGCGCAAACACATCGCGCGGCACGGGGAGCACAAAGTCGTCGGCGATGGACGGCGGCTGGCCCAGGTTGCGGCCCGCGAGGCGAGTGAACGCATTCCGGAGCTCGCCGTCGGACGTGAGCGCGATGCGAAGAAGCGCGTACAGATACGGCACCCAGTCGGGCGTCCTGCGCGCGGGCAGGCGGGATGCGAGATTCGGCGCGCTGCCCTGGTAGGCCGAGAGCGCCCACGCGTAGTCGAGGATGCGCGCGTCGCGCGTCCGGCCGAGCCAGAACGGCACGAGGTGCTCGAGCCGCGCCGCAAAGCCCCTTTCACGGCTGTGAAAGCCGAGTTTGCCCCGCTTATCCAAAGGTCCTGACGCCTCTCCTTCGGAGTGGTTTTGGCTCGCGCGCTCCTCGTCCAGCAAGCGGCGTTTCGCGAGCAGAATGGCGCCGCGGACGAAGTCTGGGCTATCGAAAGCGAGGCGGACGCGCGCGGCCGCCATGTCGTCCGCCCACTGCCGCGCGCTCGCCCCTCCGCCCTTCACCGGCGCGAAATACTGGCGGTGGCTCACCTTGTCGACGTTCTCCATTGTGGCGAGGGCGAGCGCGATGGCGAACTCCGCCTGTTCCCTGCTCTCCTCAGGCCATGCGCGCTCAATCCACGACGGGGATCGCAGGACGAGCGGCTCGATCCGATCCCGGAGATCCGATCTCATCGACACCGTTCGATCCAACTGACCCACGGCCACGAGCAGCTCGCGCACCCGGTGGCTGCCGCCGTGCTGGCACAGATCGAAGATGGCGTCCTTGACCCTGCGCAGCGCCGACAGCGCGGCGGCGGGCGGTTCCTTCATGGATGGCAGCCCTTGGACCTGCGAGAGCCAGCGGTCGACATCGTCCAGCACGTCCGCCTCGGGCCGGCGCCGGACGTGAAACCGGCTGAGCGGCACGGCGTAGTACATCTTGCCGAAGCGCACGAGGAACGCGTAGCGCTGGAAGCTATCGATCCCGCGATCGATCCCGAGGTTCGCGCACGCCCGGGCGAAATCGAGGCCCGTGCGCGCGGGCCGCCAGCCGACCTGCGCTCGCCCTTCCTGGAAGAATTGCTCCAGCTCCTCAAGCGACACGGGCTGTTTCCAGAGCGGCAGCCACATCTCCGCCCGGGCCCGCTGTCCTTCGTCCGCGGTGCTCATGGCGCCTTGACCGCCCGCGGTGGCCCGGACCGTGAACGGATACGAGAAGTCGACGTGCTGACTGCCGAGCCTCCGCGACGCCGCGGCGGAAAACAGCTCCCCGCCCTCCATGGCGAAGATGAAGTCCCAAGGATTGACGCGGCGCCCGGCCTCGAAGCCCGGCCCGGCGTTGGGGCCGCCGTTTTGGCTGGGTTGAAACTGCCCGATGGACACGTTAAACAGGCCGTTCACCGGTTCCTCGAAGAGCGCCGCGCGCAGCAGCCGCTCGGTGGACGGAGCGGGCGATCCGTCCGGCTGAAACAGCTCGGACAGACGCTGCATAAAGTTGTTGGTAAATTCGAAGTTGCCGTCGTTACCGCCGGTGCCGTAAAGCGGGGCGAGGCCCAGCCTGTCGGTCGTGATGGCCGCGACGGCGTCCAGCCATTCGACGGCCTCGTCCGGCAGCTCCGCCCTCAGCCTGGCGAGCAGCTCGACCTTGTCCTCGTCCTTCGGTTTATCGGAGAGTGGCGCATCGGCAAAGAGGCGGTCCACCACGCGCAGCGCCGCTCGGTACGGCTCAAACCGCGCACCGGTCGACTTCCTCAGCCAATCGACGGGCTCCGCGTTCTTGCCCCCAATAAAACCTCCGCCCCCGTTCCACGGCGCCATGATGGGCGTGGGCCGGTATTCGCGCAGGAAGAATTCGACGAGATCGGCCTCCGAAAGCTCAGTCTGCAGGCAGAAGACGTCGTGCTGCCAATAGCTGCGGAGGTCAGGGTCCTTCTGCTCCGCGACGAGTCGCATCACCGCGATGGCCTTGAGGTACCCGGCGATGGGCACGGGCCGACAGCCGAATAGGCGAATTTCACGTTTCACGCTTCTACACCCCCCTCCCTGCGGGACGCGCGGCTGTCGGCCACGCGGAGGAGCGCCTCGTACCAGGCGAGCCGGAACGGGCCGTACGCCTCGAGCAGCCGCTGAACGCCGTGCACCCAGCTTTCGCGCCCTGCCTCGTCCCGCCCCATGCGCATCACGGAGAGGCTCAGCAAGGCCTCCGGCCAGCTGCCCTCGCTGGAAACAGCGTAGGCAGGAAGCTGGTCTCCCTCCCAGACGCCGCGGGCAAACAGCCGGCCGTCCTCGGGGGCCCGCTCGCGCGCGCTGGCGCGGATCTGGCCGCGGATCTTGCCGTGGTGTGCGGCGATGAGGTAGGCGACGAGGCGAGTGCGGAGATGGTTCGCCTCCTCGGGCGGAACCTGCTCCAAGTAGGCGAGCCCCGAGGCGAGCTCGTGCCGGAAGCCGCGGATGGAGCGGATTTGGCCCGCCTGAGCCTTGTTCCCCGCGTTCGCCGCAGCCCGGTCCTCGCCCTGGCCCTCGGCGCCTCCCCACACGCCACCGTGGTCACCTTCCTGTCCAGCGGCTGCCTCCGCCGAGGACTGCCTGTCCTCGCGCAGACACACCTGTGGATAGCTCCTGAGTCCGGCGCGCCCGCCGCTTTTCGCGAGCATCGGGATCTCGTCAGGCGGATACACCGGGCTTTGGCCCGGGCCTTGGGAGCCGTACTTCTCCCGATACGCCTCCTCCCCAAGCGCGGCGAGGCGGAGCTTCGCCTGAAAGAGCGGGTGGCGCTTGCCCGAGTCGTGCCAGAACGCGGCCTCGCGCAGGACTTCGGCGATCTCGTCGCTCCCCGCGAGCGGCCTCAGCGCCTCGGCCTCCCGCATGACGTCGAGCGTGTGTTCCTCGAGCGTCACCGGCCGACCCGGGGACGGGCCGTTGTCCTCCTCGCCGTCCTCCGCGTCAACCTCTCCCGGCCCGCGCGCCTCCACGGGATTCGGCACGGTGGACCAGAGGTCCGGGTCGAAGCCAAGGTCCGGGCTGTATCCGCCGTCCTCCGCCCGCAGGAGGTAGAGCCGGCCCGGGAACACCCGCTGCTCCTTCACTTCTTCGAAGCGGCCTATGAGCGAGTTCCAGATGTAGGCGACGCGCGTCTGCTCAGCGCCCCGAACCTTGCGCTTCTTTTTGAGGTACTCCTGCAGCCTGGACATGGGAACCCGGCAGACGTCCTCGTCCGCCACCGCACGCAGCGCATCGGGCGGCGCGTCCCCCGTCCACTCGCCCCAGTACACCGACACCGTGCGGTCTTCAATCTCGCGGATGAACGGCGACACGTCGATGTCGTTGCCGCCGAGATCCGGCGTGGTGTCAAACAGTTGAAGCAGATCTCGCCGCCGCAGCACTCGCTGATACGTCAAGGGGTCGATCTCGCCGGGCAAGCGGCTCGGCCCGACGTCCTCGAGCCGCTCGAGCTGCGCGCGGGCGCGATCGAGATCGGCCGGGTGGTACGGCTCATAGGCAACCTTGCTGTCCCTGGCGATGTCGATCCAGAACGCCCTGGCGGCCTCTCGAGTGCCGGTGCGGTTCAGACGCCCAAACCGCTGGATCAGGCTCGACCACGGCGCGAGTTCGGTGACGAGCGCCGTCGCGTCGAGGTCCATGCCCGCCTCCACCACCTGCGTGGCGACGAGGATGGCGCGCGTGTCGCCAAGGGATCGCGCTTGCTCCGCCAACCAGGCCCGATCCCGCGCGCGAAACTGGCCGTGCGCCAGCCGGACGTCCTCTTCGGGGGCAGCCCGCTTCAGTGCCTGGTACACGACCTGAGCGCGATCGACGCGGTTGAGGATGACGAGCGTGAGACCGTCCGCCGGACGCCTGCCGAGCAGCCACTCGGCAAGCTTTTTCGCGTATGCTTCCGGCTTTTTCGAGGCCTCGTCGTCGAGGATGACCGGGCAACGCTCGAGCGGCTTGCGCGCGACGAGCCGCGCACGCAGCGCCTCGCGGTCCGCGTCATCGAGCTCCCAGACCTCCAGCTCCCGGCCTGCCTCGCGCAGATCGACCGTCTGCAGCCACTCCGGCGAGGCGGTCGCCGACATCCAAAGTGTGTGCGCGGGGCCGTGGGTGCCGAACCGCTCGCGGAACGCTTGCAGCTGCGCCGTCGTGGCGAGGCCGTCGCCGAACAACTGGACCTCGTCGACCACCCACTGGACGTCGTTGTGGAGAAGGGCGAACTGCAGCGGCCAGCGGAACCGGCTCACGCCGCCGTAGCCGCGATTTAACGCCCGCGACAGGATCTGATCCTGCGTCCCGACGATGATCCAGGACTTATCCGGCTCGAGGTCCCAGGCGTGATCGATGGATCCACCCATGAGCACCGACAGGCCGACGTCACCTTCGAGGCCGAGTGCGGCGAGCCACGCGCGGGCGGTCTCCGCCGTCTGCGCGACCAGCGAGCGCTGGGGCAGAACGTAGACCAGCCTTCGACCAGTGCGCTGCTCCATCTCATCTCCGCCGTGCAGCCGGCGCCAGAGCCACGCGAGGATGACGCCGGTCTTCCCCGCCCCAGTCGGGATGCGGAGGAGGTCCGGCCAGGTAGAGGCCGTGGCGATCCGGCTCTGCCAGGGGTAGGGTGGAGAGCCGGTGGCTCGGATGAAAAATTCAGAGAAATCCATGTGCGTCACCTTCTCAACGGCATCTCAATTAGAATGAGCGCTGATTTTAGAGATACAACTTCGCTGCGATGGTTCCAACACCCCCACTAAACCGGAAGAGTCAAGGTTCTTGGAACTGCATACCGATTGATTTTTAAACGAGTCATGGTGCATAATGAGGTGGCAAGGGGAGAGCGGGCTATCAGCGAGGACCCCTGACCCATTGAATCCCGCTGACAGCCTGTACGCTCAATTCAGACGCCCCCACTGTCGCAACCAGCGACGGATAGTGACTCGAGCGACGTCTAAATTGCACGAGATCACTAGAACATTTGAATTATGACCATGCCTCCTTTCTGCGATTATGATAGCATCCCGGTTTCGGTTTTGCAAGCTTCGTTAGATTTACATGAGTCTAATTGTTTAAAACGAATCCCTTCGCAACATGATTGAGCCTCGAGACCCTCGGGCTGTATGAAGTCCGATGCGAAATGACACCAATCATCATTAAGGTGCAAGACGCGTCTTAGGGACCTCCCCAACAGCGACGCGTCACACCGACTTACATTAATTCCCATGTTGTGAATACGCCCGCAGGTGGGTACGATATATATTGAGAGGTCGGGCCCCATTGAAGCGGTAGTTTTACTTGAGTTTTGCATGAATTTTAACTTAACCTTCTTCCCGACCTCTCTCACTCACGTTTAACACTCTCCTATTCGACACTACACCGTCCAGGGCCCGTTGAGATCGAGCCCAAGATTTCGCCCCAGCACGAGCAGGCTGCTCTTCGTGAAGTCCTGCGTCCGATAGATGCGCACACTGTCCTCGTCCCTCCGAATGATGGCTCCGAGCCGGTGCACGAGCTCCACGTACCGCAGCTCGTCGAGCACGCACTCGAAGACCGACTTCTGGACGCGCTGGCCGTAACCCTCGCACGCCTGCGCGACGCGGCGCAAGCGCCTTTGCCCCTCCCGGGTGTCTGTGGCGACGTCGTACGTGACAATGTAGTACACGCCCCATTCCCTCCTAACCCCGATACAGAAACGGCGTGTAGCCGGGGCCTTGCGACCGGATGGCGCGAGCGAGCATTCTCGCCTGCACGTCCAGCAGCCGGCCGTAGGTCACCGGCTGCTTCAACAGCGGGTGCTCGATTTCCGCCTGCTTCCTTCGATCCCACTCCGCAAACACGGCCCTGCGGCCGGCCTCGCCGAGCTCGATGGCGCCGCCCGGCAGGACCTCGAAGTCGGAGGGCTGGAGCTGGCGGCGGTTGAAGAGCGACAGCATGACGCGATCGGCCAGGATGGGTCGCATCTCCTCGATGAGGTCGAGCGCGAGCGACGGGCGGCCCGGGCGCAGGGTGTGCAGAAAGCCGATCTGCGGATCCAGCCCCACCCCGAGCAGCGCGCTCTCCGCGTCGCGGGTGAGCATGGTGTAGAGGAAGGACAGGACGGCGTTGACGGGATCGCGCGGGGGACGGCGGTTGCGGCCGTCGAACGTCAGGACCTCCCGCACGCTCGAGACGAGCAGGTGACGGAGAGCCGCGAAATAGCGACGAGCGGTCACGCCCTCGATGCCACGCACCTCATCGGGGTGGGACGCGGATGGCAACTTGCGGAGTTCGCGGGCGAGATCGTCGGCGGCGGCGCGGGCGGCGGCGCGATCGGCGGGGTCGGCGAGATCGCGCGAAGCCTTGAGCAGAAGTTGGCGCTGGTTATGGACTTTCCCGGCGACGATGGCGCGCATGATGGCGAGCGACTTCTCGGGGGAGCGGGCAGCCTCGTATTGGGCAGCGCGGAGGAGGACGTTGCCGGACAGCCTGCCCTCAATCCGATACAGGAAGCGCCCGCCGCGGGTCATGCGGACGACGGATCGGCCGTCGGCGGCGCAGCGCTCAAGCAGCGGGCTGGTGAACGACACGCGGCCGATGCCGACGATGGACTCAATCATGTGCAAAGGCACGCGCAGGAGCGTCTCGCCCTCCAGCGTGACGAGCACGGTGTCCTGGTGGATGCGCACCACGGCGCCGTCGCGCTGCACGAACAGCGTCTTCAGCATCACAGGCGGCATGAGGTCTCACCTCCGAGATCTTGCTCAATGGCCCGCCAGAACGAGGCGTCCGATCGCAGCTTGGACCAATGCGGCAGACAAACCGGTTGAAGCGAGCAGCGCAGGCAGCGGCGATCCGCCACGGGCGGCGGCACCTCGTTCCGCAGGAACATCTCGCGGACACGTGCGATCACGCCGAGAGTCAGCGCGCGGAGCGCATCGTCGACGATCACGCGCGATCGCCGGTGGCTGTGGATGTGGAAGATGGCTCCTTCGGGGACGGGAGTGTCGAACATCTCCTCAAGGCAGAGGGCCTGAGCACAAAGCTGAACCTGCTGCGAACGGCTGCGACGCGCCTTGCCGTGCTTGAACTCGATGGGATAGGGCGTCTCACCGTGCAACTCGACGGCGTCGCAGCGGCCGATCAGGCCGAGGCGCTCCGACCAGACGCGCATCCCGGTGATGACCTTGTGCCCCCTGGAGGAGAACACGTGATCCTCGTCCACGCGCTGGTGCAGAAAATGGCCGTTTGTCGTTAGTTCGTTCTCCAGAAACGTCTGCTCCACGTGGATGAGAGCGCACTGGCGTGGGCAATACGCGTAGTGTTGCAGCGCGGAGACAGGAATGAGCCAGTCGTCATCCATGGCGGGTTCCTCCCTTGGTTGCTTGGTGACGTTCTCGCGATGCTCTTCGTAGAGGTGATAGATTCAGGATGGACGGACGGAGAGCGAGGTATACGGGGTTCGCGATGTACGTGTGCGGCGACGAGCGCGGCGCCAGGGGCCGCCGAACTGCGGGGGCGTTTGGACGCGGCGTGGGGGACGATGGGGATGGGACGCTGGTGGCAAGGGTCAAGAACTGCTCACTGAATGATGGACAATCATGTACATTTAGTGTATTTTATTTCTATGAAACTCAGTGATTGGGCAAGAAAGAACGGAATTACGTACAAGACCGCCTGGCGTTGGGTCAAAGAAGGCCGGATGCCCGTGCCTTTTGAGCAAACTCCTTCGGGCACCATCCTTGTTCGCGAACCCGAGTCTTCCACGGCGAATGCCGTGGCCTTGTATGCGCGCGTGTCAAGCGCCGACCAAAAAGACGATTTGGATCGCCAAATCGCACGGCTCATGGAATTTGCAACGGAACAGAAGCTTGTCGTGTTCAAGGCGGTTACGGAAATTGGTTCGGGACTCAACGGACATCGACCTAAGCTCATGAAACTACTGTCCAATCCAGATGCGCATACGATTGTGGTGGAGCATCGAGATCGGCTCATGCGGTTCGGGTTTGAATACGTCGAGGCGGCTTTGGCGGCTCAAGGCCGACGAATCCTCGTCGTGGAGCCAGGCGAGGTCAAGGACGACTTGGTGCAAGACATGATCGAAGTCCTCACGTCGTTTTGCGCGCGGTTGTACGGGCGACGTTCCGCTCGTCACCGCGCCAAGCGCGCTTTGGAGGTTTTCAAACGTGAAGATTCATCGGGCGTATCGGTATGAGTTGGCGCCGAATCGGATGCAACGGAGCCTGCTTGCCAAGCACGCAGGTGCGGCCCGATTTGCGTACAATTGGGGGCTTGCCAGACGCATCGCGCTCTATGAAGAGACGGGGCAAAGCACGAACGCCATCGAACAGCATCGGGAACTCAACCGCCTGAAGAAAACCGACTTCCCGTGGATGTACGAGGTCTCCAAATGCGCCCCGCAGGAAGCGCTGCGGGACTTGGATCGCGCGTTTCAACACTTTTTTCGCGGGTTGAAGGAGGGACGCAGGGTCGGATTCCCTCGCTTCAAGAAAAAAGGGCGCGACGATTCATTTCGCCTGACGGGTTCGATTCGCGTCTTGGACAACGCCATACAACTGCCTCGGCTCGGGCGGATTCGGCTGAAAGAAAAACCGCATGTCGAAGGCCGAATCCTGTCGGCGACGGTCAAGCGGGAGGCGGACCGATGGTATGTGAGTTTGTCGGCAGAAACGGAGATTCCGGACCCTGTTCCACCTTCGGGCGAGCCGGTGGATGTGGATCTGGGGGTCTCGTGGTTTTTGACGTTGTCTGACGGGACGAAAATCGAGGCGCCAAAGCCGCTCGCCCGATACCTTCGCCGCTTAAGGCGGTTATCGAAGCGGCATAGCCGAAAGAAACCAGGCTCGCGAAATCGGCGGAAGTCGGCGCTGGCGCTTGCTCGGCTGCACCGGAAGATCCGCAACATACGTCAGGACTTTTTGCACAAAGTGACGACGGAGCTCGCGAAAACCAAGCGAGTGATCGTCATCGAAGACCTGCATGTGCGAGGCATGGTGCAGAATCGAGCGTTGGCGCGAGCCATTTCGGACGTGGGTTTTGGCGAGTTTCGACGAATGCTAACGTACAAGTGTACGTGGTACGGCTCGGAACTCATCGTGGCACCACGGTTTTACGCGAGCAGCAAGACGTGCTCGGCGTGCGGGTACGTGATAAGCGAGCTGCCATTGTCGGTGCGGGAGTGGACGTGCCCGGCGTGCAGCACGCGGCATGACCGCGACATCAACGCAGCGAAAAATCTTTTGAGAATTGGTACCGCGAGTTCCGCGGGAAGTGACGCCTGTGGAGATCCCTCTGGCGGGGCGGCCTTGGGCTGCTAGTCATGGGTCGTGGAAGCAGGAAGCGAGAAGTGGACATTTGTCCATGAATTGCAGAACGGGACGCTTTGCAGCTTATCGGGAAGCAGGGGGCGTCAGCGTGAGCGCGGGATCGATTCGATGGTAACAAACGTTTGCGCG